>DATDBI010000155.1:0-55052 GCA_036524915.1 Lysobacter sp. | reverse complement strand
GTCGTACTTCTCGTAGAACAGCACCAGGTTGGCCGAATCGCTGAGGCCGACCAGGGCGAACTGTCCACCGATCAGGGCGTTGTCGTAGTTCAGGTCCGGACTGTCGACGATGGTGTAGTTCGCCGCGACGCCGAAACCGGTCTCGCCGAACACGTGCTGGACGTTGAATTCCCAGCCATCGAGGGTCGAGTCCTGCTTGTTCGCCGGCGTCGTGATCCTGAAGTTGGCGAGCGGATCGCTGGCCAGGCCGTTGATCGTGCCCGTGGCGTTGCCGTTGACATCGGTGCCGGTCGCCGTCACGCCCGGCTGGCCGTTGAAGTTGCCCAGGATGTAGTTGCGTATGCACACCACGTCCGCCTGCGCGCAGCCATTGGCCAGTGCCGCATTCCAGTAGCCACCGCCCACCGGCGTGTGCAGGTTGAACGGCGTCTCGCCGTCGCTGCCGCCCACGTCGACGATCTGCGAAGTGCCGATGTAGTTCTCGATGTCCTTGCGGAAGTAGCCCACCGAAACGTAGCTCGACTCGGCGAAGTACCACTCGAGCGACAGGTCGAAGTTGTCCGACACCAACGGCTTGAGGGTCGGATCGCCCTGGGTGCCGGTGCCGCCGTCGACGCGGACGATCTGGTCGAGCGTGCGCCCGCCCTGGATGTCCGCCCAGCCCGGCCGGCCGATGGTCTGGCTGTAGCTGCCGCGCAGGATGATGCTGTCGGTGATGTCGAGGCTGGCGTCGAGGTTCGGCAGCCAGTAGTCGTACTCGCCGCGCAGCGTTGCGAAGCCCGGGTCGCCGAAGTTCAGGTTCAGTTCGTTCGCCGCACTCCACGAGATCCCGGTGGCATTGGGCACCAGAGCCGACGAGGTCACTTCGGTCTTCTCGTAGCGCACGCCGGCCGCCAGGTTCAGCGGCATCGACCAGTTGAACGTGGTCGTGTACTGCATGTAGCCGCCGGTGGACTTCTCTTCCGTGCGCAGATCGCGGGTGAATGCGTCCGGCGCCCGGTACCACTCGGGGTGACCGGTCACTTCCGCTGCCCGTGCGCGCAGGCGATCGAAATCGAACAGCAGGAAGCGGTCGGTGAAGGACGCGGCGTCATGGCCGGAGAAACTCTCGAAGTAGTTCCCCATGTTGTCCGGCGAGAAGATGCTGTCGTCGTAGTCCGCCGCGGTGCCGACGCCGCCCCAGGTATCGCGCTGCATGAAGCCGAAGGCGGTGCGGTTCTCTACGTCGGTATAGGAGGCACCGAAGTCCAGCCCGGAGTACTCGCCGAACTCGAAGCGGCCCTTGAACTGGGTCTGCTCGATCTCGGACTTGTTGTAGGCGTTGTTGAACACCGAACCCGAGACCAGTGCCTGCGACGGTTCCACCTGCGCCACGCCAGGCGGAAGCGCGATGGTCACCACCGGGAAGTCGCGGGTGAAGTCCGCGGTGGTGTCGCCGCGCACGAACGCCGACATGCCGAGCACGCCAGCGGAGCCCCACGGGCTGTCCGGACGCGTTTCGGCCGAGGAGCTGTGGTAGTCGAGGGACAGGTCCAGGGCGTCGCTGACTTGCCAGTCGACGTTGAAGCCGAGCGACTTGTTCTCGTTGACGTTGGCCAGGCGCATGCCACCCATCGAGACGTCGCTGGTGGCCGGGTTGATGATTTCCTTGTAGATCAGCGGCGCGGCCACCGGGCCGTCGGTCCAGGAGGAGACCGACGGGCCGTAGTTGAACCACACCGACAGCTCGTTGCGCTGCTGCTGGATCTTGTTCTCGGAGTAGGTGTAGTCGAGCGTCGTGGTGACGTTATCGACCGGCTGCCACTGCAGGGTCAGCTGGCCGTTGGTGCGCTGGCGCTGCACACCGTTGACGCTGTAGTTGAGGTTCTGCGGCACCGAGTAGATGTCGGTCGGACCGGGGCGGTTGGTGATGTTCTCCGAACCAGGGGTACCCGGCTGCGGAATCGTCCCCCAGTTGTTCTCGTCACCGCGGAACGGACGCCAGCCGTTGGGCACGCCGACCTGGCTGAAGCCGAAGTCACGTTCCTGGTAACTGCCGGTCAACGCGACGCCGAACTTACCGTCGAAGTAGCGCTGGCTGAAGATGCCCGAGATCTCGGGCGTGATGTCGCTGCCCTGCAGTGAATCGGGCAGGTTGCCGTTGGACGTGTCGTGCACGGCCTTCATGCCGACGTTGATGACCGGCTCGGACTCCAGCGGCCTGGCGGTGCGGATGTTGATCGTCGCGCCGATGCCGCCGGGCGGGACGGTGGCACGGCTGGTCTTGTAGACCTCGACGCTGGAAATCGCTTCCGATGCCAGGTTGGCGAAGTCGAAGGCACGCGAGTTCGACACGCCGGCACCGTTGGCATTGCTCGACGCCGGCATCTGCCGGCCATTGAGCATGACCATGTTGTAGTCCGGCCCGATGCCGCGGACGGTGACGCGTGCGCCCTCGCCAAGCGACCGGTCGATCGACACACCGCTGATGCGCTGCAGCGACTCGGCCAGGTTGGTGTCCGGGAACTTGCCGATGTCCTCGGCCACGATCCCGTCGACCACGCCCTGCGAGTCACGCTTCAGGTTCATCGACGAGGTCAGGCTTCCGCGGATGCCCTGGACCACGACGGTGTCAAGCGTCCTGGCATCCTCGTCCACCGTTGCGGAGCGTTGTCCCGCCTCGGTGGTGCCGGTGGTGTTGGTGGTTTGTTGCGCATACAAGGGCTGGCTCAGCGCCAGCAACAGTGCAGACGTAAGAAGTGTGCGCTTGGGGGCGACACGCGACTGCTTCATCGAAACTCCTCCCCAGAATTCACGATAGAGATGCAGGCGTCGCCACCCGCATGTTGAGTGCGAGGCGATTTGACGTCCGATTGACAGCGCTGTCAACACTGACCTCTCAAACGGGGCATTTCGGCACAAAAGCGGCGTTTTTCCCCGTTTTTTCGTTGTGCAGTGCAGCGATAAACGGCGTGCGCAGCGCGCGCGACGCGTCAGTTCTCAACAAGTGTTAGCGCTAGCATCGACATATTCGCTGATGCGACGACTCACATTGCACATGAGCACCGGGCCCATGTGCATTCGAGTCATAAGCAAGTGAGTCAGAGGCTTGCCGTCAACACAAACCGGAAGCGGTCTCAGCGGCGGCGCGCGGGCGCCTGCGTCGACTCGCGCAGCACCAATGCATGGTCGACATGCAACATCCGCCCTGCTTCGGGCGACTTGATCCGGGCCAGCAGTTCGAGTGTGGCGAGACGCCCCATCTCGGACGTCGGCTGGCGGATGGTGGTCAGCGATGGATAGATATGGCGCGAGATCGGCGTGTCATCGAAGCCGCACACCGACAGGTCGCCGGGCACGTTCAGGCCACGCTCGCGCGCGACCCGGATCACGCCTGCGGCCATGTCGTCGTTGGCGGCAAAGATGGCGGTCGGCGGCTTGCGCAGGTCGAGCAGGGCCTCGGCGCCGGCACAGCCCGACTCGAAGGAGAAGGCGCCCTGGACCACCAGATCGGGTTCGTAGGTGATGCCGGCGCGTCGCAGGCCTTCGCGGTAGCCATCGAAGCGCCAGCGGCAGGCGCCGTGCGCCGCGGCGCCCTTGATATGTCCGATGCGGGTGTGGCCCAGCGCGACCAGCTTCGCCATCAGCTCCAGTACCGCGGCGGTCTCGTCCATGGCCACGCCGATCCGGCCGGCCGCGTTCTTCGGCGCGATGCAGGCGAACGGCACGCCCATCTTCTCCAGCTCGTCAATGATCAGCTTGTCGTCGGTCAGCGGCGGGATCAGCAGCACGCCATCCGGGCCGAAGTTGCGGAACAGGCCCTGGATGTCGGCCACGCGCTCGCGCCCCAGGCTGACTGCCGCCAGGAACAGGTTGTAGTTGCTGGCATGGCAGGCCTCGAGCATGCCGTTCTGCACTTCCATCATGTAGTTGCGCGACGGGTTGTTGTAGGCCAGCGCCACGCTGTACGAACGCTGCCCCGCCAGGCTGCGCGCGGATGGATTGGGCTTGTACTGCAGCTCGGTCACCGCCTGCATGACGCGCTCGCGCATCTCTTCGCGCACGTTCGGCTCGTTGTTGAGCACGCGCGAGACAGTCTTCATCGACACGCCGGCGGCGGCGGCGACATCCTCGATTCGAATACGCATTGAGCGGCGGATGCTCCAGGGGACGGAACGCGGCAGATGTTGCCAGAACCGTGCCAGTCCGCGATGACAGGGACCCGACACGGACCTGAACGGCCAGAGTATGCATCGCAAAGGCTTGCTGCGGCGCAACAGTCCAGGCAGCAGCCACCGGCGACGAACCGCGACGCCTGCTCGGATTGACGCGCCATGCGGGCATCAACGTTGACAAGGGCGCATCCGCCCTTGTATTGACAGCGCTGTCAAATCGCCGGCGCGGTCGTTGCTGAGGCACGATCACGGCCGGCTTGTCGCTGCAGTATTCCAGCCGTGGGGAGCAGAACGTGCAGGCGAGAGTGATCGTTGGAGCGAGTCTTTTGGCGATTGGTGCGGCGCTCTACCTATATGGTGGCAACAGTTCCGCCGCCGGCCCGGCACCGGCTGCCCTGCAGGACTGGCCGCACGTGGACAGCGCCATACGCCGCGATGCGGCGATCGAGGCACGGGCGAAGTCGATCCTCGCCGGGATGACGCTGGCCGAGAAGATCGGGCAGATGACGCAGCCGGAGATCAAGACGATCACGCCGGAGGAAGTGCGGACCTGGCACATCGGATCGGTCCTCAACGGCGGCGGCTCATGGCCGGAGATGAACAAGCACGCCTCGGTGGCGGACTGGCTGGCGCTGGCCGACAGCTACCACCAGGCATCGATGAGCGCCGCGGTGAAGACGCCGATCCCGTTGATCTGGGGCACCGACGCGGTGCACGGCCACAACAACGTGGTCGGCGCGACCCTGTTCCCGCACAACATCGGCCTGGGTGCGGCGCACAACCCGCAACTGGTCGAGAAAATCGGCCGCGCGACGGCGGAAGCCACGCGCGCGACCGGCATCGACTGGGCATTCGCCCCCACCCTCGCCGTCGCCCAGAACGTCCGCTGGGGCCGCAGCTACGAGAGCTTCTCGTCGGACCCGTCGGTGGTGCACGCGTACGCCGCGTCCTACATCAAGGGCCTGCAGGGCGACCTGCGCGGCGACGGCAACGTGGTGGCGACGGCCAAGCACTTCATCGGCGACGGCGCCACCGACATGGGCCGCGACCAGGGCAACGCGACCATCCCGCGCGCGGAGATGATCAACGTCCACGGCCAGGGCTACTACGGTGCGATCGGTGCCGGCGTGCAGACCGTCATGGCTTCGTTCAACAGCTGGAACGATGTCGAAGGCGGTGTCGACTACGGCAAGATGCACGGCGCGCAGCCGCTGCTGACCGGTGCGCTGAAGGAGAAGATCGGTTTCGACGGCTTCATCGTCTCGGACTGGAACGGCATCGCCCAGGTGCCCGGCTGCAGTAACGCCAGTTGCCCGCAGGCGATCAACGCCGGCATCGACATGGTGATGGTGCCGGAGGACTGGAAGGCGTTCATCGCCAACACGATCAAGCAGGTCGAGGACGGCACGATCCCGATGGCGCGGATCGACGACGCCGTCACCCGCATCCTGCGGGTCAAGCTGCGCGCCGGGCTGTTCGACCGCAAGCCCTCGGACGGCCGCTTCGCCGGCAAGGCCGACGCCCTGGTGCACCGCGACCTCGCCCGCCAGGCGGTGCGCGAATCGCTGGTCCTGCTGAAGAACGAGCGCAAGGCGCTGCCGCTCAAGCGTGGCCAGCGTGTGCTGGTGGTCGGCAAGAGCGCCGACAGCTACGTCAACCAGACCGGCGGCTGGACGCTGACCTGGCAGGGAACCGACAACGTCAACGCCGACTACCTCAACGCCGATACGGTGCTGGCCGGCCTGCGTGATGCGCTTGGCGCGGACCGGGTGACATTCGACCCGACCGGCACCATGACCGACCCCGGCAAGTTCGACGCAGTCGTGGCGGTGATCGGCGAGACGCCGTATGCCGAGACCAACGGCGACATCATCGGTTCCGACCCGATGGCGCACAGCAGTCGCCATCCGGAAGACCTCGCGGTGTTGAAGGCAGCTGCGGCGCACGGCAAGCCGGTCGTGACGGTCTTGATGTCTGGTCGCCCGCTCTACACGAACGACCTGATCAACCTGTCCGACGCATTCGTGGCGGCATGGCTGCCCGGTTCGGAAGGTGCCGGCGTTGCAGATGCGCTGGTGGCCTCGTCGAAGACCGGCGGCTTCGACTTCCGCGGTCGCCTGTCGTTCTCGTGGCCGGGCGTGCCGTGCCCTGCCCCGGAGAACCGCCCGGATCCGAAGCGGCCCGCGCTGTTCGAGCGCGGCTATGGCCTGACCTATGGCAAGCCGGCGTCGGTGCCCAAGCTCGACGAGCCCGAGATCGCCGCGTGCGGCCCGGCGACCTCGCTGCCGATCTTCAGCACCAACAATGCCGCCCCTTTCCAGCTGCAGCTCGAGGCTGGCGAAGCCGTGCACGTGCTCGGCGCGTCGCTCAACGACACGGTGACCTGGCCGAAGGACAAGCCGGCACTGCGGGTCGGCACCACGCAGATCAACACCCAGCAGGACGCCAGGCAGGTGACGTGGCTGGCACCGGCGCGGTTGCTGGCGCGCAGTACGGGCGCCAACAACCTCAACGCGCTGGCATTTGCCGACGGCGCCCTGCAGTTCGACGTGGTGGTGCACAAGGCACCGACGTCGCCGGTGCTGGTGGGCATGAGCGCTGGCAAGGTCGGGGCGAGCTTCGACATCGCACCGCAGCTGGTCGCCGCCGGGGTTGGCCAGAAGGTGACGATCAACGTGCCGTTGCGCTGCTTCGCCGATCGCAAGGTCGACATCGGCGGCGTCGATGTTCCCTTCAGCGCGTCTGCACAGGCACCGTTCTCGGCCGCCTTTACCCGCATCGCCGTCGTCGCCGGCGCGGCGAAGGAAGCCAATGCGATCGACTGTGGCAAGGCGAAATAGCTCGACCAGGGCCCGCGTCGCGTCCGCGGCGCTAGCCCTGATGGTCGCCCTTGGCGGCGCGTCCGGCGCGTCGGCCGCGGATCGGTTCGCATGGCCGCAAGGCCGGCAGGCGGCGGTCAGCCTCGGCTATGACGATGCGCTCGATTCGCAGCTGGACATCGCCATCCCTGCGCTGGACAAGCACGGCTTCAAGGGCTCGTTCTACCTGGTGATGGCCAACAAACCGGTGGCCGTTCGCCTTGCCGACTGGCGCGCCGCCGCGGCAAACGGCCATGAGCTGGGAAACCACACCCTGTTCCACCAGTGCACGCGATCAGCCAAGGGCCACGAATGGGTCGAGCCGCAACGCGACCTCGAGACAACCTCGGCGTTGCAGATGAAGGAACAGGTGCTGCTCGCCAGCACGATGCTCAATGCCATCGACGGCAAGACCCGGCGCACGCTCGCCCTGCCCTGCAACGAGGCCATTGCCGAAGACGGCAACTACCTCGCCCTGGTCGCCGACGCCTTCGTTGGTGTCCGCGTCGGCGGCAACGCAATCACCGCCGATGTCGCCGGTATGGATCCCGCCGCGGTTACCGTCGTCTCGACCGACGGCATGTCGGGCCAGGACATGATCAAGCTGGTCAAGGAGGCCAGGCGCAAGCACGGCCTGGTGAGTTTCACCTTCCACGGCGTCGGTGGCGATTACCTCACCACTTCGGCGAAAGCGCACGAGGAACTGCTCGACTACCTGGCCCTGCACCGTGATGAGTACTGGGTCGATACGTTCGTCAACATCATGAGCCACGTCAGGCAGCAACAGGCTGCAGCCAGCAACGCGCCGGGCGGCCATTGATGCCCGCATTCCCTTTGTCAGCGGAGCCCACATGAAGCAACGCCAGCTGTCCCACCCGGTCACCATCGCGATCATCAGCCTGATCTTCTTCGCGTGGGGCGGCATGACCAGCCTCAACGATGTGCTGATCCCGCACCTGAAAGCCGTCTTCGCGATGAACTACGCGCAGACGATGCTGATCCAGTTCACCTTCTTCGGCGCCTACTTCCTGATGTCGCTGCCCTCGGGCGCGATCGTGTCGCGGATCGGCTACAAGCCGAGCATCGTCATCGGCCTGGTCACCGCGGCGGTCGGCGCGGCAATGTTCTATCCGGCGGCGCGGCTGCCGTCTTACGCGGTCTTCCTGGCGGCGCTGTTCGTGCTGGCCAGCGGCATCACCCTGCTGCAGGTCGCGGCCAATCCGTACATCAGTCTGCTCGGCAACCCGGCCACTTCGCACAGCCGCCTCAACCTGGCGCAGGCGCTCAACTCGCTGGGCACCACGGTCTTCCCGTTCTTCATCGGGCCGCTGATCCTGTCCGGCGCGGTGCTGGGCGCGGACCAGCTGGCAGCCATGGCGCCCGACGCATTGGCCGCGTACAAGACCTCGCAGGCGCAGTCCGTGCAGGTGCCGTACCTGCTGCTGGCCGGCGGCCTGCTGGTCATGGCGGCGCTGTTGCTGCTGCTGCGGATCCCGTCGCTGCGTGAAGCCACAGACGCCGGCGACACGCTGCACCACACCTACCGCGAAACGCTGCGCTTCCCGCACCTGCGCTGGGGCGTGCTGGCGATCTTCCTTTACGTCGGCGCCGAGGTCTCGATCGGCAGCTTCCTGATCAACTACATGGCCCAGCCCGACATCGGCGGCCTGAGCGAAGCCACGGCCAGCCGCTACCTCGTCTACTACTGGGGCGGCGCCATGGTCGGCCGATTCATCGGCGCGGCACTGATGACCGTGATCGATGCGCGCAAGCTGCTGGCGTTGTTCGCGGTGGTCGCTGCGGCATTGCTGGCGACGACGATGGGCACGCACGGCCACCTCGCGATGTGGAGCGTGCTGGCGATCGGGCTGTTCAACTCGATCATGTTCCCGACCATCTTCGCTTCGGCGATCGAGGGCATGGGCCCGATGACCGGCAAGGCCTCCAGCCTGCTGGTCATGGCGATCGTCGGCGGCGCGCTGGTGCCGATGCTGCAGGGCACGCTGGCCGACAGCATCGGCATCCAGGCCGCGTTCGCGGTGCCGCTTGCCTGCTACGCGTACATCGCCTGGTACGGCATGCGTGGCTCGCGCGTGGCCGAGCACATGGGCCCGGCAGAGGGAGCAGCGTTGCTGCACCCGCGGCATTAGTGCCGAGGCGTAGCCCGTGTGCCCCGGACTCGATCCGGCTGGCACCCGGGTGGTTTCCGCGTCTCGACCCGGGTGCGCTTCGCTTACCCGGGCTACGACCTGAAGCGTAGCCCGGGTAAGCGGAGCGCACCCGGGGTTCTTGCGGCTCAGGCCATCTCGCGGCTGGGTGCCTGGGCTGCCCGATCGCGCACCAGCCAGCGGAACGCAGGCCCGGTAAGCAACGTCGACAAGACCGCCAGCGTCACCAGCGCCGCAAACGCATGCTCCGACAGCAGCCCCTTGTCGCGCAGGATCGTGGCCGCCACGATTTCCATCAGACCCTTGCATTGCAGTAGCGCGCCGACGGCCAGTGCTTCGCGGCGCGG
Source organism: Lysobacter sp. (assembly GCA_036524915.1). GTDB lineage: Bacteria > Pseudomonadota > Gammaproteobacteria > Xanthomonadales > Xanthomonadaceae > Lysobacter_J. The sequence continues at coordinate 45,525 of DATDBI010000155.1, read as the reverse complement.
CAGCCGTGGCGCCGGTGGATACAGCAGCACGGCGGCAAGCTTGGCGGCGACGGCCAGCACCAGCAAGGCGATGGATGCCTGCAGCGACGCCCAGCCCAGCACCTCACCATCGATCCTCAGGCCGCTGTGACCGAAAAAGAGCGGCGCCAGTCCGACCAGCGCGAACTGGCCGATGCGCTCGACCGGCACCTGCCGCGCCCACGATCGGGGCACCATCGCACCGGCGAAGTAGGCGCCCAGCAGCGCATGCAGCCCCAATTGCGATGTCGACCAGGAGCCGCCGGCAAGGAATATTGGCAGCACCATCCACACCAGCCATTTTGGCGGCGCTGCATCGCGGCGCTTGACCGCGCTTCCGGTGATCGCCATCGCCACGACCAGCATCAGCGCGAGAACCTGCGCCCCGCTTGCTCCGTCCTGCAGCGATCCGCCATCGGCCACGAGCAGCACCAGGGCCAGCCCGATCCACAGCACGGCGTCGTCGATCACTGCGATGCCCAGTGCCAGTTGCGAGAGCGGACGATGCAGCGGGCCGAGTTCGCGCACGATGCCGATCAGCACCGGCAGCGCGCTGACGGCCAGGCACAAACCAATCGCGACCGACCCCAGCCATTCGCCGCCGCGTGGCGCGGCCCAGCCGGGCAATGCCGTGAAGTAGAAGTGGGCCGCGACGGTTCCGACGGTGAAAGGCAGCAGCAGCGCGACCGCGGCGCTGAGCAGGAAGCGAATCGTGCGCGCCTGCTTGTCGGATGCGACGCCGGCCTGCGCGGGAAGATGGGCGGCCTCGCGCGTCTCCAGCCCGGCCGTGAAGGCCAGCAGCAACACGCCCACCCACCCGACGTTGTCGCCGAGGGCGGAGGGCAGACCCAGCGCGTGGGGCATGGCGCCCGTGGCAGCCAGCGCCAGTCCGATCACGATCGGGATCACCGCGATCGGTATGGATCGGCCCAGCGCGCGCCACACGCACCAGGCGAGGACGACGAACACCAGGGCATCGAGAGCGGCTGCAATTAATGAAGGCACGGTCGGATCATAACTGCCATGCGCGGCGCCGGCGCAACCAGGCTCGGAATCGATGATCGCGTGCATCGCGATTCGGTCTGGACGTAGCCCGGGTAAGGCCAAAGGCCGCACCCGGGTTGGAGGCGCACGGAGCCCGGGTCAGGCCTTTGGCCCCACCCGGGTTACGGGTTTTTACGGTTCGCCCAGCGTGCCGGTGTAATGAGCGATGCGCTTCTCGACGTCCGCGTTCTTCTGCAGGCCGAGTTCCATCAGTTTGCCGATCCGCTGCTGCGCGGCCGGGCGCTTGACCGACCCGATGAACCCCTCCCACTCGGCGGCGATGGCTTCGTTCTCCGGCAGGCTGGAGGCATCGACCAGGCGCTTGATGTCGCCAATCGACTGCTTGTCAAAGCGGGCGATGCGGCGGGCCATCGTGTCGACGAACTTGTCGAGCTCGACATCGGGCAGCGCGCGGTTGACGTATCCGTACTTCTCGGCGAGCTCGCCGTCGATGTCGTTGCCGGTCAGCAGCACTTCCAGTGCGCGACCCCGTCCCATCAGGCGCGGCAGGCGCGCCATCGGGCCACCACCGGGCACGAGGCCTGCGCCGATTTCCCATTGCGACAGGATCGCCTTCTCGCGGCTGGCGAAACGCATGTCACTGGCAAGAGCGAGCTCGCTGCCGACGCCGGTGGCGCGACCGCGGATCGACACGATCGACACGACCGGCGCCTTGCTGATTCGCACCAGCATGTCCGGCAGCTGCGGCAAGCCGGTCGGACCCGGAGGAAGGCTGGTCGTATCGGTCAGCGGCGGCACGAAGTCGTAGTGAGTCAGGAAAAAATCCGGCACGTCGCTGTCGAACACGACTACCTTGACCTTCGGATCGGTTTCCATTGCGGTGACGACTTCGTTCAACTGCGGCATCGTCTCCGGCCCGTAGATGTTGTACGGCGGGTTGTGGAAGGTCACGCGCCAGTATTCAGGGGTGACACGGGTGACATTGATCTGCTGCTTTGAGGCGGTGGCCGAAGACGCGGTGGTCGTTGCGGGCTTCTGGGCGAAGGCGGGAGTGGCGACGGCCAGTCCGGCGACAAGGACCGCCGAAGCGAGGAGATGCAGTTTCATGGTGGAACTCCGGTGCGGGGGGAAGTGACCAGAGTCTGCGATCGGGAGCGCACAAGCGGAATCGCCGACGTCCGGCAGCCACTCTTGCGCTTTCTGCAACGCCAGTGCGATCAATCGCGTCGGCAATTGGCGTGCCAATGCACTGCGCGTCCGGCTGTGATCCAATCGCAGCCGGATCGGTCAGGCTCTGCGGAGCACGGTGAATTGGTGGATCGCATCGAGGCCATGAAGATCTTCATTGCTGCGCTGGACGAGGGCAGCCTCGCCGGTGCCAGCCGGAAGACTGGCCGCTCGCCGGCCGCGGTCAGTCGGGCGGTCGCCTACCTCGAGGCCCATGTCGGCGTACCGCTGCTGCATCGGACAACGCGTTCGATCAAGCTCAGCGAGGCCGGCGAGCGTTACGCGCTGGCCTGCCGAAAGGTCCTTGCCGATCTGGAGGAAGCCGACCGCCAAGCCGCAGGCGAGCGCTCCGTCCCGCGCGGCACGCTGACGATCACCTCGACGATGTTCTCCGGCGTTGAACTGCTGCGCCCTGTCGTCGATGCCTTCATGGACGAGTACCCGACGGTCAACGTCCGCATGCATCTGCTCGAACGCCCGGTCAATCTCATCGATGAGGGCATGGACCTGGCACTGCGCATCACCCATCTGGCCGACTCGACACTGGTCGCCCATCGCGTGGGTGAAGTCCGCCGTGTCGTCGTCGCATCGCCGCGCTACCTGGCGGCGCATCCGCGCATCGAGGAAATCGCGGACCTGTCCAAGCACCAGATCATCGCGTTGACACATTCCGGTCTTGATTCGTGGAGCTTCCCGCCGGCGGAAGGCTCCACCATCGCGCGCTCGGTGTCGTTCACGCCGCGACTGGTCGTCAACAACGTCCGCGCCGCGATCGCATCGGCCGTGGATGGCCATGGCGTCACACGCCTGCTGTCCTATCACGTCGCCCCGGAGATCGAAGCGGAGGCGCTGCGCGTTGTGCTTGCAGGCGTGGAACCGACCCCCATTCCGGTGCACCTGGTGTCGCCGCAGGGTCGCCTGTCCGTCCCGAAGGTACGCGCCTTTGTCGACTTCGCCCTGCCGCGCCTGCGCGCGACCTTTGCGCGGCTGTCGCCGAAGGCATAGTCGACAGCCGGCTCCACCGGCATTGCATCGTTTTGCGGAAGGGTAATCGCCGGACGCCGTGGATTCGCAGGCGGGTGTTTCGCTCCTAGATTGGGCCCCGACGGAATCGCCAGCAACCGTTGGCTCCTCCGCCCTCCCCCCAAACTTCGAGACACCACCATGAGCACCTCACGTAAAGTCGTCGCCATCACCGGCGCATCCCAGGGCATCGGCGCAGGCCTGGTCCAGGCCTTCCGCGACCGCGGCTATAGCGTCATCGCCAACTCGCGGACGATCAAGCCGTCCAACGATCCCGACATCCTCACCATTGCCGGCGACATCGCCGACCGCGACGTGGCCGAACGCATCATCAGCGAAGGCATGGCCAGGTTCGGCCGCATCGACACCGTCATCAACAATGCCGGCGTTTTCATTGCCAAGCCGTTCACCGACTACACCGCGGATGACTATTCGAAGGTGCTGTCGATCAACGTCGATGGCTTCTTCAACCTCACCCAGGCAGCGGTGAAGGTCATGGAAAAGCAGGGCAGCGGCCACGTGGTCAGCATCACGACCAGCCTGGTCGACCATGCGATCGACGGTGTCCCGTCGGTGCTGGCATCGCTGAGCAAGGGCGGTCTCAACGCCGCTACCAAGTCGCTGGCCATCGAGTATGCGAAGCGCGGCATCCGCGTCAATGCGGTCTCGCCTGGCATCATCAAGACGCCGCTGCACGCAGTCGAGACGCACGAATGGCTGGCCGCGCTGCATCCGGTGGCCCGCATGGGCGAGGTCAGCGACGTCGTCCAGGCGGTGCTGTACCTGGAATCGGCAGGCTTCGTCACCGGCGAGATCCTGCACGTCGATGGCGGCCAGAGCGCCGGCCACTGACCGCCTGCGCTGGCGGTAACCAGCGCGGCCGGATCGCCCGCTCGATCGGCCCATGAGCAGATATCGCCCCCGGCACAAACCTGGGGCGATGTCGTCTGGGAGGTGCCGCGAGATTTTGGCCGCGCCTTTTGTATCGGAACGTATCGGCCGCGGCTCCGGCCACGCTTGCAGACAAAACCACGGGTTTGGCGACAACTGCGCGACACCTCGAAACCTCGAAATGGCGGCATCGAAAGCAACCGCCCATTCCGAGGAACCACGATGTCCACGACCGTTCGAAAAGCACCGCCTGGCCTGATGTCCCGAGTCGACGGCGTGGGCCAATGGCTCTCCCCGCTTGGCCTTCGCGCCCTGCTGGCCTGGGAGTTCTTTGAAGCCGGTCGCGAAAAGCTGAACGGCGACAACTGGTTCGCCGATCTTGGCGACAAGTTCCCGCTGCCGTTCTCGCTGCTCGGTGCCAACGTCAACTGGACACTTGCGACCTGGTTCGAGCTGATCGGCAGCGTCGCATTGCTGCTCGGCATTGGCACGCGCTACGCCGCTGCCACGCTTTGGGTGCTGACGGTTGTCGCCATTCATGCCGTGCACTGGCCGTCGGACTGGTCGAGCCTGTCGGAGCTGTGGCAGGGCTACGCCATCAGCAACGACGGCTATGGCAACTACAAGTTGCCGTTGATCTACCTGGTGATGCTGCTGCCGCTGATGCTCAACGGCGCCGGACGTTTCAGCATCGACCACTGGGTGAATTCAGTTCGCGCCACGCCTGTTACCGCTGCTGCGTCGGACAGATCCGCGTGGGGCCTGGTGCTGTTCGCCATCGGCGTGACCGTGTCGTTGCTGCTGCCCTGGTTCGGTGGCGTGACTGCCGCCGCCGGCATCGCCCTGATGGTCTGGTCGCGCCGCAGCGCATGGTTGGCCGGCCGCTTCGCCACCGCCTGATCACCGCGCTGTCCTTTCACCCCGATTTCGCCGCATTCCGCGGTGTCTACCCCGCACGTCAACGCCGTGCACCCCACCCCCTGGAGAAATGCAATGTCCCGTATCAACAACCGCAACACCGCCGGCATGCTCGGCGTCGCCCTGGCCGGTCTGGTCCTGAGTGGTTCCGCATTCGCCATGCAGCCGCTGTCGCAGGGTTACATGCTCGGCGCAAGCCATGCCGCTGCCGAAGGCAAGTGTGGTGAAGGTAAGTGCGGTGCCAGCGAAGGCAAGGCCGAGAAGATCACCAGCGCCAGCAAGACCGCCGAAGGCAAGTGCGGCGAAGGCCAGTGCGGCGATTCGCGCTTCAGCAAGACCGACACCGACGACGACGGCCTGGTGTCGAAGGCCGAGTACCTCAAGGTAGTCCCGAACGGACAGGGCTGGTCGGACAAGGACAGCAATCGCGACGGTTTCATCTCCGAGCGCGAGGCGTACGACTACACCAAGGCCCGCTACGAGGCCAACGGCAAGAAGCTGCCGATCGGCCGGTTCGCGGCCTTCCCGGAGTAACAACCTCTCCGCTTCTCGTCCCTGCGGCGACCTTGCCGCAGGGACTCCTACCCGGGAACACCACCATGCGCACCATCGAAACACGCACTTCCGCCGGCCTGGGTCTGCGCCGCGGACTGATTCCCGAGCTGCTGGCCATGGACGATGGCGCCGTGGATTTCCTCGAAGTCGCCCCGGACAACTGGATCGGCGTGGGCGGCAAGTACGGCGAGGCACTGGAGCGGCTGTCGTCGCGCTTTCCGATCAGTGCCCACGGCCTGTCGTTGTCACTGGGCGGGACCGGGCCGCTGGACATGGAACTGCTCAGGCGCACCCGCGAGTTCAACGACCGCTACGACGTCACGTTGTACAGCGAGCACCTCAGCTACACCTCCGATGACGGGCACCTCTACGACCTGATGCCGATCCCGTTCACGGATGAAGCGGTCCGCCACGTCGCCTCGCGCATCCGCCAGGTGCAGGACGTGCTGGGCCGGCGCATCGCGGTGGAGAACGTCTCGTATTACGCGGCGCCCTACCAGGCGCTGGCCGAGATCGACTTCATCAATGCCGTCCTGGTGGAGGCCGACACCGACCTGCTGCTGGACGTCAACAACCTGTACGTCAACTCGATCAACCACGGTTACGATCCGAAGGACTTCCTGGCTCGATTGCCGCGCGAGCGCATCGCGTCGTACCACATCGCCGGCCACTACGATGAGGACATCGACCTCAAGGTCGACACGCACGGCGGACCGGTCAAGGGCGATGTGTGGGCACTGCTGGACAGCGCCTATCGCCGATTCGGTGTGCGTCCGACGCTGCTGGAGCGCGACTTCAACTTTCCCCCGCTGGCGGAGCTGCTGGCCGAAACCTGGCGGATCAGCATGATGCAGACGGTCTACAGCGACCGCCAGCGATTGCTGGAGCAGTTGCATGCATGACAACTCCGTGCATGACACCCTCCGCGAGCAGCAGTTCATGCTGGCCGCTCATCTGCGCGATCCTCGCGCGAACCCACCGCCGCCCGGTATCGAGGCGCGTCGCCTGCGTGTGTACCGGGAACTGTTCTTCGACTCGATTGAAGGCTTGCTTGCGGGCGGCTTCCCGGTGATCCGCCAGACCCTGGGCGTCGCCACGTGGAAGGCGCTGGTGCGTGAGTTCTACGCTGGGCATCGCAGCAGGACGCCGTTGTTCACGCAGGTCGCAGGCGAGTTCGTTGCTTTCCTTGGAGGGCGCGACAACCCAGAGCCCTGGCTTGCCGAACTGGCGCACTACGAATGGATGGAGCAGGCATTGTTCACCAGCGACGCGCAGCCAGCCGCGCACGATCCCGGAGGCGACCTGCTCGAAGGCGTGCCCGTGCTGTCACCGCTTGCGCTGCCGCTGGCTTACCGCTGGCCGGTCGCGGAGATCGGCCCGGGTCACGTGCCACGCGTCGCCCCGGACGAACCGACGCTGCTGCTGGTGCAGCGCGACGTCGACCATGAAGTGCGTTTCACGCGGCTGGCTCCGCTGGCGTTCGGCCTGCTGGATTCGTTGGAGGCCAACGCCTGGACCGGGCGCGAGCACCTGGCCGTGCTCGCGGCGCAGGCGGGCGCGGATCCGGCGTCGATGCTGGTGCATGGGCAGCGGCTGCTGGAGTCGTTGCGGGCACAGGGTGTGGTGGTCGGTACGGCGGCGTGATCGCCCCGGGTGCGCATCGCTTACCCGGGCTACAGTCAGGAAGTCGTTCACAAGTAGCAAGTAGCCCGGGTAAGCGAAGCGCACCCGGGATTCCGTGAGGAAGTCGCGCGCAAGTAGCCCGGGTAAGCGCAGCGCAACCGGGGACGCCTCACCGCTCCCCAAACAGACCCGCGAAATCCCGAGTCCCCGCCCAATCGTCCGGCAAGGCACCTTCGCGGACGTACCGGTGGAATGTCGAATACGGCCAATCGACGACGCGTCGCACAAGCCCATGCTTCATCGGATTGATGTGGACATAGTCAACGTGGGCGCTCAGGTCTGTCTCGGACTGGATGGTGTGTTCCCAGAAGCGCGGCTGCCACGTCGAGGGTGATCCAAGACGCCGGGTGAACCCCTTCTTGATCTCCTGCCAGAGCCGCGAGTAGTCGCCTTTGGCGTCCTGCATTGCGATGACCGCATGCAGATGATCCGGCAACACGACGGCGGCAATCACCTCGTGCGGTACACGCGCTCTGGCGCAACGCCAGGAGTGACGGAGCAGGTCGATGTTGCGTACCAGTGCGTCGCTGCGACGGTCGCGCAGCGTGACGGTGAAGAAGTACGTTGCGCCGGCAATGTGGTTGCGTCGGTATCGCACCATCCTGGCGCCCCTGGCACGGGTCCGTGTGCCTGTGCGTCAGGGTAGCCGGCTGCTTCCACCCCGGGTGCGCTGCGCTTACCCGGGCTACAGTCAGAAGTCGCCCGCAAGTAGCCCGGGTAAGCGCAGCGCACCCGGGGCCTAGCCGACACAATAACGGTCGGCAACGGCCAGTGCTTCGTCGATGATCGCCAGCCCCTCGCGCAGGTTCTGGTCATCGATGATGAGCGGCGGCGCGACATGGATCCGGTTGGACACGACGAAAGGCCACAAGCCGCGCTTCTTGCAGGCGGCAGTGAACTCGACCATGGGCGCATTGTCCGCGCCAGCGGCATTGAAGGGCACCAGCGCTTCACGAGTATTGCGGTCACGCACCAGCTCGATCGCCCAGAACGCACCCAGTCCGCGCACGTCGCCAATCGACGGATGCCGCTGTTGCATCGCGATCAGCGCCGGTGCGATCACTTCATCGCCCATCTTCCGCGCACGATCGATCAATCCCTCATCCTTGTAGATTCCGATGCACGCCACTGCCGCGGCACAGGCCAGCGGATGGCCGCTGTAGGTCAGGCCACCCGGGTAGGCACGCGATTCAAACGTCGCCGAGATCGCATCGCTCATGATCACGCCACCCAGCGGTACGTACCCGGAGTTGACGCCTTTGGCGAAGGTGATCAGGTCCGGCACCACATCCCAGCGGTCGACCGCGAACCACTCGCCGCAACGACCGAAGCCGACCATCACTTCGTCGGCGATCATCATGATGCCGTGCTTGTCGCAGAGCGCGCGCACACCCTGCAGGTAGCCGTCCGGCGGCACGAGAATTCCGTTCGCGCCGATAACCGACTCCAGCAGGATCGCGGCAATGCCCCGCCCGCCCTCGACCATGATGGTGTCGGCCAGATGCGCCAGTGCCCGCTCGCATTCTTCCTCCACGCTGCCGGCGTGGAATGCGGAACGGTAAGGGTACGGGCCCCAGAACCGGGCGATGCCCGGCGCGCCCGGCTCGGATGGCCATCGCCTGGGATCACCGCTCGCTGCAATCGCACCCGCGGTGGCACCGTGGTAGCTGCGGTACGCGGTCAGCACCTTGTGACGTCCTGTGTGCAGGCGTGCCATCCGGATCGCGTTCTCGATCGCTTCGGCGCCGCCGTTGGTGAAGAAGACACGATTGAGGTCGCCGGGAGCGACTTCGGCGATCAGGCGCGCCGCTTCGCTGGTGGCTTCATTGGCGTGATACGGCGCCACGGTGCACAGGGTCTCGGCCTGTGCCCTGATCGCAGCGATCAGCTTCGGGTGCTGGTGACCGACGTTGACGTTGACCAGCTGGCTGGAGAAGTCGAGCCAGCGACGCCCGGTCTCGTCCTGGAAATGGACTCCGCCGGCGCTGGTGACGACGAGCGGATCCAGCGCCCCGTGCGACGACCACGAGTGCAGCACGTGCAGCCGGTCGTCGCGCGAAGCGGGCGATCGCGTATCGCCCGCGCCGGGAACGCTGTCGATTCTGACTTCGCGCATGGCCGGTCGTACTCAGGGGATGAAGGTCAGGGAATGAAGGTCTGCTCTGGGTCGTCGAACGACTTGAACTCCAGCGCGTTGCCGGAGGGATCGAACAGGAACATGGTCACATGCTGCCCCGGCTTGCCCTTCAACCGCAAATGCGGCTCCTCGGCGAACGCCACGCCAGCTGTCCTGAGGCGCTTTGCGAGCGTTTCCCAGGCCTCTCGCTGGAGGTTCATGCCGAAGTGCGGCACCGGCACCGCTTCGCCATCGAAGCGACTTTCCTGCAGCGGCTTGCCGTCGCCGCCGAGGTGGGCGACCAGGTGATGACCGAAGAAGTCGAAGTCCTGGTAGTTGGTGTCACTGCGCCCCTGCGGGCAACCGATCACACTGCCGTAGAACTGACGCGCCTCCTCGAGGTCGCGCACGGGGAACGCGAGGTGGAACTGCGTCGCTTTGCTCATGACACCTGGGCCGCCAACGAGCGCTCTCGAAGCGAGCGCTCCCCAAACGAGCACGCCTCGAAGATATTTTCCCAGAACAGGTTCCATGCGGTGATGCTGCACTCGTAACCCTGGGCCAGCTCCGAAAGCGCCTCGGGCTCGTGGCGGATGTAGTCGTCGATCGCCTGTCGCGTCAGCTCGCCGTGGATGATGTCCTGTTCACCGGTGTGGATGGTCCAGAACTCCCAGTCGATCCGGTCCGCGTTCTCGCGCATGTGGGGATGGGCCTGCAAGTGCTCGAACATCACCGACAGGTAGGTCTGGCACAGGCATTCGCCGCCCATCCCGCGCAATCCAATCCCGAATGCCGGGCCGCGGATCGAAAGCTGCCGGGTCAGGCCGTCGAGGTTGGTGCGGTTCGCTGGCAGGCATCGCTCGAGTTGCCCCGGCTCCACGCCGATCGTCGCCAGGAACCGGTCGTAGATCGCCGGATGCGCCTTGCTCGCGTCACCTTCGCCGAGCTCTTCGGCAAGGATCTCACTCAGCAGGCTGCGCAGCCCGCCGAACGGCAGCTTCGCCAGCAGCAACGCCAGGTCACTGATGTAGTCGACTGTGAAGAAGCGGTACTGCGTGCAGACCAGCCGCAGATCCTCTACCGACAAGTGCGGAAGGATCCTCATTTTCTGCTCGGCCAGCGCCTCGGTCGCTTCCTTTGCCTTGTCGGCGAACTGCCAGAAGGACTCCCGGTCCAACGCGCCCGATTGCATGGCGCGGGCTTCAATGGCGCGGGCGCGGGCCTCGATGGACGAAGGCGCCCGCGCGCTCAGGTTCTTCAGCAGAGTCATGCGTCCAGCCTTTGAATTGTTCGCACGGAGAGTACTGCGAGTTACGAAGTGGCACTTCACCCGACGTTGACCTGCATGTCGCAGTTTCGCGCGATTCTTCGCCCCGCATCGATGTGTTCGCCGTTCAACGCGGCTCAGCCGCATTCACTATCGATGCTCGCTGCTTCGTGATTCATGTTTTGTTTGGAAACGATGAATCGCCGTGCAGCGTTCATTCACGCCACGGCGTGCGATATAGCAGGGTGACGCAAGTTCAATTGAGAAGCGCCAACCAATGGACACACCACCCGGCCCACGCCATTCCACCGTCAGTCTGCTCTGGACCGGTGGCTGGGACTCCACGTTCCGGCTGCTGCAGCTGTTGCTGCAGTATCGGGTTCCGGTATCCCCTTATTACCTGGAGGATCCGACACGGGCGTCGACACCGGTCGAACTGCAGACCATGGTGCGGATTGGCAATCACCTGCGCGAGGCATATCCACACACGCGTGAGCTGCTGCAGCCGGTCCGGATCGGATCCGTCGATGACGTCACGATCGACAGCGAGGTCGCTGCCGCCCTGCGGGAGGTTCGCAGCCGCATGTTCATCGGCAGCCAGTACGCGTGGCTTCCGTCGTTCTGCAAGCACAACGCAATCGGCGACATGGAGCTCGGGGTGCACGTGGATGACAAGGTGCAGGCACTCGTGCGTCCTTACGCGCTGGAGTTCGAGCATCCCGACGGATTCCGCAGCGTCCGCGTCGACCCCCGCCATGCCGGCACGGCGGAGTACCGGCTATTCCGTTACTTCACCTTCCCCCTCTTCCACATCGACAAGGTCGGGATCGACCGGGAGGCCGCGGCCCACGGCTGGAGCAGCATCATGGAGATGACCTGGTTCTGCCATACGCCGGTGCGTGGCAGGCCCTGCGGCATCTGCGCACCGTGTGTCTACACCATCGAGGAGGGCCTGGCGCGGCGCGTGCCAGGAACGCGGCGTGTCGTGTCGTACTTCTACCGGCGCTTCGCACTGCCTCTCAAGCCGCCGATGCGGCAGATGCGCGCGTCACTGTTCCGCCACCGCCGGAGCGGGCATCCGCCCGCCCCCGGTGTCGGTCGCCCTTGAGGCGATCGCTGGTCCAGGCACCCGGGTGCGCTTTGCTTACCCGGGCTACGGGGTGCTCAGGGGGTGGCGGTGGATTTTGGGAGCTGGGCCAGGGTCTTGGTGGCGACTGTATCGAGGTTGACTGTCGAACCCTTGTTGGCGCGCACCGATCCGCGATAGAGCGCACGCCACAGTACGCGGATGTCGTCCGGCTGGAGCACTTCCACCAGCAGCCCGCCTTCCACCATCTCCTTCGTGTCTAGCTTCACCGCCGCAATGCCATTGGCGCCCTGGGTGACGATCTGCGAGCAGCCTCCGGCCTTGCATTCGACTGCGGCCTCGTTGGCGCTGGCCAGCCCGGTGTCGCGCACCGTCGTTTCCTCGGTGTTGCGCACACCGACCCGGTAGGCCAACGCGATGTCGGCCTGGCGGAGATCGTCCGTGCGCCGATAGCCCTTGGCCTGCAGTGCCTTGTCCAGTGCCGCCTGCAGGCGCTGGCGCAGTTTCGGATCCTGCACGCGTTTGTCGAACTCCGCCGCCAGTTGCGGGGGCATGTCCACCCAGGCGTAACGGCTGCCCGGCAGGGACGTCGCAGGCTTCGACACCTGGACATCCGCGACGGGTTCGCTCGCAGCTCGCGCCATGACTCCGACCGGGGCCAGCGAGGTGGCCATCGCAAGGCCAAGCAGACAGGACTGCAGTCGATTCATGGGTGACTCCGGTTGCGGGGCGCTCAATCGTCCGGTCAACACGCGTGAAACAGACGTGATGACGTCAGACGCGTTCACGGCGCCATCACCGTTCAGGGAGAGGCTAGTCTCCGCGAGCGGGAGCGTTGTTCGCCACAGGACTGACTGTCGATGAGTACCCAACCGAGGCTGGCATCAGCATGAAACTCGCATTCACCGGTCTGATCGTCGTGGCGCTGGTCGCTTCCACGCCAGGGTGTGGGGACAAGTGTAGAAACCAGACGGTGTCTGTCGTGCCGTCGCCCTCGGGCAAGGCCCGTGCAATCGTGTTCCACCGCAAGTGCGGACCGACGACCGAAGCCAATACGCAGGTGGCGGTGCTGCCGCATTCCGCCGGTCACGCCAACATCCCGGGCAACGCGCTGATCGTAGGGGGTGACGTGCCGTTGCAGGTCCGCTGGGACTCGGATGCGTCGCTGACGATTTCAGGCCTCGGCGAGGCACCCGTGTTCAAACAGAAGGATTCGGCAGCAGACGTGTCGATCGCCTACAGCAAGTAGGCACGCCGGTTTCGCCACTCGCGATTCACGCTTTCACGTCCATGTGCCGGGGTGGATGCAAGGATGAAGGCCATGGCGGCCGCTTTGGCCCCCCGGACTCCCGATGCCAAACTCATGGGCGATTTTCAGTCGTTGGTTGCGCTTGCGCAGGCGTTTGTGGCGCTGGCGACGCGCGGCCACCAAGCGGCCGCTCCAGGCCGAAGAGCCGCTGCGATCGCAGTTGTTCAATGCCGACCAGATGGAACTGCACGGCAGGGCGTTGGCGCGTGCGCACCGCGTGCACCTGCGCCCCGGCCCCGAGCGGTTGCTGGACCGCCTCGAAGAAAACGAAGGGTTGCTGGATGACGCCAGCACGCTGCTGACCCGGATGGTCCAGGACGGCATGCGCATCACCCCCGCCGGTGAGTGGCTGCTCGACAACTACTATCTGGTGGAGGAGCAGATCCACACCGCCCGCCGGCACTTTCCGAAAGGCTACAGCCGCGAACTGCCGTCGTTGAGCCACGGCCCTTCGTCCGGCCTTCCGCGCGTGTATGACCTGTCGCTGGAAGCCATCGCGCACGGCGATGGCCGCATCGATGCCGAGACGATCAGCCGCTTCGTCGCTGCCTACCAGACAATCACGCCGCTGAAACTGGGCGAACTGTGGGCGGTGCCGATCATGCTGCGCCTGGCGTTGATCGACAACCTCAGGCGCATGGCGGTGCGGGTCATGCGCGATGGCGTCGACCATCGGCTGGCGAACGAATGGGCCGAACTGCTGAACCAGACCGCCGCGGATAATCCGAAGAACGTCGTGCTGGTCATCGCCGACATGGCGCGCTCCGGGCCGCCGCTGTCCGGCGCCTTCGTCGCCGAGCTCACGCGCAGCCTGCAGGGCCGCGGAGCGGTGTTCTCGATGCCGATCACCTGGCTGGAACAGTCGGTCGTCGACAGCGGCGCCAGCATCGCCGAACTGGTGCACCTGGAAAGCCAGCAGCAGGCCGCCGACCAGGTGTCGATCAGCAACAGCATCGGCAGCCTGCGTTTCCTGGCCAACATGGACTGGCGGGAATTCGTCGAAAGCATGAGCGTGGTCGAGCACCGCTTGCGCGAAGACCCTGCCCGCACGTACGCGCTGATGGACTTCAGCACCCGCGACAGCTACCGCCATGTCGTCGAGAAGATCGCCCGGCTCAGCGGCGCAAGCGAGCTGGATGTCGCCGACATTGTGCTGCAGCTGGCACAGGCCGATTCCGCTGCCGCGACGGCAGGCGGCGACGCGCACGTGGGCTATTACCTGGTCGACGACGGCGTGGCCCAGACCCAGGCCGCCGTGGCGGCGTCGGGGCAGGCACGCCGGCCCGCACGCCTGCGTCCCCGCCGCATCCCACTGCCCGCCTACCTGGCACCGATCGCTGCGATCACCGGACTGTTTGCATGGTGGTTGCTCGCGCAGGGCCGGGACATGCCACAGCACGGAGTACCGCTGTGGTTGCTGGCGCTGCTGGCGGTCGTGGCCTTCAGCGAGATGGGCATCGCCCTGGTGAACTGGGCCGCTACCGTGCTGATTGCGCCGCGGCCTTTGCCACGGATGGATTTCTCCAAGGGCATTCCGGCCGAATCACGCACGCTGGTGGTGGTGCCCAGCATGCTGGGCAGCAAGGAGGCGATCGACGACCTGGTGGAGGGACTGGAGGTCCGCTTCCTCGCCAACCGCGACCGGTACCTGCACTTTGCCCTGTTGACCGACTTCCTCGATGCTGACGATCAGACGCTTCCCACGGACGAGGGCCTGATTGCGGCTGCCGCGCAGCAGATCGAACTGCTCAACACCCGCTATGCCCCCGAAAGCGGTGATCTGTTCTTCCTGTTTCACCGTTCGCGCCGCTGGAATCCACGCGAAGGCCGATGGATGGGCTACGAGCGCAAGCGCGGCAAGCTGGCGGCGCTGAACCAGCTGCTGCGCGGCAAGCGTCATGAGGATTTCCTCCAGATCACCGGCAACGTCGCGGTGCTGGGCAACGTGCGCTACGTCATCACCCTGGATACCGACACGCGCCTGCCGCGCGATGCCGCCCGGGAGTTCGTCGCCACCCTCGCCCATCCGCTGAATCGCGCACGCTTCGATCAGCGCAAGCGTCGGGTCACACGCGGCTACGGCATCCTGCAACCCAGCGTTGGCACCAGCCTGAGCGGACGCCGCAGCTCGCGCTATGCCCGCATGTTCGGCAGCGAGCCAGGCATCGACCCGTACACGCGCACGGTGTCGGACGTCTACCAGGACCTGTTCGGCGAAGGCTCCTTCGTCGGCAAGGGCATCTATGAAGTGGATGCGTTCGAGTCCGCGCTGGCCGATCGCTTTCCCGAGAACCGCGTCCTCAGCCACGACCTGCTGGAAGGCTGCTACGCGCGCGCCGGCCTGGTCAGCGACGTCAGCCTGTTCGAGGACTATCCATCGCGCTATGCCGCCGACGTGAAGCGGCGCTATCGCTGGATCCGCGGCGACTGGCAGCTGTTGCCCTGGCTGCTGCCGTGGGTGCCGCGTGCACCCGGAGGCTTCGAGCGAAACCGTCTGTCGTGGCTGTCGCGCGGAAAGCTGCTGGACAACCTTCGCCGCAGCCTCGTGCCGGTCGCCACCACCGTGTTACTGGTGCTGGGCTGGTTGTACTCGTCTCATCCGCTGGCATGGACAGGTTGGCTGCTGAGCCTGTGGCTGTTGCCGGTACTGCTGCCGGCGCTGCGGGATGTCTTCGTCATTCCGGTGGACATGCCACTGGAAACCCATCTGGTCCGGATTGGCAACTCCACGCTGCGCCAGCTGCAGCGCGCGGCAGTGAACCTGGCTTGCCTGCCGTACGAAGCGTTCCTGAGCCTGGGAGCGATAGCGCGCACCCTGTGGCGGCTGGCAATCACCCGCCGGCACCTGTTGCAGTGGAACCCATCCAGTGAAGTGGAGCGCAGTCTCGGCAGCGGCATGAGCGCGGAGTTGCGCGGCATGGCACCGGCGCCGGTGTTCGCCGTGGCAGTGGCCGCGCTGTTGGCCTTTGTCCAACCGGCTTCGCTGTGGGTGGCCGCTCCCTTGCTGGCACTGTGGCTGCTGTCGCCTGCGATCATGGCGTGGCTGGGTCACGCGCCGGCGCAACGCGACGCGAACCTGTCGGAGACGCAGCTGGCGTTCCTGGGCAGGCTGGCTCGTCGCACGTGGGGCTTCTTCGAAACCTACGTCCGCGCCCAGGACCATTGGCTGCCGCCTGACAACGTGCAGGAACACCCGGCCCTGGTGGTGGCGCGGCGGACATCGCCAACCAACATCGGGCTGTCGCTGCTCGCCAATCTGTCGGCCTACGACCTGGGCTACCTGCAGGTGGGCGCGGCGATGGAGCGCACGCGCCTGACATTCGCCACGCTCGATACCTTGCCGCGCTACCGCGGGCACTTCTACAACTGGTACGACACCGAAACGCTGCAACCCCTGCATCCGCGCTATATCTCCACGGTCGACAGCGGCAACCTCGGCGGCCATCTGCTGACCCTTCGTCAGGGCCTGCTGGCGCTGGCCCAGGCTCCGGTGCTCGCGCCTTCCACGTTCAATGGCCTGGTCGACACACTGGGGGTGCTGGAAGAGTCCCGAAGCAGCGCGGACAACGACGACAGGCTGCTGGCCACGGCGCTGACCGCTTTCCGCACCACGCTGGATCTGGCGCTTACGCAACCACCTGAAACCATCCGCGAGGCCGACCGCCTGCTGTCGCAACTGGTGGTGCATGCGGTCGAGATCGGCGCCGCGTGGCCGGCCGCGGCGACCGAAGACGCGAATGCACCGCACTGGCCTACCGTACTGGCCGACACCTGCAAGTCCGCGCTCGCCGAGCTGCGGCACTTCGCCCCGGAGCTCGAGTCGGGAGATGCGGCGGCGGCCAACACCCCCATCCCCACCCTGCGCCAGCTGCAGGAGCAGGCGTTGAGCCCGATCGCGCAGGGCCGCGCGCGCGAGCGCATCCACCAGCTCGAACGGCTGGCGCATGTCGCCGGGCAGTTCTCGCTGATGGAGTACGAGTTCCTCTACGACCGTGCGCGCCATCTGTTGTCGATCGGCTACAACCTCGACGAACACCGGCTCGATGCCGGTTTCTACGATCTGCTGGCTTCCGAGGCGAGGCTGTGCAGCTTCGTCGCCATCGCCCAGGGCAAGCTGCCACAGGAAAGCTGGTTTGCGCTCGGGCGACTGCTGACCGAGGTCAACGGCGATGCCACGCTGCTTTCGTGGAGCGGCTCGATGTTCGAGTACCTGATGCCGCAACTGGTCATGCCGAGCTATCCCGACACGCTCATCGACCAGACGTCACGCAACGCGGTGGACGCGCAGATCGCGCACGGCGCGCAGCGGTCGGTGCCGTGGGGTGTGTCCGAGTGCGGTTACAACACCGTCGATGCGCGCATGAACTACCAGTACCGCGCCTTCGGCGTACCGGGACTGGGACTCAAACGTGGCCTTGGCCAGGACCTCGTCATTGCGCCCTACGCCAGCATGATGGCGCTGATGGTCGCGCCCGAAGCCGCGTGCCAGAACCTGCAGCGATTGACCGCGCAGGGATTCAGCGGCCATTTCGGCCTCTACGAAGCCATCGACTACACCCCGGCGCGCGTGCCGCATGGGCAGGAGTACGTGGTGGTGCGCTCGTTCATGGCCCACCACCAGGGCATGGGTTTGCTCTCGCTGGATCACCTGCTCCGCCACCAGCCGATGCAGCGTCGTTTCACCGCCGATGCCGAGTTCCAGGCGACGTTGCTGCTGCTGCAGGAACGCATTCCGCATACCGGCGTGTTCCATCCGCACGAGGCCGAGACGCTCGGCACCCGCGCGACGCCCGGCGAGTCGGAAACGCAGTTGCGCGTGTTCCGCAACCCCGACACCGCGCGGCCGGCCGTGCAGCTGCTTTCCAATGGCCGCTATCACGGCATGCTGACCAGTGCCGGCGGCGGCTACAGCCGGCACCGGGACATGGCGGTCACGCGCTGGCGCGAAGACGGTACCCGCGACCATTGGGGCGGCTTCTGCTATCTGCGCGATGTCGAGAGCGGCGAGTTCTGGTCGGCCGCGCGGCAGCCAACCGGTGTTCCGGTGGAACAGTACGAAGCGATCTTCTCCGACGCCAAGGCCGAGTTCCGCGGGCGCAAGCGCGGCTACGACAGCCACCTCGAGATCGCCATCTCGGCCGAAGACGACATCGAACTGCGCAGGCTGCGCCTGAGCAACCGCGGTCGCCGCACCCGCACGATCGAGATCACCACCTACGCCGAGGTCGTGCTGGCGCCGGCCATCTCCGACGAACTGCATCCGGCCTTCAGCAACCTGTTCGTGCAGACCGAAATCGCACGCGAGCGGCAGGCACTGATATGCACGCGGCGGCCACGCGCGCACGACGAAGTCCCGCCGTGGATGTTCCACCTGATCGCGGTGCATGACGCCGACATCAGCGCGATATCGTACGAAACCGACCGTGCGCGTTTCCTCGGCCGTGGCAACACGCCGCGGGCGCCGCGCGCACTGTCGCAGGACGAGGCGCTGTCGGATACCGACGGATCGGTGCTCGATCCGATCGTGGCGATCCGCTGCCGCATCGAACTGGCGCCAGGGCAGACCGCGATGATCGACATGGTCTACGGCGTGGGCGTGGATCGCGATGCCTGCACCGAGCTGGTCGACAAGTACCGCGACCGACGCCTGGCCGACCGCGTGTTTGATCTGGCCTGGACCCACAGCCAGGTCGTCAGGCGCCAGATCAACGCCTCGCAGGCCGACGCCCAGCTCTACGAGCGGCTGGCCGGCCTCATGGTCTACGCGCACCCGTTGCTGCGCGCCGATGCCGACGTGCTGATGCAGAACCAGCGCGGCCAGTCCGGACTGTGGGGCCATGCGATCTCCGGCGACCTGCCCATCGTGCTGCTGCAGATCTCCGACGCCGACAACATCGAACTGGTCCGGCAGATGGTGCAGGCCCATGCGTACTGGCGCCTGAAAGGGTTGCGCGCCGACCTGGTCATCTGGAACGAAAGCCAGGCCGGCTACCGCCAGCAGCTGCAGGACCAGATCCTGGGCATGGTCTCGGCCGATCCGGAAGCCAATGTGCTCGATCGGCCCGGCGGCATCTTCGTGCGCCCGGGCCAGCAGATCTCGCAGGAAGATCGCATCCTGCTGCAATCGGTGGCGCGGGTGATCGTCAGCGACCAGAAGGGAACCCTGGCCGCACAGATCGGCCGTCATGTGCCGCCGGAACGAACCATTCCCGCGCTGTTTGCCGAAGCCCCGACCGAGGGGCCGATGGAGCGCACCGACAGCGAGCCTTCGGCCGGATTGCCGGCACCCCTGCGCGGAATCGAAGCCGACGACGCCTGGCCGTTCGACGCGGTGGCCGAGGAACTGCTCTTCGACAACGGCACCGGTGCCTTCTCCGCCGACGGCCGCGAGTACGTGATCGTCATGCGCGAGGGCGCGCCGACACCGGCCCCCTGGTCGAACGTGATGGCGAACGAGAAGTTCGGGACCGTGGTCAGCGAGAGCACACCGGGCTACACCTGGTTCGAGAACGCACACGAGTTCCGCCTGACGCCCTGGCACAACGATCCGGTGGCCGACAGTTGCGGCGAGGCGTTCTACCTGCGCGACGAGGAAACCGGGAATGTCTGGTCGCCGATGCCGCTGCCGCGTCGCGGACGCGGCGCGTATCGCACCCGCCACGGCTTCGGCTACAGCGTCTACGAGCATGTCGAGGACGGCATCGCCAGTGAGCTGTGGGTGTACGTGGCCGTCGAGGACGCGCTGAAGTTTTCGGTGCTGAAGGTGCGCAATGTGTCAGACCGGCCACGTCGCCTGTCGGCCACCGGGTATGTGGAATGGGTGCTGGGCGATCTGCGGGTGAAATCGCAGATGCACGTGGTCAGTGAACTGAACACCGACAAGGGCGTATTGACAGCACGCAATCCTTACAACACCGAGTTCAACGGCCGCGCGGCCTTCTTCGATACCGACGCCAGCGGCTGCAGCTACACCGCCGACCGGACCGAGTTCCTTGGCCGCAATGGCAGCATGGCCGATCCTGCGGCATTGCGACGCGAGCGTCTGTCGGGCCGGCTGGGCGTTGGCCTGGATCCGTGCGCCGCCATCCAGGTGCCGCTCACGCTGGCTGCCGGCGAAGAAGCGGAGACGGTGTTCCGCCTGGGTATCGGCAAGGATTATGGCGACGCATTGCAGCTTGCTACCAGGGTGCGAGGCTCGCAGAAGGCGCACGATGCGCTCGACGCCGTGCGCATCCAGTGGCGCAACCTGCTGTCGACCGTGCAGGTGAAAACGCCCGACCCGAGTGTCGACGCGCTGGCCAACGGCTGGTTGCTGTACCAGACGCTCGCCTGCCGCTACGTGGCGCGCAGCGGCTACTACCAGTCCGGCGGCGCGTTCGGCTTCCGCGATCAGTTGCAGGACACGATGGCGACCGTCCATGCCAAGCCGGCGCTGACCCGCGAGCATCTGCTGCTGTGCGCGGCGCATCAGTTTCCACAGGGCGACGTGCTGCACTGGTGGCATCCGCCTCAGGGCCGCGGCGTGCGGACGCGCTGCTCGGACGACTACCTGTGGCTGCCGCTCGCCGCGTGCCGTTACCTGGAGGTCACCGGTGACGCCAGTGTGCTGGACGAGAACGTGCGCTTCATCGACGGGCGCCCGGTCAACCCCGACGAAGAGTCCTACTACGACATGCCGGTGGTGTCCTACCTGCAACAGTCGTTCTACGACCACTGCGTGCTGGCATTGCAACGTGGCTGCAGCCTGCTGGGCGAACGCGGCCTGCCGCTGATCGGCACCGGCGACTGGAACGACGGCATGAACCGCGTCGGCGAGGCCGGCCGCGGCGAAAGCGTGTGGCTGGGGTTCTTCCTGTTCGACACGTTGCAGCGTTTCGCCCCGGTGGCCCAGGCGCACGGCGATGAAACGTTCGCCACGTATTGCCGTGAGCAGGCGCAACAGCTGCGCGAGAACCTGGAGACCCACGCCTGGGACGGCCAGTGGTATCGCCGCGCCTGGTTCGACGATGGCACGCCGCTGGGCTCGACCCAAAGCGACGAATGCCGGATCGACTCCATTTCGCAGAGCTGGTCGGTGCTGTCGGGCGCCGCCGATCCCGCACGCGCAAACCAGGCGATGGCATCGCTCGACCATTACCTGGTAAAACGCGATGCCGGACTGATCCAGCTGCTCGACCCACCGTTCGACAAGACACCGAAGGATCCCGGCTACATCCGCGGGTATGTTCCCGGCGTGCGCGAGAACGGTGGGCAGTACACGCATGCCGCGGTGTGGGCCGCAATGGCGTTTGCCCACAAGGGCGACTCGGCGCGGGCCTGGGAGCTGGCGCGCATGATCAATCCCATCCACCACGCACACGACGCCGAGAGTGCCGGCCGCTACAAGGCCGAACCCTATGTGCTGGCCGCCGATGTCTACGGTGTCGCGCCGCACGTGGGCCGCGGTGGCTGGACCTGGTACACGGGTTCGGCCGGCTGGATGTACCGGCTGCTGACCGAATCGCTGCTGGGACTGCACCGCACGGGCGACCGGATGTCGTTGCAACCCTGCCTGCCTGCCGACTGGCCGGAATACGAACTGCAATATCGCTTTGGAGGCAGCCTGTACCTGATCAAGGTGAAGCAGAACGACGCACGGCCGCCGTTGCTGCTGCTCGATGGCGTTGCACAAGCGGGTTACCAGTTCCCTCTGGTGGACGATGCCGGTGTTCACCACGTCGAGGTGCATTGGTTGCGGCCCACGCCGTAGCGGAGCCTTCATGCCGCACTAACGGCCGATGCCACAAGGTGGTTTTGTTGCAGTGCAGCAATGACCACCGGGCAGAGATCACTTGTCGCTTTTCACCAGGCTCCTGTCACGAATGGCGACGACCACCGCCCGGCCCAAAGCGGCCGCCTCACTGCACAGGCAGATGGGCAAGACCATCAGCGATGCGCTGGAGGCAGCCGGCCTGTCGATGAAGTCGCCATCGCCCCCTTCGGAGGGCGCGGGCGTAGCCCGGGCGGATACGGGACCGGAGCGGAAGACCGTTCGACACGGGCGCGCGGCGCCCCCCGTGTCGCTGCCGGGGACTTTCGTCGAGCATTCATTCGCCCATGCAACCGGCAAGCGTCGCTACAAGCTCTATGTCCCTTCGCAATACACCGAGGACCCCGCAGCACCTTGTCCGTTGCTATTGATGCTGCATGGCTGCACGCAGTCGCCCGACGACTTTGCCGCCGGAACGCGAATGAACGAGCTCGCCGAGCTGCACGGATTCCTGGTGGCCTATCCGGCCCAGTCCGCCAATGCCAATGGTTCCCGATGCTGGAACTGGTTCCGGCCCGGCGACCAGACCCGTGCGCGCGGTGAACCTGCCTTGCTGGCTGCCTTGACCTTGGATGTCATTCAAAACCACGCGATCGATCCGGAGCGCGTGGTTGTGGCCGGACTCTCGGCGGGCGCGGCAATGGCGGTGATTCTGGGGGCCACCCATCCCGATGTGTTCGCGGCCGTGGGCTCTCATTCCGGCCTTCCGTACCGTGCCGCTCATGATGTGCCCTCGGCTTTCGCGGCGATGGCCGGCAACTATCCCGCGCCCGCCGGTGGAAAGGGGCCAACGCAGGACACGATCGCGCCGCCGCTTGTAACCCCATTGATCGTTTTCCAGGGCGATGCCGACAGGACCGTCGCTGTGAGCAACGCCGACGCGCTCGTGAGACAGGCCCTCGGTACGGCAGCGCGGATCGCCCAAGACCCGCATGTAAGCAACGGCGAAAACAACGGGCGGAGTTACACGCGGACGGTCTATCTCACGTCTCAGGGTGATCCACTGGTGGAGGCATGGCAGTTGCACGGCGCAGGCCACGCCTGGTCCGGGGGCAGCGCCGATGGCAGTTACACCGATACACAGGGGCCCGATGCGTCCACGGAGATGGTGCGGTTCTTCATGCAGCTACCGCGCCGAGGTCATTAGGTGCGATTACCAGCTGATGCCGGCACCGGCGGTAACACTCTTCTCGCCGGAACCAAAGGCTGCACCCAACGACACGCTTCCGCGGTTGCCAATGAGGCGCTGGTAACCCGCTGCGATCGCCTGTTCGCCGCCTTGCGCACCGATGCCCACCCCGATCCGGTTCCTGCCGACCAGCCCGGCGGTGTTCATGGCCATTCCCGCGTAGGCGCCGCTCATCGCCGCCATCGTGTCGATGCGACGATCCATCCGGGTGAAGCGGTCGTCCACGTCATCCTTGAAAGCATCGAAGTTGTCGGACAGCCCCGTCAGTTCAGTGAACCGCTGATCGGAGTACGCGTTGGCGGCTGAGAGGGTGGCCGCATCGCCGGCATCGGCGTACTGGTTGGCGTCGCTCAGTGTCGCGGCGTCACCGGCATCCGCATGGGCGCGGGCCGAGTTCAGTGTGGCGGCGTTGCCGTTGGCCATGTCGCTGCGAACCGCGGCTTCGCGCGTGTCGGTATGGCCGTTGGCGGTCGCCAGTGTTGCCGCGTCGCCGGCATTGGCATGCGCGTTCGCCGAAGCGAGCGTTGTGGCATTGCCAACCGCCAGGTCACTGCGGATGGCGATTTCGCGTGTGTCGGTGTACCCGTGGGCGGAAGCCAGTGTCGTTGCATCGCCGGCGTCGGCATGTGCATTGGCCGACGACAGCGTGGCCGCGTTGGCGGCAGCCATGGCGGTGCGGACTGCGGCTTCGCGCGTATCGGTGTGTCCGTTTGCGGCGGCCAGCGTCGTCGCGTCGCCGCTTGTCATCTGACCCACATTGACCGCATCGGTGTTCGCCGTGCCGGCAGCCACGTTGATGATGCGGCGCTGCGACGTCGCCGAACCCACCGATATCACGTTGGCCACGCCGCCGTCAGTGCTGCCCGCACCGAGGGCCACCGAGTTTCCGCCGTTGGCGGTAGCTCCCTGGCCCAGTGCCGTGTTGCCGCTGGTCCCGGCTGCACCGGCAGCGCCCGCGCCACCGCAGCATCCCGATTGGCCTTGCCCGCCGATGCCGGCTGCGCTGTAGTTGCCCAGCGCGATGTTGTTGTTGCCGCCCGCGCCGCCAGCACCACCGGTACCCCCCGCCTCCCCCAGGCCGCCCTGGCCACCGGTGCCGGCGCGACTGTCGATGCCGATGGCGAAGTTTCCGGTACCGCCCTGGCCGCCCTGGCCACCGGTGCCGGCGGCGGTGCCACCGCCACCGTCACCACCGTGGCCTGCCTGACTGTTCTCGCCAAGGGCGGTGTTTTCCGTGCCCCCCGCCCCGGCAGCGCCGCCCGTTCCAGCAGAAGTACCGGACCCTGCGGAACCCGCGCCACTGGCCGCGCTGCCCGTACCGCAGGCAATGTCCTGGCTGGCGGCATTCTGGTTGCAAGGGGCGGCGCCCGTGCCGCCCACGGCCTGCGCAAACGCGGCAGGAGCGGGCAGCATCAGCGCGACAGCAAGCGCTGCAAGCCCGGCGATCGACGCCCTGGTGAACAGCGATCGGGAAATGCAGGAAGGGCTACGACTGGAACGCATGGCAATCTCCGGGCAGAGGGACAGACCGCGGAACATGCAAACACCGCCCCCACGGCAAGGCGCGAGGATGCGTTTCCTCCGTCGTGCCGGACATCCCCGAGATCAGGTAGCTCCTCCATGGGGAGAACGACCGCCCTCAGGCCAGCAGCGGGAACTCCAGCTGCAGGCCGGTTCCGCTGGCGCTGGAATGGACCCGCAGCTGCCCACCCAGGCGACTGGCGCGCAAGCGCATGCTCGCCAGTCCGGCGCCGCCACCGGTCCCGGTCGGCGCCAGCGTCGTCATGCCCTGCCCGTCGTCGTCGATGCGCAGTTGCAGGTGGCCTTCCACGCATTCCAGCCGCACGTCCACCCGGCGCGCGCCGCTGTGCTTGAAGACGTTGGTCAGCGCCTCCTGCAACAGGCGCAGAAGGTCGAGGCTTCGCGCCGTGCCGAGCTCGACGCCGTCCAGTCCCTCCAGCTGCCAGCGGCTGTCGATGTCGGCCATTTCCATCAACCGGGCGAGGCGGTGGCGCAGCGGCGCAAGCTGCGCGGCCAGGTCGGAATGTTCGCGCGCGGTGGAGTCGACCACCAGGCGAAGGTCATCGCGCATTTCCTTCAGTACGTCCACGACCTTTTGCCTTGGCATGTCCTCCGGCGCCTGCTCCAGCTGCGTGATGGCCCCGACCAGCGTGCCGCCGAAACCGTCGTGCAGGTCGCGTACCAGTTGCAGGCGCTCGCCGGCGCGGCTGTGCGCCAGTTCAGTGGCGTGCTGGCGCGAGAGCGTGTCGGCCAGCTCCGAGGTCGCGGCCTCGACCTCTCGCTGCAGTTCGGCATTGAAGCCTTCGGTCCGGCGCATGGCGATCACAAAACGATAGGCCAGCACGAAGCCCACGCCGATCAGGGTCAGCACCGAAGTCAGGCTGAGCAGGTAGGTGTCGCCACGCACCCAGCCGAAATAGAGCGCGAAGTCGTAGAACGACACCAGCACCGGCGCGATCACGCATGCTGCCATCACCACGTAGTCAACGCGTCGCACGCGCCATGCCTGGACCAGGAACCAGCCGATGGCAAGGTAGAAGAACGTACCTCCGAGCAGGATCCAGGGCGTCCGGTGCGGGCCCATCCACCCGGGGGCCAACAACGCCGCCGTGATGCCGAGCAGACACAGCGCGCCCATGGTGCGCTCCAGGCGCGGAAACCGGCGTTCGGCGTAACGCAGCAGGAACATGGCGTAACTGGCGCCGGCCGCCATGTACATGACGGCGATGAACGCTTGCCAGCCATCGGTACTGGGAAACGGCCAGGTGCTGCTGACGATGAAGTTGGACCCGTACAGGGAACCGGCCATCTCGGTCAGCGCAAACCATCCGTAGACGGTCTCCTGCCGTCTCAGCATCCAGATCAGCAGGAACAACCCGCCCAGGACCACGCTCATCGCAAGGTTGATCAGCTTGATCTCGTAACGGCGGAAGCGATCGCTCCGGTACTGCGCGTTCAACACGGTCGGGTCGCCGACGCTGACCGTGCCGAAACCGGGCTGGTATGCCGTAAGGCCCGACACCCGCACCAGCACCGTGTTGTCGCCTTGGCGAAGCAGCGGCGCCGACAGCAGGTAATACTGCGGCGAGTTCCAGCTGCGTGACAACGGTTCGACCAGGCTCGGGTCGCGGCCGACCAGGCTGCCGTTGACGTACACCGCGCCGGTCATGCACATGTAGTCGATCAGCAATGCAGTCGGGCGGTTGGCGTCGTCCTGTCGCCAGTGCAGCCGGTACCAGACCACGCCGTCGTGATCGGGCCAGCGCGCGTCCCAGTAATCCATCAACGTCACCGGTGTCCAGCCCGTGCCAGGCGGCTCGGTGGCATCCCATGCCGAGCGCACGGCCTCGGCCCGGTCGATCGTCAGCGGCGCGGTGCGCGCGGGGCCCTGCGCGAACGCCGTCGCCTGCCAGAGCACGCAGAGCAAGAGCAGCCACCCCCACCCGACGCGCCGGATCAACTGAGCAACCCGATCGAACGCGCCTCGAACACCGCTTCGGTGCGGGAGCTGACCGCCAGCTTTCGATAGATGTTGCGGGTGTGACTCTCGATGGTCAGCCGGGAGAGGCTGGTGGCCTGGGCGATCTCGCGATTGCTCAGCCCGCGCGCCACCAGGCCAAGGACCTCGCCTTCGCGTGGCGTCAGGCGGGCGTCGTTGCCTTCTGGCGCGCGAGCCGCTGTCGCTTGCGGCAGCAATGTCAGGATCCGACGTGCAATCACCGGATCGATGGCCGCACCGCCGCGCTGAAGTATTCGCAGGAACATCATCAGTTCGGCATCGTCGCTGCTCTTGAGCAGGTAACCGATTGCGCCGGCGCGGATCGCCGCGAGGATGGCGTTCTCCTCGGCCCAGGCCGACACGATCACCGCTTGCGTCTGCGGACTGTGGCGCTGCATCCAGGCGATCAGCTCCACCCCATTTCCGTCGGGCAATTGCATGTCCACCAATGCCAGCACGAAGGGCAGCGCTGACAAGCGCAGGCGCGCCGTGTCCAGGTTGGACACCGCCTCGACATGCGCGGCGGCGCCGGCAATGTCCGAGGTCAGACGTAACAGGCGGCGCTGGGCGCTGTCATCGTCTTCGACGATCAGTACCGGTGAAAGCGCCATCGACTGCGGTTCCATGATTCCCCTTGTCACTCGACTCGCCCCATGCAGGCGAGTTTAGCCCGGCCGAATGACCGCGCCTGCCCCGCACCAGTGCCCGTGCGTCGCCACCCCCGGACTTGACACAATTCGATAGTTCCATGATTATGGAATTATGAAAACCGATACCGCACTGAAGGCCTTGGGCGCCCTGGGCCACGAGTCCCGTCTCGCCGCGTTCCGGGAACTGGTGCAGGCCGGGCCGGACGGCTTGTCCGTCGGCGACCTGCGCGATCGGCTCGACCTCCCGGCCGCCACGCTGACCGCGCAACTCAACATCCTGCGCAACGCAGCACTGGTGCATGACGAGCGCGAAGGTCGCGTCATCCGCGTGCGCGCCAACTACCTGCAGATGAACGACCTGATTGCTTACCTCACTGAAAACTGCTGCAGCGGCAATGCCGTCTGCGAGCCCACCGTCGGCTGCAAGCCGCAAAAGAAAGGAGCTTCGAAGTGAACCGTTTCCATGTGCACCTCAACGTTTCCAACCTCGACGACAGCATCCGCTTCTACTCGCAACTCTTCGCCATCGCACCGGCCGTGGTGAAGGGCGACTACGCGAAGTGGATGCTGGACGATCCTCGTGTCAACTTCGCCATCTCCACGACCGGGCGCACACCCGGTATCGACCACCTTGGCATCCAGGTCGACAGTGGTGACGAGCTGGTCGCGCTCGGCAAGCGCCTGGACGCGGCCGGCAGCGCGGTGCTTCCCGAGCCCGACGCCACCTGCTGCTATGCGCGCTCGGACAAGATGTGGACAGAAGACCCGCAGGGCACGCGCTGGGAAACATTCCATACCTTCGGCGATGCAGTCACCTACTACGCGGCCGACGACGGCTGTGCCACCGATGGCGCCGCATGCAGCCCGGCACCTGGCTCCGCGCCGGCCCGGCCGGACGTGGCAGCCGCGTGCTGCAGCCCGAAATCGGCCTGCTGCTGAGGCGCGCCGTGAACCTTCGTCCCCTCCTGGCAGGCGAACTGCCACAAGTGCGAGCGCTGCTCACCAGTGCATCCCTGCCGGTCGAGGACCTCGATGAGGCATCGGTGCATTTCATCGTCGCCGGGGATGGCGACGAGCCCCTCGGCGCGATCGGCCTGGAAACCTTCGGCAATGTCGGCCTGCTGCGATCGATGGTCGTACGTCCCGAGGCGCGCGGCAGCGGGATCGGCGGGCGTCTGGTCGAGGCGCTTGAGGGGCATGCACGCGGGATCGGCATGGACCAGCTGGTGCTGCTGACCCAGACGGCGGAAACCTTTTTCGCCAACCTCGGCTACGCCGTGATCGCCCGCGAGGCGGCGCCTTCGGCGGTTCAGCGCAGCGCCGAGTTCCGCTCGATCTGCCCGGCCTCTGCCATCTGCATGACCAAGCAACTGCAGGCCATGCCATGACCACGACCGCTCCAGACCAGGAAAACGCGCCAACCATGAAACGTGTTCTGTTTGTCTGTGTAGAGAACGCCAACCGCAGCCAGATGGCCGAGGCCTTTGCACATATCCATGGCGGTGACACAGTGGAGGCACTTAGTGCGGGGTCGCGGCCATCGGGAGTGATCAATCCCAAGGCGATACGCTTCATGTCGGAACTGGGCTACGACCTTAGCGGTCACGATTCCAAGTCGCTCGACCAGGTCGATGGCGAGTTCGATGCGGTCATCACGATGGGCTGCGGCGACAACTGCCCGTGGGTCCCGGCCAGGCGCCGCGAGGACTGGGCGCTGCCGGATCCAAAGCACATGGACGATGAGGGCTACCGCGCGGTCCGCGATGATATTTCGCGGCGGGTGAAAGCACTGCTGGCCGAGCTGTGATGCTGCTTCGCAAGCTGCTTGCCGAGTTCATCGGCACCGCAATGCTGCTGGCGACGGTGGTGGGGTCCGGGATCATGGGCGTGGCGCTGTCCGGCGGCAACGATGGTGTCGTCCTGCTGGCCAACGCTGCGGCGACGGCGGGGGCGCTCTACGTGCTGATCGTGATTCTCGGGCCGATCTCGGGTGCGCACTTCAACCCCGTGGTGACACTGGCCATGCGCTTGCGCGGAGAATCGACGACCGGCGAGGCGGCTGCCTACATCCTGGTCCAGGTGGTGGCGGCCGTTGCGGGCGTGCTGCTGGCGCATGCGATGTTCGACCTGCCCCTTATCCAGCCAGGCACGCACATGCGCACGGGAATGGCGCAATGGCTCAGCGAGGGCGTGGCGACGTTCGGCCTGCTGCTGACCATCGTGCTGGGCGTTCGCCACCGGCCCGGCGCAGTGCCGGCGCTGGTGGCCAGCTACATCTTCGCCGCGTACTGGTTCACCGCCAGCACGTCGTTCGCCAATCCTGCCGTCACGATCGCGCGGTCGTTGACGCAGACGTTCGCAGGGATCCGGATCCTCGATATTCCAGGATTCGTGATTGCGCAGGGCGCTGGTGCAGTGCTTGCGATGGTGGCGGCGAAGGTGCTGCTCGACACCAGGCGCACCTAGGGCCGGACGCGAACGCCGAATCCACTCTTCATCTCGCCCATGTCGAGGTTGCCGTCGCTGTTGCGATCGAGCCAGCCAAATCGCATGTCGAGGGCGCGACGGAGTTCGGCGTCGTCGAGTTCGCCGTCGCTGTCGAGGTCGGCCACGATCAGACGGTCCGCCACGGTAGGCACTCCTTCCACCGGCGGCCCGAGAACGTCCTGCAGTTCGCTGGCGGAGAGGAGGTGGTTGTGGTCGCGATCCGCGGTTTCGAAGGCAACGTCAGCGTCGTACTCGTACCGGCTCAGGACGCCATCGCGATTGGCATCGAGGAACTCGAACCGGGCCTCGGCGCTGCCCGGTAGCGCCTGCGATGTGCCGGGCGTGTCGCACTGGCCCTGCCCTGCCAATCCCAGGCCCAGGCCCAGCAACAGAACGGACAAGCGAAGGCGGTCGGCCACGGCGGTTCCCCTGAGAGTGATGAGCACAAGCTCATGCAACGGTGGCCCGGGCGCGAAGCGGACAACCGGACGCGCCTGATCCCGAGTCCCGCTGTTGCGCGGTGGCTCTGGTGCCGATTGCTCAACAGGGTATTTCCGCCCCAGGGCTATCGGCAGGCGGCGGCGTTGGCTAGATTGATTGCATTCACCGACGGCCAGCCAAGGCCTGACCTGGAGAAAGCAGATGAACACCGACGAGCCGGTTCCGGTCGATCTTCACCATCCGGTCCGCAATCTGTCCGACCGGGTGGCCTACGGCACGACCCGCACCCTTCGCTTCTTCGCCGACACCCTGTTCGCCAAGCGCTACGGCAATCGGGCCATCGTGCTGGAGACGGTCGCCGCGGTGCCCGGCATGGTCGGTGGCGCCCTGCTGCATCTTCGCTGCCTGCGCTGGATGCAGCACGACGAGGGCTGGATCCGCACGTTGCTGGACGAGGCCGACAACGAGCGGATGCACTTGATGACGTTCATGGAGATCGCCCGGCCAAGCTGGTTCGAGCGCATGATGGTGCTGCTTGCGCAGGCGCTGTTCCTCACCTTCTACTTGATGCTGTACCTGCTTTCATCGCGCACGGCACATCGCCTCGTTGGCTACTTCGAGGAAGAGGCCGTCGTCAGCTACACGCTCTATCTGGAAGAGATCGAGGCCGGGCGAATCGACAACGTACCCGCACCGCAAATCGCCATCGAGTACTGGAAGCTGCCGGCCGATGCCCGGTTGCGCGACGTGGTCATCGCGGTGCGACAGGACGAGGCCGGCCACCGCGACGTCAATCACGCCATTGCCAGTCAACAGGCCAGTCCGGTGCCTGCCACCCGTGCGTTGTAGCGGATGTTGTCACGCGCATTCGACGTGACAACGATAAGCTGCACGTTCCGCGAATAGATCGCGATCGTGCGGGCTTCGCCACGTCACCATGAATCCCGTCTCCATCGTCCTGCTCGGCCTGGCCATGTCCACCGACGCCTTTGCGGCGGCGCTGGGCAAAGGCGCCGGCATGCTCAAGCCGCGTTGGCCCGAAGCGCTGCGCATCGGCCTCATCTTTGGCGTAGTGGAAGGCATCACCCCGATCATCGGCTGGCTGGTCGGCTCCGCCGCGTCGCGCCATATCGAGCAGTGGGACCACTGGATCGCGTTCGGCATGCTCGGTGTTCTCGGCCTGCACATGATCTACAAGGCGGCGACCGATCAGGACGCGACGGAAGAGGCGATATCGCAACGCAAGGCAGGCCTGTGGTCGATTGCGCTCACGGGCCTGGCGACCAGCATCGATGCCATGGCCGTCGGCGTGGGCCTTGCCTTCGTCGACGTGAACATCCTCATCGTCGCCGTGGTGATCGGCCTATGCACCTTCACCATGGTCACGCTCGGGATCATGGCGGGCCGGGCGCTGGGTGCGCTGATCGGCAAGCGCGCCGAGATGGCCGGCGGCGTGATCCTGATCCTGGTGGGCGCGACGATTCTTTATGAGCACCTGCACGCTGCCGCGCCCGCCTCCTGACCGGTCTGTTCATGCGGCCACGCCGCGTTCACGCATGCCTCCCTAGAACGGTCTGCCCCGACCGCGAAGGAGTAGCCGTGATCCATTCGTCCGAACCTGCAACAGTTCCGTCCGTCGACCTCACCCGCTACCTGGGTACGTGGTACGAGATTGCCCGGCTGCCGATGCGCTATGAGCCGGAGGACTTTCACAACATCACGGCAACCTATTCGCTCAATCCCGATGGCACGGTCAAGGTGGACAACCGCGCCGTCAATGGCAACGGTGAGAACGAGCAGTCAATCGGCGAAGCCACCGTGGTGGAAGGCAGTGGCAACGCGAAGCTGGAAGTGAGCTTCATGCCCGACGAACTGAAGTGGATTCCGTTCACCAAGGGCGACTACTGGATCCTGCGCGTGGACGATGGTTATCGTGCGGCGCTGGTCGGTTCGCCGGATCGCAAGTATCTGTGGTTGCTGTCGCGCGAACCTTCGCTGGCGGAGGCCAGGCAACAGGAGTTTCTCGCCACGGCCCGCGAACAGGGCTATGAGCTCGACGAGCTGATCCGGACGCCGCAAGGCAAATGATCGTTACAGCAAGCCCAACTGCGTCGCCTTCAACGTGGCCGCCGCGCGCGTGGTGCATTCAAGCTTCCGGAATACGCTTTCCACATGGGTGCGCACGGTGCTCGGACTGATGGACAGCTTCTGCGCCGCCTGCTTGTTGCTGGCGCCAAGGCTGATCCAGCGCAGGACGTCCCGCTCCCGCTCCGTAAGCAGGCCGGCGGAAGGTGGCGTCGGCGACCTGGCAACGTCCCGGCGCTTCTGGAACAGCGCATTGACGACCGCCAGGTCGTACCGGCCTGCAGCGGCGTCGGCCATCAATACATCACGCGCATCGCCGTCCGCATACGCGTCGCGCCATGGGCGCGCGACGCGAAGCGCCGCCAGCGCCACTGCTGCGGCGAGGATGCGTCCCTCCAACGGAATGCCGATCTCTTTCACCTCGCGGAAGTATCCCGATCCGTCTGGCCGCTCGTACGCGTACGACGCAACTTCGGCCTCCGCCGCGAGCGATCCAATCTGACGCGCGGCACGGCCGGTCCAGTACGGCACCAGGCGAACACGCTCCCATGAGGACTCCGCGAGCCGGCCCGGCGTGTCCCAGACCATGTTGGGCACCGCCGCCCGGCCGATGCCATGAATGAGGGCGGCCCGATACACCCGCTGCTGACTGACTTCGTCCAGGCCCAACTGGATGGCCGCGCTGCGTGCAATCTGCGCAACATTGCGCGAGTGGCCCGTCATCCACGGCAGCTTCAGGTCGATGACGTGGGCGAGTATCTCCAGCGACGTCGTGCGCCCGGCCAACATCGATTCCAGTGAACACGGACCCGACAATGTCGGGTCTGCATCCAGCGCCGCGAGCCACTGGCGAGCATGCGCCAGGACCACATTGGCCAGCGCCCGTGGATACAGCGTCTCTGCGCGCTCGCCGATCAGCCGGCACGCCTGATGGAGTCCATACAGGCGGTTGAAGATGTCGAGATCGCCGGCAAGCGATGCCATGTAGACCGCGGCCGGGACGTCATCGCCTCGCAGACCGTCAGGCGCACCGCTGCCGTCGTGACTCTCGAACAGGTGACGCAGGGCGTGCTGCGTTGCTTCATCCAGGCCCAGTTGTTGGGCGATGTCTCCGGATACTTCGCAATGGATTCGCGACAGCGACAGGAACGCCGACCCCTTGTTGCGCGTGCCGGAACGGAAGCTGCTGCCCGAAGACTGGATCGCGAGCAGCGCCTTTCGACCGCTGACGTCGTCGCCAAACAGCTGGGCGAACTCCGGCGCATTGGCGGTGCAGCCCGACCAGCGCAACAGCGCAACCGCGGTCGCGCGCGTGCAGGTCGCTTCGTCCGCTCCCGTCTCACGGGCCAGTTGTCCCGCCATCCAAGCAGCGCGCGGTGAATGGTCGGTCGGTTGCCCCATGGCGAGATCGCCGACGAAAGCCAGCGACCGGATCACATCGAGGAGGGCGACTGCGGATTCGTCCACGGCCTTCATTGCCTCTACACAGGGGGGACGGGAAGTCTATTCGTGCTCCTCCCGTCCGGGCCTCGGTCATTCAACCGATGGTGCGCGCTGGGGTCAGGCGGCAATCTGCGCTCCAAGGTTGGCTTGCCAGCCCTCCGCCGAAAGACCGACCCGTCTCACTATCCCTCCTGGAGAATCCCATGAAACTGAAGTCGCTCGCGATCGCCGCGGTTGCCGCCCTGTCCCTGGCCTCCACCGCCCATGCCGCCAAACCCGCCCGGGCCCCGAAGGCCGTCAAGAACGTCGTCCTGGTCCATGGCGGCTTCGTCGATGGCTCCGGCTGGCAGAAGGTCTACGACATCCTCAAGAAGGATGGCTACAACGTCAGCATTGTCCAGAACCCGACCCTCTCGCTCGCCGACGATGTCGCGGTCACCAAGCGTGTCATCGCCCAGCAGGACGGCCCCGTGGTGCTGGTTGGCCATTCCTACGGTGGCGTGGTGATCTCCGAAGCCGGCACCGATCCCAAGGTCGAGCGCCTGGTCTACATCGCCGCGTTCGCACCGGACGCCGGCGAGTCGGTGCAGACCCTGATCGCCAACCCGCCGCCGGGTGCGGCACAGCCGCCGATTCTGCCGCCGCAGGATGGTTTCCTGCTCCTTGACCGGACGAAGTTCGCCGCGTCGTTCGCGGGCGATGTTCCGGCCG
The DNA here is from genome assembly GCA_036524915.1 of Lysobacter sp. Classification (GTDB taxonomy): domain Bacteria; phylum Pseudomonadota; class Gammaproteobacteria; order Xanthomonadales; family Xanthomonadaceae; genus Lysobacter_J. The sequence continues at coordinate 11,091 of DATDBI010000155.1, read as the reverse complement.
ACGAGGCAGAGTTCATGGCCGCTTCGCAGGTGCCTTGGGGCGTTGAAGCACTCGCTGGCAAGGTGACGGTGCCGGCATGGAAGTCGAAGGCGAGCTGGTATCTCGTCGCCACCGACGATCACATGATCCCGCCGCCGGCCCAGCAGATGATGGCCAAGCGCGCAGGCGCGAGCGTGACCTCGGTGCCTGGCAGCCATGCCATCTATGTGTCGCGTCCGGACGCGGTGGCCCAACTGATCGAGCAGGCGGCCCAGGCCAAGAAGTAAGCCCGCCGGCACCGTCAGGCTAACCCGACGCCCCGCTCTCGCGGGGCGTTCCTTGTGGCAACACGGCTGCGCCCATCATTGCGCGGCGAGCACCCTTCCCAGCCGCGGTCGCAGCGCTATGAGCTGTAGTAGGCCAGGAACATATCCACCGATACCTCGGCAACCTGTTCTTGCTGGGCTCGTGTCAGCGGCGGTTGGCCAAGCGTGATTTGTGGCCAGAACGCGAACCCCTTGACCAGACTTTGCAGTTGCATCGACGCAAAGACCGGGTCGCCGGCTTTCAGTCCGCCATCCGCGGCGGCGGCGCGAATCCAGGCCGTCAAGCCTTCTTCGCGATCGCCCATGCGCGCGACCATTTCCTGCACGCGTTCGGGTGAGTGGATGCCCGCAGCGATCGCGACGCGCGCCAGGTCGACGAAATTGGGGTCATGGCGACCCATCGGGATGGGCGAAGCCGCGCACGCGGTTGATGCCGTCCGGGCACCCCACGCCCTGCGAATGCAACGTCAGGCTCTCACGCAACCAGGTGACGCGTTCGCGGAAGCAGCTTCCTGCGTTGTCGTTGAAGTAGTGGCTGCGCGCCCCGCTCCAGCCACTGTAGGTTCCTTGCACGGCATTGAACGTTCGGCTGCCGACGAAATTGGCGTAGACGCGATCCGCGTACGCGCCGGCCGGACGCGTGTGCGACCCCTGCTGGTGATGGCCCTGTTCGACATACGCGCTGGCGTGCGTGAGGGACGGCTGGCCGCCGGGCAAACCGCCACTCGCCGTGTAGATGATCCGCAGCGGGTAATGGTGGCGAATGCGGTCATACGCGAGCACCGTCGCGCCGCGCTGACGCAGCGTGGTGCGCTCGGTGATGCTGGCGATATCGAGGACCTGCGCGTAGTCGTGGTCAGCCGGAGCGTCATAGCCCAGCAGGCTCACCCACTGGGTGCTGGTGAACGACTGCTCCTGCTTGATCGTGGTGTCGACGCGACCGCGCGACGTGTTGACGTAGCCGGCCACTTCGTACTGACGCAGATACTGGCGATCGACATTGCCCGTCAGGAGCGTGCCGTCGGTTGTCCAGTCGTTGCGCGTGGTCGTGGCACCCAGCGGCGCACCCTCGAGGGTATTGCGTGTCACGCCACCGGTGACCTGGGTGGATCCCTCGTCCAGATAGAGCATCAGGTGTGCGTCATCGAAGAATCCGCGCTGCGCATCCTCGGGGCGCGCGTACAGGATCTGGACCTGGTGCGCCGTGCCGTCGCTGAGCAGTGCCACGTACGGGGTGAGGTCGATGCGGAACGGCATCAGGTTGATCGACTGCGGTGTCGGCACCGGCACGTCGACGCTGCGCTCGAAGCGCAGGTTTAGGTCGCTGTTCAACCATGGATACAACGGGGCGGTGCCCACGGCGATGCCATCGATGCGCACGATCACGTCGCGGTAGTTGCTGCCGGTGCAACCCTGTGCGGCGGTGTCGCCGGCCTGCGGTTTCCAGTCCCCCATGCCCAGCGGAGTTTCCATCAGCAATGGCCAGCTGGTCGCGGCATCGGTTGGAATGCAACTGAACCAGAAATAGGTCAGTTGCGAGTAGACGTCCAGGTAAGCGCGCTCGATGTTGCGAGGCAAGGGATCCACGGTCAGCGCTGTCTGCGTCACCGGGACGATCACGTCCGGCACTTCGGGCGCCGGCTGCGCTGGCGTGGCGGGATAGAAGATCATCCGCCCGCTGGCGCGCGGGTTGTCGCCCCAGTAGGGGTCGCGGAAGTAGTAATCGGTGTCGCGGGCGAAGCCCGGACGCGCCTGGCGCAGCAGCGCCGAGTACTCGGTGATGTCGCGTTCGACCCGCCAGGTTTGCTGGCCGGCGTTGTACTGGGCGCCGGCCGTCAGCAACGTGGTCGCGAACCTCGCTTCGCGACGCTCATCGCCGAGTGCGAACGTCACATTCGCGATGCTCGTGGTGCCGGGTCCGCGCAGGTCGACGCTGAAGATCACCTTGGCCCACGGCCCCGGGCAGTCGGGCGGCGGCGCGTACTCGAACTCGGGCTCGAACATCGGCTCTGCAAAGTAGCCCGTATCCACATCGTGGAAAAGCTCCACCACGCACGGCGTGATTCCGAGACGCGGTACCCGAGGTTCTACCGAGAGGCGATTCATCGGCGGCGCGGGCGTCTGCGCATGCGACGCGAAGGCGAAGGCGAATGCCAGGGTTGAGGCCAACGCTCCCGAACATGCTTTCGACAGATGGCGCGGCCAATTGCGCTTGCTCATGCTCCACCTCGCTGGCGCGGCCGGCAATGAGGGCGGACCGCGATGTGGAAATGCGCTGCCAGTCTTCGCCCGCCCATGTATGCAAGCGGTGAGGCGGCTGAATTGAGCGTCTGCAAGAAACGGGCTGGGTGGACCATGCACGGTAGTCAGCCACCTGAATGACCTTCCGGACCATGAACCTGTCCCAAGCGTCGCGGATTCATGCACCGGTGCGCGCGCGATGGGCCCAACGCAGTGGGCGTGGCATCATCGGCAAACAGCGATCAGGGAGCAGCAGGACATGCCGTTTGATCTCAGTCTGTCGTTCCCGCAATGGCAAGGGTCAGGGCGACACGACAATCTCCCGCGCGGCGCGACCGTCGCGGCTGCGATCTGCGGCCAGTTTGCCCCTCTGGTCGAGGTGCCTCTCGACGAAGACCATACTGCGGATGCTCACGGCGTCCACCGCTGGGATGCGATTCTTGCGCAGTTCCGCAGCGCGCAGGCGCTTCTCGCGCGCCACGCTCCCCGGCGCGTCCTCACCGCGGGCGGCGATTGCTCCGTCGATGTCGCGGTGATCGACTACCTCCGTGGCCAGTATCCTGATCTCCACGTGATCTGGGTCGACGCCCACCTCGATGCCAACACGCCTGAAACGTCGCCCAGCGGGAACTTCCATGGCATGCCTGTCAGCGCGATCCTGGGGCGAGCACCTGAGCCCATGCGACGGTTCATGGGCGCGCCAATCGACCCCACACGTTTCCACTACTTCGGAATCCGCGTAGGCGACGACGGGGACTGGGCGCTTCAGCGCGAACTGCATCTGGAGCAGCTGGATCCGCAGGCCGTACTGGGCGGACCGGTGCATATCCATTTCGACCTGGACGTGCTGGATCCGCGCGAGTTTCCGCACGTCGCCTATCCCGACGGAAATCTTGACGTCGAAAGTGCGATTTCGCTGGTTGACCGCATCGCGCGCGAGGCCGATCTGGTGGGGCTTACCGTTACCGAATTCGCCCCGGTTGACGACGCCGGGGCTCGGGAAGGCAGTCGGGTCATACGCCGCCTTTGCGAAGCGGCCATTGCCACGTAAATCGTTACGCCGCCCGCGTGGCGCTGGAAACGATATCTAGCGCGACCGCTTCGGCCGTGCGGATGCCATCGACACCGGCCGACAGGATGCCGCCCGCGTACCCGGCGCCTTCGCCTGCCGGGAACAAGCCGCGCGTGTTCAGGCTGTGGCCGTCCTCGCCCCGCGTGATCCGCACGGGCGATGACGTGCGGGTTTCCACGCCGGTCAGTACCGCGTCGTGCATCGCGAATCCACGGATCTGCTTCTCGAACGCCGGCAGCGCCTCGCGGATCGCTTCGATCGCGTACTCCGGCAGCGATGGCGCGAGATCGCCCAGGCGCACGCCGGGCTTGTACGAGGGCAGCACCGTGCCGAACCCGCTCGACGCTCGACCCTTGAGGAAATCGCCCACCAGCTGGCCCGGCGCTTCGTATTCGCCACCGCCGAGCTCGAACGCCCGCGCTTCCCAGTGCCGCTGCAGCTCGATACCGGCAAGCGGCCCCTCGCCATAGCGCGCGTAATCCTCTGGCGTGATGCCACAGACGATCGCCGCATTCGCGTTGCGCTCATTGCGCGAGTACTGGCTCATGCCATTGGTGACCACGCGCCCGGGCTCGCTGGCCGCGGCGACCACCGTGCCGCCCGGGCACATGCAGAAGCTGTACACCGAGCGGCCATTGCGACAGTGGTGCACGAGCTTGTAATCGGCCGCCCCGAGCAGCGGATGCCCGGCCTGCGCGCCGAAGCGGGCGGCATCGATCAGTGATTGCGGATGCTCGATGCGGAACCCGATCGAGAATGGTTTGGCTTCGACGAACACACCGCGCTCATGCAGCATCGCGAACGTGTCGCGTGCGCTGTGGCCCAGCGCCAGCACGACGTGGTCGGCGCGCAGTTGCCCGCCGTCGTGGAGCGTCACACCGCGCACGTGACGCGTGCCGGCGCTGTCGGTCTCGACCAGCAGATCGTCGACACGCTGGCTGAAACGGATCTCGCCGCCCAGGGATTCGATCGTCGCGCGCATCTCCTCCACCATCGACACCAGGCGGAACGTGCCGATGTGCGGCTTGCTGACGTAGGCGATCTCCTCCGGTGCGCCAGCCCTGACGAACTCGTCGATGACCTTGCGCCCGTAGTGCTTGGGGTCGCTGATCTGGCTCCACAGCTTGCCGTCGGAGAACGTGCCCGCCCCGCCTTCGCCGAACTGCACGTTGGATTCCGGGTTCAGCACCTTCTTGCGCCACAGACCCCAGGTGTCCTTGGTGCGCTCGCGCACGGCCTTGCCGCGCTCGAGGACGATCGGGCGGAAGCCCATCTGCGCCAGCACGAGGCCCGCGAACAGGCCGCACGGTCCCATGCCGATGACGAGAGGGCGCAGCGGTAGCTTCTCCGGCGCGCGTGCCACGAACTTGTAGCTCGTGTCCGGCGTGAGCATCACCTTGCCCTTGTCGCCGGTACGCGCGAACTCCGCGGCGTCGGACTCCAGCTGCAGGCGCCGGAGGATGTCGGCTTCGCGCGGCGTGTCCACGTCGACCGAGTAGATCAGCACGATCGCGCCGCGCCGGCGCGCGTCATAGCTGCGCTTGGCGACGGTGTAGCCGGTCAGCTCGTCGGCGGCGATGCCCAGTCGCGCGAGGATCGCGTCGCGCAGCGCCTGCTCGGGGTGGTCAAGCGGCAAGTTGAGGTCAGTAAGTCTAAGCATCCGGTACATCCGATGGCGCGGTTACGTCGCCGTGATTCAGGGGCGGGGCCGCGAAACCAATCAGATTGGGTCTTCGATCGACCTGGCGAGCTCGGTGAATAGTTTCGGGCCGGTCTCGGTCATATGCCAGCAGTCTTCCATCCGGATTCCGAATTCGCCGGGGATGTAGATCCCCGGCTCGTCGGAGAAACACATGCCGGGCGCCAGCGGTGTGGTGTCGCCATGAACCAGATAGGGCGGCTCGTGGCCGTCCAGGCCGATGCCGTGGCCGGTGCGGTGAGGAAGACCGGGCAGCTGGTAGCCGGGGCCCCAGCCCTCCTTTTCGTAGTAGGCGCGCACGACGTCGTCGATGGCGCCCACCGGGGTGCCCGGCTTGGCAGTGTCCAGCGCCAGCTCCTGGCCCCGCTTGACGGTGTCCCAGACTTTTCGCTGTTTCGCGGTGGGCTGGCCCATCACCCAGGTGCGCGAGATGTCCGACTGATAGCCATGCACGCTGCAGCCCACGTCCATCAGGATGACCGAGCCCTCGCGCACGGTCTGTGGCAGTTTCGAGCCGTGCGGATACGCGCTTGCCTCGTTGAGCAGCACCAGGGCGAATCCCGGCTCGCCGCCGAGAGCCGCGGTGGCGGCGTCGGTCATGGCGCCGATCTCTTCAGGTCGCATGCCGATGCGGACGTTGCCATGTACGTGGCGCAGCGCCGCCAAGGTGACGGCATTGGCGGTTTTCATCAGCGCCAGTTCGGCCGGGGACTTGATCAGCCGGACCGCTTTCACCAGGGCGTCGCCGGACACCACACGGTAGGCGCCGGCGCCGGCCTCGCGCACGCCGTCGACGATGAAAATGCGGGTGGTGGATTCGAATGCGATCGCACCGGAGGTAACGCCGCGGTCGGCCAGCGCGCCAACCAGGCGCGCGAATGGGCTTTCGTGCTCATTCCATGGCCGCACGTCGCCGGGCACTGCGAGGGTCTCGCGGATCGAGGGTTCCTCGAAGGCCGGGGTCACGACGACGACGTCACCCCGGGCCGGGATCACGGCGGCGGTCGTACGCTCCGAGCGATGCCACTGGATGCCGGTGAAGTAGTCCAGGCTCGAGCCCGACTCCAGGATCAGGGCGCCGATCTTCTGGTCGACCATCAGCCGTTGCAGCTTGGCGATTCGTGCCAGGCGCTCCTCGGCCGAAATCGGCTTGGCGCCGGTGGTCAGGGAGGCCAGTGCGGGCTTCGCGGAAGCAGGCGCCGCCTGGGCCGACTGGCCGGGCAGCAGGAGGCCAGTGGACGCTGCGCCGGTGGCAGCTGCAGCCGCAGTGAGGAAGTCGCGACGACGCATGGAAACTCCGGACCGATGCCAAGGATGCTTCGCAGTATGAGGCCGAGTTGGGACTAAGTACCCGCGAGCAGGCCGGCATCCTTTTCCGCCTTTTCACTGAGCCATTCCGACACGGCGCGGAATCGCGCCACCTGGCTTGCATCCTTGTGGCTGAGCAACCACAGGTCCCGTTGCGACACCGGCTCGGGCTCCATCCGGAAAAGTTCGAGCCGATCACCAACGACACACGGGAGCAGCGCGACCCCGACCGCTGCTTCACATGCACGCGCGATCATCGAGATGCTTGTCAGCCGGATCTTCTGCGCCGGCCCGATCTTCGCCAGCCACTGCATCTCGGCCAACCTGGACATCTCGTCCGGAAATGACAGCCACGGAAGGGATGGCCATTCCTTGCGTGTGGCGCCGGAGAAGTGCCTGGCGCCATACACGGCGAAACCCAGCTTCCCGATCTTGCGCATCCGCAGCGCGGCATCCGCGGTGGGCCGGTTGAGTCGGATCGCCAGATCGGTCTCGCGCCGGGTGAACGACAGCTCGCGAAGGTCGCCGATCAGATTCAACTCCAGACGCGGGTGCTCGGCCAGCAACGCCGGCACGTGACGCGCCAGCCAGTGACTCAGCAGCACGTCGATGGCGGTGATGTTGACGGCGCCGGAAACGTCCCGGGCTTCCTCCTTGCTTTCCACAAGCATCGTCTTGACGCGATCGACAATGGTGTCCGCATGGGACAGGAAGACCTTGCCAGCCGCGGTCGCTTGGTAGCCCGAGTGGTCGCGGATGAAAAGCCGGATCCCCAAGGCCTGCTCGGCGGCGGCAACGCGGCGGCTGACGGTGGATGTCACCAGATCCAGCTCGCGCGCCGTCTGCGCCATGTTGCCGGTACCGGCAAGCTTCAACAGCAAGGGGATGTCATTCCAGTCGAAATTCATGGCCCTGCCCTCGGCAAATGACGTGCCAGGCGCGTTGCATTTGCGCAACACGAGATTGCCATCGTAGCTATTTTCGCAACGTGGCGCGAGGCGTACAAAGTGGCCATCGGAAGTCGATTCCGCTCCATCCCCTCCAGGAGAAGCACGTCATGCGTTACCGCATCTTCGGCAACACCGGCCTTCGGGTTTCCTCGCTTGCCCTGGGCACGGGCAATTTCGGCAAGGGCTGGGGTTATGGCTCGGAGCAGGATGAAGCCCACAATATCTACACCGCCTATCGAGAGGCCGGCGGCAACTTCATCGACACCGCCGATCAGTACCAGTTCGGCCAGTCGGAAACGATGCTGGGCGAGTTCATGGCCAGCGAGCGCGACGAGATCGTCCTGGCCACCAAGTACTCGCTCGGCGACTCGCCGGACGCAGGGTTGCAGCGCTCGGGCAATAGCCGCAAGGCGATGTTCCGTTCCGTCGAGGCCAGCCTCAAGCGCCTCAAGACCGACCGGATCGATCTGCTGTGGACGCACATGCCCGATGGCGTAACACCCATCGACGAAATCGCACGTGCCATTGACGACCTGGTCCGGTCGGGAAAGATTCTCTACGCCGGGCTGTCAGATTTCCCGGCCTGGCGCGTCGCCACCGCCGCTACGCTTGCCGAACTGCGGGGCTGGTCGCCCATCTCCGCAGTGCAGTTGGAGTACAGCCTGGTGGAGCGATCGGCCGAGCGCGAACTGCTTCCGATGGCGGCAGGATTCCACCTGGGAACGGTGGGTTGGTCACCGCTCGGTGGCGGGCTGCTGACGGGCAAGTACCGCAAGGGTGAAACGGGCCGGGCGCAGGGCCTGGGCGTCGTCATCCATGACGAGAGCAACGCGCGCAAGACTGCAACGGTTGATGCGGTGCTGGCGATCGCTGAGGAGACGAGTCACTCACCCGGCCAGATCGCCATCGCCTGGGTGCTCGCAAAGGGCACGCTGCCGATCATCGGGCCGCGAACTGCGGAACAGCTCGGCGATAACCTGGCTTCGGTGGATGTCCGGTTGACCCCGGCTCAGATCGAGCGACTGGACGCGGCAAGCGCCATCACCCTCGGATTCCCACATGACGTGGTGGCCGCCTCAGCGCCATCGCTCGCCGGCGGAAAGCCCGAGCTCATTGACACCGCGAATCGCGCAATTCGTTGAGCACGCACGGCGGAGCCAGGAGCGTGGTCACCGGCCATGCTTCTGGCGGGCGGGTGGTGCGTCTGTTTCAGCGTTGCCTTGCGTAGTCGCGCGACTTTGCGCGAACTCCGGGAAGGTCTCTGCTATCGGCGCCTCATCCGGCAAGATGTAGAACACCCCGCCCTTCTGGAAGGTTGGACGGATGACTCCCTCGTAAAACTCGGGCGAGACGTTGATGCAGCCATGAGTGATGCGGTTGTCGTCCGGCGATGGTGATGCAAGGCGTTCGGGGCGCTTCTCAGCCGGTACGCCAGTAGCGGTAGGGTGGATGGAGACTGCGGAATCGTAGTCCACCCACAGCACGCGCCCAGCATCGATTGACGGACCAAAACCGCCCACAAAGCGACCAGCAGGCGTCGTACGATCCCGGCCCGGAATCTCGCGAAGCGCGAGACCGGCAACGCCGGGAGCCGTGTGATCACCGACCGCCGACCCAAAGAGCCCGGGTGCCGCGCCGCGAAGCTTGCCGTCGCCGCCGAACACCAGGATCTGTGCGGCGGCCTTGTCTATGACCGCGAACGGATAGCCAACGGTGTCGTTGGCTGCGACAACCCAGCCCGCAAGTTCAATCACCGTGCCAGAGACATTCTGGCCTGGCGGGAGCTGGTCGACGTCGGCGACCGGTTGCGCGGGGGCTTCCTCGGCGCTGGCCACGCCGAAACTCGCGAACGCCAGCGCCAGAGCCAGCGCACCATGAAGAGCGCGGATCGCAGGGTTTCTACACGTACGGATGGGACGGTCCCTCAGGAATGAAGACTGGGTGAAGACAACGAGACCGGTGGCCAGCAAGGGCCACCGGGTCCCGGTTCATGCCGTTTGTCGCGAAGTGTTGCAAGAGCGACTAACCGCGCGGCGGGCGGCCCGGCTTCGTTTCGAGCTGCTGGACACGGCCTTCCAGTTGATCCAGCCGCTGGTTGGCCTGCTGCGCCGACTGATTGGCGGATTCGGCGCTCTGGGCCGCGCTCTGCACCTTCGTGTCGAGCTGGTCGAGGCGAGAGTTCACCCTTGCAAAGTCGTCATCGTAGGTGGCGCAGGCGGTAAGGCCGAGGGTGACGACGATCGCCACGCCGAGCGTACGTGCCATCGCCATATGTTGCTTGGTCGGAAACATACCAATCCTCCTTCGTCTGGGGTATCGGGAATATAGCGGCCCTTTTTGCAGGAGTCATGAGCCGCCTTCAGCTTGCGTTGAGATACGTTGCTGGATTGTGAAGATGTGGAAACTCGGGACCCTTGAGCGTGGGAGCTTGAACGAATTGTCAGGGCTCGTTCACTGGAAGGGCAGAATATGGATGAACCGCGATACGCATGGGCGGTTCGGCCAACAGGTCGATGATCTCATCCCGGAGTTCGTCGGCAAGTGCGCTGTTCTCATAATGAGACTTCGCTCCTTCGGACTTGAAGACCTCAATGTTCCAGAGTGTGTCGGGATCTTCGTCCTCGCGAGCGATGATGAAACGATCGGAAGCGCCAGACTTCGTCATTCCGATGGTGGCCAGTTCAAATAACTTGTCGCCCTCAAAAAGAAGGCCCCGCATATGGCGGGGCCTTTCTTGTCTTGCCTGTTCGCGCGTCAGCTCAACCGCACTTGCTGTACCCGCAGTTCAAGCACGTCGCGCAGCCGTCCATGATGACCACCGCCTTGGTGTTGCACTTGTGGCACATCGTCGCGCTCGGCGGGAAGCTGACGCCTTCACCAGTGACTTCGACGTCCTCGCTGCGCGGCGTATCGCTGATGCGCGGCTCGGGGAACAGGTCGCTGGCGCTTACGTCAGAGTTTTTTTTTGACAGCTGCGCGTAGGCAGCGCGCTTCTCGGCGATCAGGGCACGCTGGGCGTCGCTCATCTCCGGATCGTGCATCAGGCCGATCGACTTCAGGTGATCCTCGACGATGCTGCCCAGTTCGGCCACCAGCGACGGCATGTAGACGCCGCCGGCCTTGAAGTAGCCGCCCTTCGGGTCGAACACGGCCTTCATCTCGTCGACCAGGAAGGTGACATCGCCACCCTTCCGGAACACGGCCGACATGATGCGCGTCAGCGCGACGATCCACTGGAAGTGGTCCATGTTCTTCGAGTTGATGAAGATCTCGAAGGGACGGCGCAGCTCGTGCTCGGTGCCGGCGTTGAGGACGATGTCATTGATCGTCACGTACAGCGCGTGCTCGAACAGCGGCGATTTGATCTTGTAGGTCGAGCCGATCAGGATCTCGGGGCGCTCGATGCGCTCGTGCATCTGGATGACGTCGGCGGTCGGCAGCGACTCGACCGCGGCGACCGGCGCCGGGCGCGAAGCCTCTTTCGCCTTGTCTTCCGGGGTGACGACGCTGTAGCCC
>DATDBI010000154.1:0-2728 GCA_036524915.1 Lysobacter sp. | reverse complement strand
GTGGCGGCATCAGGTCGGCCTGAGGCGCGTGAAGACGACGAGATTGTAAGCCACGATCGAAGACCAGACGTAGCTCTTGAAGTGATCAAGGCCGCGCCAGGTGCAGCGCGCCAAGCCATAGGCGCGCTTGAGGCATGAGATGTCGGCCTCGATGCCGGCGCGGAAGTTGCGCAGCTTGCGGTAAACCCAATTGCTTCTAACCATGTCCTCAATCCTGAGGCCGGCTTTCTTGTGGAATGCCATGTCGCGAACGCCCAAGGTCTTCGCTGTAGCCAGATTGTCGCGACTGGCAAAGCCGCCGTCGGCCGCCGCCTGGCGCGGCGCGCGACCATAGAAGGCGACGTGGCGTTCCAGCATCGGCAGCAATCGATCGCTGTCGCGTGGATTACCCGCCTCGATCACCAGATCGAGGATCATGCCGCTCCTGCCGGTGGTCAGGTTGAGCTTGTGGCCGTATTCGGTATCGCGGCTGCCTTTGACGATGATATCGGCATGGGGCTCGAACAGGCTGACCAGCTTGTCGCTGGCCGGCACCAATTCGCCGGCCAACACCCGCCGCTCACTCTGTGCGATAATGCGTTCGATCAGCGGCCGATAGTGACAGAGTTGGGCTTGCCAGAGTTCGACGAGCGGATTGCTCGCCACGGCCAGTTGCGCCGCTGCCTGACGCAGATATGCCAAGGTCGCGCGGGTGATTGCAATCAGTTCACGGTAGAGTTGGACACGATTGGGTCGACCACGTGTGAACTGGATCTTGCGGGCTCGCTTTTTGGCCGCGCGGCAGTGATCGCGCCATTCCCCCAAGCCGGCGCCGCCGGCCAAGGCATCAGCCTGCTTCAACAGGCGCACCATGATTCGCACGGCGTCCCACAACAGGCTGCTGTCGCTCGGTTCGTGCATGAGGGCTGAGGTTACAGTGCTGTCCAGCCGCACGACACCGCCATCTTCCAGTTTTGTCTGCCGGGCATTCGACAGCAGCACCCGATTGATCTCTTCCCAAGTCTCGGGTCGGATCGCGCTGATCGTCTTTTGCAGCACCGACTTCTTCGGGTTCCAGGACCACGGCAGCCGCGCAAAGGCTCGAAATGACGCTGAATCCTCAAGATGGAATGCCAACTCCTGATAGCTCAACTGGCGGTATTGCTTGAGAAGCGCGCAACGTAAGACCGCCTCGGCAGGTAGGCCTTGCCGTCCGGTAGCCTTGACGCCGAACCGAACCAAGTCTCGCGCCACCAAGCCAAGCAGATCGTGGTGTTCGTCCAGCCACCGCGACATCACCCTCAGTTCGTGGCCGATCTCGTGCGTGGCAAAAAGATCGAATATGCTGGCTTGGATGGTGCGTTCTTGGCGCATCGTCGGCTCCGGCGGTTGCAGATTGCGCTTTAGAATCAGTGGTATGATGCCAAAGTGTACCTGAAACCGCCGGGCCTTGTCCGCGCAAAGTTCTGATTCACGCAACAATATCAATGTGTTGGCGGTTATGGATGGAAACTAGGCTAGGGAGACCTGTGCGCGGATGGGCGTAGACGATTGAAGTCGCGCCACTTTTTCAGCCTGAGGGTTCCGGGAGTGCATCCTCGTTTGCGGATTGGCCTTCCGGCTTATTATCCCTGAGCAGCCAGGATGTTGAGGGTGCGCTTGAGGTTGTAGGCGATGGCGGTGAGGTGGACTTGGACGGCAGCTTTGGCGAGGCCGCGCCATCGCATGCGGCGCAGGCCGTAGCAGCGTTTCCACGTGCCGAAGATCTTCTCGATCCGGCCGCGCACGCGGTGGATCGGCTGGTTCCATGCGTCCAGGCGGGCGAGCGTTTCACGCTCGTCTCGGCCCCACATCGCAGTCAGAATGACGCGTGGTGTTCCGCCCTTGGCCCGAACCGCACCGCCGAAATGGGAGCCGCGATAGGCGCTGTCGGCGAACACCTCTCCGGGATCGTCGGGCAGTGCGTCCGGCCCGGCGCGTCCGTCGTTGACATTGGCCGGCGTGATGGAAAGCTTCTCGACCAGCGCTGTCGTCGCATCGGCGCCGACATGGGCCTTGAAACCGTGAACCGCTGCCTTGCCCTTGTGCTTCACCCAACGTCCATCGGCATCGTCGTCGCTTGCTGATGCGATGATCGTAGCATCGACCAGCGTGCCGGCCTTGACCTTGATCGCCTTGGCCTTGAGTTGCGTCGTCACGGCATCGAACAGTGACCCATCAAGGCCGCGCGCGACCAGCAGCCTGCGATACCTGACGAATGCGGTGCGCTCCGGCGTTGCCTCATTCCCAGAGAACCCACAGAAGCGGCGAAAGGAAGCCCGGTCGTCGAGCGCCTCGGCCAGCTTCACGTCGGACAGGTCGTACCAGACGGACAGGAGCAGCGCCTTGAACATCGCCAGGGGCGGCCAAGCGGGCTCACCCTTGGTGGCTGAATAGATCGGATCGAGAAGGCCGGCGACGGGGCTCCAGTCGATCAGCTTGGCAAGTTCGTCGAGCGATGAAGCCGGGCGTATGCGCCCAGCGAAACCAAACCGCTCCTGGCCGATCGAACGTTGTGCCACGTCCAGCTCTCCTCGTTGGAAAGCCCATAGAATCAGCAATCAAAACCGCCGTCTACGCCCATCCGCGCACAGGTCTCGTATACCCGATGGTGACGTCTGAACTCACCAGTGAGGGCGTGCCGCTCGGCTGGGGCGCATTGTCGGGCCTTGCCGCGGATCCGACGCAAGCCGGCAAGCTCTATGCGGTG
>DATDBI010000153.1:0-9186 GCA_036524915.1 Lysobacter sp. | reverse complement strand
GGCCATCATGTCCTCGGTGTAGACCGCCCAGCCTTCGGCGAACAGGCCCGAGCGCAGCACCGAGCGCAGGGTCGAATGCGACTTGGCCGAGTGCGAGCCTTCCAGGTAATGGCCCGGCATCGCTTCGTGGATCGACAGCAGGTGAATCATGCGGCTGTTGTATTCGCGCAGGAACGAATCGGCCTGCTTGTCGTCCCAGTCGTCCGGGATCGGCGAGATCGCGTAGTAGGTGTCCAGTCCCTTGTCGAGCGGGCCGGGCGAGTCGCAGTACGCCACCGCGACGCCACGCTGGAATTCCGGCATCAGGATGATCTTGACCGGGTCGTTCGGGACGGTGACCAGGTCGTGCTTGCGGGTGAAGTCGGTGGCGTCGGCCAGCGTCTTCTTGGCGAAGTCGACCACCTCGTTGCGCGCCGGCTTGTCCGCATAGGCAAGTTCAAGTGCGGCCTCGATCGCCTTCTGCTGCTGGTCGGCATCCGGGCTGGCCGGCAGCGCCGGTGCATCGGGCTTGTCCTTGAGCACGGTCTGCGCGATCGCGTACATCTCGCCACGCACGCGCTTGAGCTCGGACTCGGCGCGCTGCTTGATCTCCGCGCGCGTCAGCGAGGAGTTCAGCGAGAACTGCAGCTTCTCGTCGTACAGGGTCTGGCCGATGCGGAAGTTGCCCTTGGCATTGGGCACCAGGGTCTTGTCGAGCCAGGTCTGCTGCTCGGCAACCGCCTTGCGCAGTCCGGCAATGGCGGCGTCGAGCTGCTTGCGGTCCTCGCCCTTGAGCTGGTCGGCGTTGGGCACGATGAAGGTGTCGATGAGGCTGAGCACGCCGGCGTTCTGCTTGGCAACAGTCTCAGCATGGATCGACGGCACGCGCGCCGGATCGAGGTTCTCGCGCATCTGCGCGAAGATCCCGGGGATCTTCTGCATGCGCGCGGTGGCCGACTTCAACCGCTGCGGCATCGGTGCGAAGTCGCGCGCCATCAGGTTGTAGATCGCGCCACCGGCCAGGCCGCTGTACACCTGCGGATCCCACGCCCAACCCTGCAGCGTCTCGACGCCCCAGATGTCGCCGCGGACCTGGTTGCGCAGGATCGCCGCGTCGATCTGGTTCTCGCGCGAGAGCTTGCTGGTGTCGACGCCGTCGAGCTCGGCCAGCACCTTCTTGCTGAAGTCGACGAGCTTCTGCCGGCCGGCCGCGCTGAGGTCATCGACCTCGCCATCGAAATCGTGCTTGCCGATCTGGGTCGCGGAGATCGGGTTGAGTTGCAGCCAGCCGTCCAGCCAGCGCTGCGAGATCTCGGCGAAGCGGGCATCGGTCGCGGCATCGGAGGCCGGAGCCGCAGGTGCCGCGGCAGCGGTGTCGGCCGGCGCCGGCGGGGTCTGCGGCTGGCAGGCGGCCAGGGTCGCGCTGAGCACGGCGACGGCGAGGAGGGTGGGACGCAACGAACGCATGGCAGGTCTCGGGACAGGCGGCAGGCCGCAATCCCCGCAGGATATCGCCAGCCGGGGGCTGCCTGCATGGGTCGTTGGTTGAGTCGGGTCGCCGTTTGCCTTGCCGAATCTGTCGCCAGGGTTCCCCGGGCGGACCGCTCAGGTGCCCGTGGCGATGCCGCCAGCGTGGGAATAGACGTTGAGCAGCCCGCCGCGGGCAAACGCCGCCAGCGTGATCCCGGCGGCGTCGGCGGTGCGGATCGCCAGGTCGGTGGGGGCCGAGATGGCAACCACGACCGCAATACCCGCCGTCGCCGCCTTGTGCACGATCTCGTAGGACGCCCGGGAGGTGATGACCAGGAAGCCGTCCTGCGCCTGCAGCCGCGGCGCCTGCGTCGCCATCGCGCCGATCAGCTTGTCGAGCGCGTTGTGGCGGCCGACGTCCTCGCGCACAAGCAGGCCGCCCGCATGGGCGAAGCCCGCGGCATGCACGCCGCCACTGTGGGTGTTCAGCGGTTGCTGCCGCGACAGCGCGTCGAGTGCGGCGTGGATGGTCGTCGCGCTGACCGCAGCCGGCATCGCCACCCGCGGAACGGGGCGCAGTGCCGCCTGCAGCGATTCGACGCCGCACAGGCCGCAGCCGCTGCGACCCTCGAGCCCGCGACGGCGCTCCTGCAGGGCATCGAACCTCGCCTGTGGAATCGCTGCGTGCAGGGAGATGCCTTCGTCATGACGCACGACATCGACCAGGCGGAACTCGTCGGTGCCCGAGACGATGCCCTCGCTGAGTGCGAAACCCAACGCGAAGTCGGGCAACGATTCCGGCGTCGCCATCATCACCACGAATGGTTCGCCGTTGTAGAGCAGCGCCACGGGCGCCTCCACGATCACGCGATCATCGTGCTGCGTGCGCGTGTCGCCGTGCAGGCGCAGCGCCTGCACGTCACTCAGCGATTCGCTCACGCGGTCCCGCACAGCTGCCGTCCCCGCGATGTCAGCCACAACAGTGTGCGATCACCGTCCTCGCGCTGCTCGACCAGGTCGAGGCCATCGAAGCGTGGGTCGCTGCTCACGGCCGACAGCAATCGTTGCAGTTCGCTCAGGCCCAGACCCAGGCGCTTGGCAACGCGATGGACAGACTGTCCGTCTTCCTGCGCGAGCAGTTGCAGCAGGGCGAGCGCGGCATCCTCGCTCATGCTTCCGCGCTCCGCGCCAGGCGGACCGGAATCGATTTCGACGCCGGCGTGCGTGCGCGCTCTGCGTGGTGGTCGAGCGGCACCAGCGCGTTGGTCTCGGGGAAGTAGCTGGCAAGGCAGCCTTCGGGGATGTCGTACTCGACCAGGCGGAAGCCACGCACGCTGCGTTCGCCGTCGCTCCACACCGACGTGATGTCGACCTTGTCGCCATCCTGGTAACCCAGGCGCCGCAGGTCGGCCGCGTTGATGAAGCAGACCCGGCGCAGGCCGTGCACGCCACGGTAGCGGTCATCGAGGCCGTAGATAGTGGTGTTGTACTGGTCGTGCGAACGGACGGTCATGAGGGTGAACAATCTGCCGTCGCGTCCGTCGGCCTTGTCGCCGTGTGCCGGCAGCAGCGGATGGGCATGGAACGTCGCCTTGCCACTGGCCGTCGGGAACACGCGCTCGCGCCCCGGATGGCGCAGATGGAATCCGCCCGAAGCGCGAACCCGGGCGTTGAAATCCTCGAAGCCGTCGATGACGCGGGCGATGCGATCGCGAATGCGGTCGTAGTCCTCCACCAGCCACAACCACGGCGTGCGGCTTTGCGTCAGCGTCGCCGCGGCCAGGCGCGCGACGATCGCCGGCTCCGACAGCAACTGCTCCGACGCCGGCGGGTTCATGCCCGACGACAGATGCACCATGCTCATCGAGTCCTCGACGGTCACCGCTTGCGGGCCCGTGGCCTGCAGGTCGATCTCGGTGCGCCCCAGGCACGGCAGGATCAGCGCCTGGCGACCATGCACCAGGTGCGAGCGGTTGAGCTTGGTGCTGACGTGCACGGTGAGCTGGCAGCGGCGCAGTGCCTCCACGACGCGGGCGCTGTCAGGCGTGGCCGCGGCGAAGTTGCCACCCATTGCGAAGAACACGCCGGCGCGGCCGTCATGCATCGCCTCGATCGCGGCAATGGTGTCGTGGCCGTGCGCGCGCGGCGGCTGGAAGTCGAACTCGGCGCCGAGCCGGTCGAGGAACGCCGCCGACGGCTGTTCGTAGATGCCCATCGTGCGATCGCCCTGCACGTTGGAGTGGCCGCGTACCGGGCAGGGCCCCGCGCCCGGGCGACCGATGTTGCCGCGCAGGAGCAGCAGGTTGGCCAGCATCTGGATCGTGGCGACGCTGCGCGTGTGCTGGGTGATGCCCATGCCCCAGCACAGGATCGTCGCCGCGCTGTCGATGTAGGCCTGCGCGGCCTGTTCGAGCTCGGCGCGGACCAGGCCGGACTCGCGCTCGAGCGCGTCCCAGCCGGTCGCGCGCAGGGCCGCGGCGAAGTCGTCGAAGCCGCGGGTATGCGCGGCGATGAACTCGGCGTCGACGGCGCCGCGTTCGACCACGACCTTGGCCATGGCGGTCGCCACGGCGAGGTCGCCGCCGATGCTCGGCTGGTAGTACTGCGAAGCGATGCGCGTACCGCTGCCACCGAGCATGTCGGCCGGCGATTGGGGATTGGCGAAGCGTTCCAGCCCGCGCTCGCGCAACGGGTTGAACACGACGATGCGGCAACCGCGACGCGCGGCCGTGCGCAGTTCGCCGAGCATGCGTGGATGGTTGGTGCCGGGGTTCTGGCCGAAGATGAAGATGGCGTCGGCGTGCTCGAAATCCTCGAGCAGGACCGGGCCCTTGCCGCTGCCGAGCTGTTCGGTCAGCGCGACACCGGAGGCCTCGTGGCACATGTTCGAGCAGTCGGGCAGGTTGTTGGTGCCGTACTCGCGCACGAACAACTGGTACAGGAACGCGGCTTCGTTGGAGGTGCGGCCGGACGTGTAGAAGATCGCTTCGTCCGGCGAGGGCAGGACATTGAGCGCACCGGCCACCATCGCGAACGCTTCGTCCCAGCCGATCGGCCGGTAATGATCGCTGCTCGCGTCGTAGACCATCGGTTCGGTCAACCGTCCCTGTGCCTCGAGCAGCCGGTCCTCCCACTGCGCCAGTTCGCTGACACTGTTGTCGGCGAAGAACTCTCGCGTCAGCCGCTTCGACGTGGCCTCGTTGGCCACCGCCTTGACCCCGTTCTCGCAGAACTCGAACGTCGAATGCACATTGCGGTCGGGCCAGGCGCAGCCCGGGCAGTCGAAGCCGCGCGGCTGGTTGGCGCGCAACAGCGTGTTGGCACCCTTGACCAGCACCTGCTGCTCGCGCAGCGCATGCCAGGAACTCCTCAGTGCGTCCCAGCCGCCGGCGGGCTTGTCGTAAGGGTCGATGGGCTTTTCGTCGGACATGAGTGGTTCGAAATGCTCGTCGGCGCGCAGTCGTCTGTGCAGATGATAGGCCCGTTGCCGCTCGACGGTGCGACCTTCACGCCGCCGGTGCTGGTGGAAAGCATCGGCGTGGTGGCATAGTCGCGCCCGATGCAATGCGGGAGCAGGTGATGCGAGAGCAGGCTGACGTGGTGAGGCGCGCGTGTGTCGGGACGGTTCTGCTGCTGGCCGCCATGGTGGCCGCGCCGGCGTTCGCCGGGCCGTGTCCGCCCGACGGCTGGAGCGCGGAACAGCTCGATGCACTGAAGCAGTCGCAGTTCGTGGTTGCCGATGCCGGCGCGCGAGCGACGCTGGCAACCGGCCTGCTGGATTGCCTGGGCGAGCGCGATCCGCAGTTGCGCGACGGCATCGCCTTCGAAGGGATCTCCGCGTGGATGCGCAAGGGCGAGCTGGCGCCGGAGACCCTGCGACCGATGCGCGAGCGCCTCTACGCGATGTTGTCCGAGCCCGATCCGGTGGGCGTGCGCTGGCCGTTCGCGGCGCTGGTGCTGGCCGAAATCGCGCGCACCGACCGCACCACCCCATGGATGACGCCGGCCGAGCGGGCGACGATGGTGGTGCGCGCGGTGGCGTATTTCGAGTCGGTGCGCGATTACCGTGGTTTCGAAGCGGACGTGGGCTGGCGCCACGGCGTCGCCCACGGCGCCGACTGGCTGATGCAGCTGAGCCTGAATCCGGCACTGGATGGGCCGCAGTTGAACCGCATCGTCGATGCCGTGGCGGTGCAGGCCGTTCCCGCCAGCGGCCATCCCTACCTCTTCGGCGAGCCGCAGCGGATGGCGGCGCCGGTGCTGTATGCGGCGCAGCGCGGGATTCGCGACGAGGCCACGTGGTCGGCCTGGTTCAATGCGTTGCTGCCGCGGGTCGGTGATCCGTCGCTGGCATGGCGCGACAACGCGTGGCTGGCACGCAGGCACGATCTGAATGCGTTCCTCGAAGCGGTCTATGTCGAAGCGGACCTGTCCGAGGACAAACGCGTGAAGGCGCTGCTGCCGGGCGTGGCGGCCGCGCTCAAGGCGCTGCCCTGAGCGCCCGCGCCGGAGCCGCGCTGGAAGCTCAGTCCTCCTCGGTGTCGAATTCCACCAGCACTTCCAGGTCGAAGGCCAGCGCTTCGACGGCGTCGCGCACGCGCGCCGCGGTGGCCAGGTTGGGCGCCTCGATCTCCAGCGCATGCTGCCCCGGGCCCTGGTCATCGGGGAGGCCGGCCGAACTCGAATCGTCGTCGTCCAGGTGCGACATCAGGTCGTCGACCTCCTCGATGTGTTCGATCCCGTCGAGGCTGGTGAGGAGGTTGCTGATGGCGCGGACGCTGTCGTCGCTGCCGGTCACTCGTAGACGCATCAAGGGCATGGCACGGACCTTCCGGATGGGGCCCTGTGAGGCTATTGAGCGGCGGGATAAGACCGCGTGATGGCGCGCCCGCTGCATCCCGGTGTCACGACGATGGAGTAGGGTTGCCGGCATGGAGAACCGTACCCCGCCCATCGGTGTCACCCTGCGCCCGCTCGAGCGCGGCGACCTGCATTTCGTGCACGTGCTCAACAACAACCGTAGCGTCATGGGCTACTGGTTCGAGGAGCCGTACGAGTCGTTCGTCGAACTGGAAGAACTGTACCGCAAGCACATCCACGACCAGTCCGAGCGCCGCTTCATCGTCGAGGATGGGTCGCACGAGCGCGTCGGGCTGGTCGAGCTGGTCGAGATCGACCACCTGCACCGGCGTGCCGAGTTCCTGATCATGATCTCGCCCGAGCAGCAGAACCGCGGCTACGCGCGCCAGGCGACGCGGTTGGCGATCAACTACGCCTTCCGCGTGCTCAACCTCTACAAGCTCTACCTGCTGGTCGACGTCGACAACGACCGCGCGATCCGCGTCTACGACGAGGCCGGTTTCCGCCGCGAGGGCGTGCTGATCGACGAGTTCTTCAGCGATGGCCGCTACCACGACGTGGTGCGGATGTGCCTGTTCCAGGACGAGGCGTTGAAGGGCGAGCCCAGGCCGCAGCGGACGCAGCAGTAAACGCCCGTCCCCCGGGCGCGGCCTGTGGCCTTGCCCGGGCGGCGGCGCCGCGATCAGCGCTTGGTCTTCGGCTTGGCCTTGGTCTTCGGTGCCGGTGCCGGCTTGACCGGCTTCGGCGGCGGTGCGCGCGTCGGCAGCGGCACGTTGCACAGGTCGATGTGGCCGGCCATGTGCTTGTACCACTCGTCGCGGCGGTTGCGGCGCGACTCCACCAGGTCGGTGAACAGCGGCGTGTCGGTGCGCAGCACTTCGATCGCGGCGCGGTCCTTCTTCGGCACCTCGGCGGCCAGTCGAATCGAACGGATCGGTGTGCGCTGCGAGGGCTGCTCGTAGAAGCCCAGCGGGCCAGTGCCGCGCGGCAGCACCGACAGCAGCTCGATGCCCTTGATCACGCGGCCGACGAGGGTGATGTTGCGGTCGAGCTGGCGCGGCGACTGGCCAGTCACCACATACAGCTCGGTGCCGTTGCTGGAATCGGCAGCGACATCGCGGCCGGCGCCGACGGCGCCGTAGCAATGCGCCATCCATGCCGTGTTGGTGCTCGGATCACGTCCGGCCGGGAAACCGTTGGAGAAGCCGACCTGCGGCGCCCAGCCATCGGCATCGGGCAGAAGGTTGAAGGCCAGGCCCTCGGACTTGCGCGCGAACTCGGCGGGCAACTTGGGCTTGGTGCCGCGGCCCAGCGGCTTGCGGTCCTTGTCTTCCTCGGCCGGGTCCCCCCACTGCACGACGAAGTTGTCCTGCGAACGGTTGATGCTCATGCCGTTCCAGTAACCGTTCTTTGCCATCGCGCGGATGTTGGCGACGTGCGCGGGCGCGAACGCCGGCGCCAGTTCAATCACGACACGACCGCTGTCGAGGTCGAGGTACAGCGTGTTCTTCGGGTCAGGCACGCGCCAGTCGGTCGGCGCCGAGGCGTCGATGATGTCCTGCATCGAGCGCGGCTTCGGCGTGGCAGCGGCAGGCTCGGGTTCGGCGGCGTTGGCCGCGGTCATCGCAATCAGCAGCGCGGACGAGAGCAGGGCCCAGGACCACTGGCGTGCCTTCAACAGGCGCGGTTTCGACAGGCATGACTTCGACACGACGTGACCCCCGGAGATGAACAGGGAGATTCTGGCCCAGTGCCAGCGCCTCCACCAGCCCTTTCGGCTGCGCCGGCGCGCCGGTGGTCAGGACGCGGGCGCATGCCCCGTCACGACGATGCACCGTTCGCACCGGTACGTTTGCTTGCAGTGCGCTTGCGGGCCGCCTTCTTCGCCGGCGCCTTTGGCACGGTCTTGCGTGCTGTCTTCGCTGCGGTCTTCCTGGCCGCCTTTTTCGCGACCTTCTTCGTGGACTTGCGAGTTGACTTGCTGGCCGCCGCTTTCTTTGTGGCCTTCTTTGCCGCTTTGGCCGCTGGTTTCTTCGCCACCTTCGCTGTGGCCTTCTTCGCAGCTTTCTTCGCGACCTTCTTCGTCGCCTTCTTCGTCACTTTGCTGGTGGCCTTCTTCGCGCTCTTGCGGCCCGAGCCGGACTTCTTGCCGCCGCCGTCGCGCTGGTTGACCGTCGCCCAGGCGATGCGCTCGGCATCCTCTTCCGATCGGCCTTCCTCGCGCTCGCTGTCTTCGATGTGTTCGGCCTGGCGCTTCTGCCTGTCTGTGTAAGCGGATTTATCACCCCGTGGCATCGCGATGCTCTCCTCGCCGCGCGCAGTGCGGCGCAGGCCCTTGGTAGCAGGCGCGCAGTGGAGGGGGCGGCAAGGCGGTAAACAGGGCCATGACTAATGGCAGGTTCTGTATATAGAACTTGATAGTAGTGTTGCCACCAGCATAGCGGGGACCCCATCCCCGGACCGCGTGGACACCGTGCCATGACCGACCTCGACAGCCAGCTGCGCAAATTCCAGAAGGAGCTCAGTGCCGGCACGGTGTCACTGGTCCTGCTGGCGGTGCTGGCCGCGGCGAGCGAGCCGATGTACGGCTACCAGATCGCCAAGCGCCTGGAGCGGACCGGCGAGGGCGTCCTCAGCGGCAAGCAGAGTGCGCTGTACCCGGTGCTGCGCAATCTCGGCGCGGCCGGCCTGCTCGACAGCCACGTCGAACCGTCGATGTCGGGCCCGCCACGTCGCTACTACCAGATCACCGATGCCGGCCGTGCGGTCCTGCAGGAATGGATCATCGCCTGGCGCGCCACCCGTGATTCCGTCGAAACCGTCCTTGAAGGACCTGACAAATGAACGCGTTCAATTCCAGCACCGCCGGCCTGCCGA
>DATDBI010000152.1:0-44493 GCA_036524915.1 Lysobacter sp. | reverse complement strand
TGACCGGCGACTTCATCGATGCCGCCGAGGCGCTGCGCATCGGACTGGTCAACCAGGTAGCGCCGCCGGGCGGGCTCGATGCTGCGGTGACGGCGTTGTGCGCGCGGCTGGTCGACAAGCCGCCGGCGGTGTTGGCGCTGGGCAAACGGGCCTTCTATCGCCAGCTCGAAGTCGGGCTGGACGCAGCCTATGCGATGACCACCGAGGTGATCGTCGCGAACGCCCTGGGGCGGGATTTCGCCGAAGGCGTGGAGGCGTTCACGGCCAAGCGCAGTCCGGTCTGGCCCGACGCTCGACTTGCCATCGCTGCGGGTGGGTCGCTATCTTCCCGGCCGGGCCGCTGTAGCTCAGTGGTAGAGCAACCGCCTTGTAAGCGGTAGGTCGTCAGTTCGATTCTGACTGCCGGCACCATGGATAAGATCAGGCGCGTCCAGCCCGGTGCCAATACCGCCACGAAGCCCCGCAAATTCTGGGTTTTTTTGTGCGGCCGAGTGCAGCCTAGTCCATTGCGGTCTTGCGAATGTGGGGGTATCGTCGGGGGTGTTAGGACCCCATCGGGGGTACATCGGCGGGGAACGGGATTGGCTGCTCACACTGGCAAATTGACCGTGATGGGGATCAAATCAGCGGCGCCAGGCAAGTTGTTTGATGGTGGCGGACTGTTCCTTGACGTGCGCGAGAACGGCTCTCGTTACTGGCGGTTGAAATACCGCTTTGCAGGCAAGGAACGTCTCCTCGCGTTTGGCGTCTACCCAGAAGTTTCCTTGTCCGAGGCGCGCAGCCGGCGCGATGCGGCGCGCGCTGCGTTGCGCGATGGCCGTGACCCGGGGGCCATCAAGCGGGCGCACAAGGTGGCTAGCAAGGTCGCTGCGGCCAACAGCTTCGAGGCGGTTGGCCTCGAGTGGCTGGCCAAGCAGAAGCCAAAGATGGCTCCCGCCACTCACGCAAAGGCGGAGTGGATGCTACAACGTATTCCCCTGGATCGGTGCGCGTCCGATCGCCGAGATTGATGCACCTGAGTTGCTGGCCGTCCTGCGGCGGATCGAGGCTCGAGGCGCCCACGAGACCGCGCACCGGACGAAGGAGAAGTGCGGTCAGGTGTTTCGCTACGCAATCGCCACCAGCAGAGCCTCGCGTGACCCATCCGCGGATCTCCGGGGCGCTCTCGCTCCCATCATCCGGACGTCCCGAGCTGCGATCACTGACCCCTCGAAGGTAGGCGAGCTGCTGCGCACGTTGGACGGATATGCCGGGCAGTTCACTACGCGCTGCGCGCTGAGGCTGGCGCCGATGCTGTTCGTGCGGCCAGGTGAGCTGCGTCACGCGGAGTGGGACGAATTCGACCTGGACGATGCGCTGTGGAGCATCCCCGCGGCCAAGATGAAGATGCGACAGGATCACCTGGTGCCCTTAGCGCCCCAGGCAGTGGCGATCCTGCGGGAACTGGAACCGCTGACGGGTCGCGGTCGCTACCTATTCCCCAGCCTGCGCAGCCCGCACGAGCCGATGAGCGAGAACACGGTCAACGCCGCGTTGCGCCGACTCGGCTATGACAAAGACACAATGACTGGGCATGGATTCCGCGCTATGGCGCGCACGATCCTGGATGAAGGTCTCGGCTTCCGGCCCGACTACATCGAGCATCAGCTCGCACACGCTGTGCGGGATCCAAATGGCCGCGCCTACAACCGCACCACGCACCTGGCCGAGCGTCGAAAGATGATGGCCGCTTGGGCTGATCATCTCGACGAGCTGCGCCTCGAGACCGGCAAGTTGCTCCCGTTCAAACGCAAGGCAAGCTAGTCGCAAGGGCTGAGGACAGGCAAATGAGGAGATCAGAAAAGAGCAATTAAGCGGCGGAACCGGGTGCTGGAAACACCCGGCCCGCCTACCAGTACCGTCTAATCAGGAGACGATCATGGCAACGAATATTGTAGCGAATCGCACCAGTTCGACCTGCATCCCGTTCCCGAAGGCTATGGAGCGCGGCCGCAAGGTGTGCCGAGGGCCCCTCGCGACCCTGGTCACGCTCCCCCAACCTGTGAGGGGTGACGAACTCCTTCGGGAGTGGGGCTGGCTCAAGGACAACGCCAAGGATTGGGGCAATGAGGATGTCGTCGGAGACGTGGATCTCGAGAGGGTTCGGCGTAGCGCTGAGCTCTCTCGAGCAGTAGCCGAGGTGCGTGGCGTGGCGTTCGACGATTGCTCAATGCGACGGGACATCGCCGCGTGGAGGTTGCGCGTACAGACTCGCGCCCAGGTCAAGGACTGGCTGGAGGCGTTGGGCGTCGACTGGGGGGCGGCCAAGACGCCCGAAGACGCTCTGTTCTTCGTGTTCCGTTGTCTGCGTTCCCCTGGTGGCCCGACGTGCGCGTGACCACTTATCCGATCCAAGCTGAGCAATCCCACATGTCCAATATGCAACCTGCTGCCCCGGTCTTCTTGCTGCGCCTCCCCGAAGTGATCAGCCGCGTCGGCCTGAAAAAGACGGCGATTTACGCCCGCATTGCGGCTGGAACATTCCCCAGACCCGTCACTGATGGCGGTGTGTCGCGCTGGGTCGAGGCGGAGATCGATGCCTGGATTGGCCAACTGATAGCGAAGCGCGACGCAGGCGGCAAGGGCGCGTGAGTGCTGTTGAATAGCCACGCCTAGCCCGACGGGGCGAAAACGTCGGTCACCCTGCCGGCGCTGGCGTGGTTTCTTTCTTTGGGGGCGTGAGGGCGCGCTGTATGGACCAGATCGACCACCTTGTTCAAGTGGCAATTGAAGTGAGTTTTCTTTCCGACGAATGGGATCGGCGAGTAAGAGCGCCTGTCGAGAACTTCGCGACGAAGAGCAGCGGCGCATTGCGGGGTTATGCCGTTGCGGAGGTCCTCGCTGACCGCGGGCTCTATCACGTCTTTCAGCTGCAGCCACACCGGGTGGGATTCGCCAAATTGCTGGAGCCCCACGCCACCAGAACGTGGCAGATGATTCAGGGCAACATCGATCGAGCTCTCGCCGAAGACGCCATCGCATTCGCTAGGGCGCAATTTGCGCGGTGCCAGCTCTATGAATCGCTGCGCGTTCTGAACGCCATGGCCACAGGCTATCGGCACTGGTCGACCCTGTCTTTCGACTCGTTGCGCCAACTGGTCATTGAGACCGATTGGACAGATGCGGACGAAGTCGCCAGCAGTCCATTTCGACAGGACTATTTCGGGGAAAGCGCCTGCCAGTTGTTCGACGCCTGGTGCTCGAGGTTTGAGCGGAAAGGTGGGCCGTCCGGTGCAGTCGAATCACCGCATCCAGATCTCGAGGGCGAGGGGTTGGAGTTGCACGACGTGATGGCGGCGATCACCATGGTGTGGATCGATGCGGCGGCCATGCAGATTGGGAACCCGGGTCGGTCCATGGAAATGCTCGGTGAGGCCGCTGGCGCGATGAGGGAAAGCGGCGTCCAACTGGGATGGACGATGCGAAGCGAGGCCCAGCGCCGCGCCGACAAGGACAACTCGAAGCTCGGGTGGGAGCGGCGCCACGGCAAAGCGGCCAAGCTCAAGGAGTGGGGTGTAACCCAGGCCAAGCTGATGAATGGTTCTGCCATGGAGGTAGCCAAGCACTTGGCGCAGAACCTGCCTGAGGAGCATAGCTCGGCGTCCAGGGACCCCGAACGACTTCTCTACGAAGCGATCCTTGCCGATCAAAAAGCGGCCAAGTCACCGCAGAGCCGTCGGAAACGGAATACGGCTAAGGGGTAGCCGTAACGGCTAAGGGGTAGCCGTAACAATTCGCGTCAATTCGCGAATTCAATGTAGCCATGTCCAATCCCGGCCGAGCGCGGCCAAGGTGCCAACATGGTTTCCCCCCTTCCCGAAACCGGCTTTCTGCGGCTGCCGCAGATCATCGGAGCCCCCGGTGATCCGCAGGCCAATCCGCCGCAGGCTCCGACGCCGGCATTGATCCCGGTCAGCAAGTCCAGCTGGTACGCCGGTGTCAGGGTGGGCCGCTATCCGCGCCCCGTGAAGCTCGGGCCGAACACCACCGTGTGGCGTGTCGAGGATATCCGCGCCCTGATCGAGCAGGTCGCCGCATGAGCGCCCCCCAGAAACGACAACGCCCCGCGGCCAGGCGGGGCGAGTCGGCAAGCAGTAGCGAACCGTGGACAGAGGATAGCATCCTCCAGGGCATCGAGGCCGGAACTCTCGATGCTGCGCTGGTACTTCTGCGCGCATACGACTTCCAAGGCGGCATCGTGCCGTCGGCCCTTAGGCGCGAAGCGCCGACCGCGCTGCACGCCGGTCACGAGGAACCAGATCCGTTCCTTCGGGCGACATACTGCGGCCCCCGCTACCCGGCAACAGACGCCCTGCTGTGCAGCGATCTCATGCTCATCAACGATGAGTTGGAAGAGGCATTGGCGCGGGCGCGATCGGAAAGGCACCGGCCAACGGGCATTGGCCTGCTGCGCCTGGCCAGAAACATCGAGTTCCTTTGCTGGGTGATCAAGTCGGCGCAGACCGAGTTCGACGACGCCAACGGCCAGCTGCGTGACGAGGTGCTCCATTGAACGCCTGGTCCGGTATGCATCGCCTGACCTCGGGAAGGAGGGCGTGGTGAGCGACGACAACAACGACGCGCGCCTGAGCACAGGCCTCCCTGCGCACCCCAAGACGAAGCGGCTACTCCGACGCCTGGGGCCTGCTGGTGGCTGGTTCCTGGTGCGCCTGATCCTGTGGGCGCGTAACTCTCGCGCAGACGGTGATCTGGATGGAATGACGGACGAGGACATCGAACTGGCTGTCGACTGGACCGGCGAACCCGGCGCGTTCGTGAAGGCCATGGCTGAGGCTGGCTTCCTGGACGGCGGTGACGGTCAGCATCGGCTGCACGACTGGGCAGATCATCAACCGTGGGCCAGCGGCGCGGATATGCGCTCCGCAAAGGCTCGGTGGAATGCGATGAAGCGCCACTACGGTGAGGCCGAGGCAGATCGGCGAGTGCCGGAATGGGTCGCCATTCGCGATGCTGCTAGCAATGCTGACAGCAGCCAAATTGATGCTGCTAGCACTGCTAATAGCAATGCGGGTAGCAATGCTGCAGCAATGCTAGAACCGCGGCATAGCAATGCTCCGTCTCCGTCTCCGTCTCCGTCTCAAGAGCTTTCCTCACTTCGTTCGGATACGTCCGAACCGCTGGTGCTCACCGGCAAGGACCCATCCGCTGACCTGAAGGTCCGCAGGGCAGCCCGGGTACGCCAGATCGCCGAGGATGCTCGCGACGCGTTCAACCAGATCCTCGCCAAGCCAACAGGCGTGCTGGCGGCCTGCCGCGTGCTCAACAAGCCCAGGCTCGATGCTGTCGAGAAGGCTCTGCCGACTGCGCGGCAGTTGTGCGAGCACCTGTACCGCGATGAGAAGGTCACGCCGGCGTTCTGGCAGGCGTATTTCGAAGAGGCGGCAGCCGACGACTGGTACAGCGGCCGCCAGGGCGGCGGGCCCGGGCACGAGAACTGGAAGCCCGACTTCGAGTACCTGGTCAGCGAAAAGGCGATGGTCAAGGTCTTCGAGCGCGCCATGATCGACGAGGAGGCCGCTTGAGCAGCACGGAACGCGTCGCCGAACTCAACGGCAGAGGCCGTCAGCGTCACTTCGACGTGGCCGACCCCGGCCATCGTGCTGAGCAGCTGCGCGTGCCGCCTCAGTCGGTCGAGGCTGAGCAGGCGGTCCTGGGTGGGCTGATGCTGGTGCCCGACACGCTGCCGATGCTGGTGGACTGGCTCAGCGACAGCGACTTCTACCGCCGCGACCATCAGCTGATCTACCGCGCCATTCGCGAGCTGGCCGAGAAAGACAAGCCCTTCGACGCCGTCACTCTGGGCGAGTGGTTCGAATCGATGGGCCTGGGCGAGCAGGTTGCCGGCGGCGCCTACCTGATCGAGCTGGCCAGCACCACGCCGTCCGCCGCCAACATCGAGGCCTACGCCGAGATCGTGGTCGACAAGTCCCGACTGCGGCAGCTGATCGAAATCGGGAACAGCCTGGTCGGCGACGGCTTCAAGCCGGATGGTCGGGACGTTCCCGAGCTCGTGCAGGCCGCGCAGCACCGGCTCACGTCACTAGCCCCAGCGAAGCGCACGGGACCGCTTCTGGCTAAGCAGGCGCTCCAGCTGCTGTACGCGGATCTGATGCGGCGCTACGAAGCGAAGGTGCTTCCCGGGGCGCCGACGCCGTGGTTCCAGGTCAACGACCTGACTCACGGTCTCCAGGACGGCGAGGTGGTGCTGGTCGCCGCGCGCTCGAACATGGGCAAGTCGGTTGTCGGGTTCCAGCTCAGCGCCTTCAACGCGCTGCGAGGCAACCGGACGCTGCGCTTCTCGCTGGAGATGGCCGCGCACCAAGCGGCAAGACGAGACTTGGCAGCGCTGAGTGGCGTGCCGCACACCTGGCTCCTCGAGCCGATCGGAGAAGACGCGAACTGGGACAAGGTCACCGCCGCAATACGCCGCCTCGGTGAGGCGCCATTGCTGACCGACGACAGCCCTCGGCTCTCTGCCTCCCAGATCTGCGCGCGGGCGCAGCGTGAGCACCTGCACAGCCCACTCCGCATGGTGCTGGTCGACCACCTGCACGAGATGCTGCTGCCTGGAAAGCAGGGCGAAGTAATCGAGCGTGCTGACGCGTTGCGTGACCTCAAGGCCCTGGCCAAGAACCTCAACTGCCCAGTGGTGGTGCTCGCCCAGCTCAATCGAGGCGCGGCATCTCTGGAGCACTCCGAGGCCAGGCGCCCGCGCCTGACCGACCTGCGTGGCTCCGGCGGCATCGAGGAGGTGGCCGACGTCGTGCTGTTCCTGCACCGGCCGGACTACTACAAACCTGACGACATGCCCGGCGTGATCGAGCTTTCGGTCGGCAAGGGCCGCGACATCCCGACCGGCCGCACGGTGTACCTGCGTAACCGCTTCGACGTGATGAGGGCGGACGACTGGGAAGGCCCGTTGCCGCTGAGGCCTGTCGACAACCACGCGCCGTCCCGGCCGAAGACGGGCGGATTCAAGCGCACCCGAGCCGGTAACGCCGGTGCCGATGCAGCCGCGGGGAACTCCTGGTGATGAACCCGCATTCCCCCGCCTCCGCTCCCTCGCGCGCGCGCGCGTTTTTCCGCCCATAGAGGACTCTCATGCCCCGCATCCCCCACTCCCCGGGCGGCACCCAAGCGACCTTTGGCCAGCGCGGCCCCGATCGCCCGACGCAGTTCAACCCTGAGACGCGCGGTTTGACCGCAGGGCTCGAAGCACGGGCTGATGCAGCGCGCGTTATAGGCGGGACAGTCGTCGAACTCGGCCGGCAACGGCGAGAGGAAGACGATGCTTTGGCCAGGGCACGTGCCGAGAACGCCCTCGCCGACGACGCCGTGCAGGTGCAGACGATCACCACGGACATCCAGAGCCGCATCGCTGATGGCTCGCTGCCTTGGGACAAGGCCTCTGACGAGTTCCAGGACCGCGTGGGGCAGCTGGACTCGCCGAAGCCCAGTGACCTCGATGCGCCAGACGTCGAACGATTCACCGGCCGCTTGCGTCGGAATCGGATGGAGTCTGAGGCGGTGGTCAGCAATCTGGCCCTCTCCGGAAAGCGCGCCGAAATGAAGGGTCAGGTGAGTTCGCTTCGCGACCGGCTCGCCAAGCTGGCCAGCGACCCGAATGCAGACCTCGGCAAGATCGTCGCCGGCGGCGAGGGGCTTCGGGACCTGGCTGCCGCCGGCGGCGTGGCTGCGAATTTCGACAAGGACCAGCGGGACTTCTCCGACCGGGTCTACAGCGACAACGCGAAAGCGCGCCTGATTTCTGGCCACGATGACCTGGACGCACTGACCCAGCTCGAGCAGGACCTCACGTCCGACGACGGGCGCTACGCCGGCAAGCTCGATGCTGACAAGACGAATGCGCTGCTGTCGCAAGTGGTCACCGCCAAGTCGCGGCTCGAAGCGAAAGCGGCGCACGAGGCGGACCGTGGTGAAGCCGCCGCGGATCGCACGCTCACCCAGTTTCGCCAGCAGGTGGCCACGGGCGTTTCGGCGCCATTGGACACGGTCAACACCTGGACGGAGACGATGCGCCGCGGGACGCCGGAGCAGCAGGCCGAATTCAAGGATCTGCTGCGCGGCGAGGCCGAGCTGCAGGCAGTGCTCAACCAGCCTCCTGACGTGCAGCGCGCGTACCTCCAGACGTTGCAGGCGCGCGTGACGCGAGAAGGCGCGACGGTTGGCGAGCAGGCCAACCTCAAGCGCATGGAGGGCGCAGTCGAGTCGAATCTGCGCGCCCTACGGCAGGAGCCACTAGTCTTCAACGCAAACCGGACCGGCATCGAAACGCAGCCGCTGGACCTGCAGTCGCTCATGGACGGCGACGTGTCGAAGGTGCAGGCCCAGATCCAGGCGCGGATGGTGACCCTGCAGACGCTGCGCAAGCAGTACGGGTCGGAAGCCGGTAGCGCGCCACTGCTGCCGCAGGAAGCCTCGGCGCTGGCCAGCCGCCTGACGAAGATGGACACGAGAGGCGCCGCCAAGCTGTTCGGCACGCTCAACCGCACGATCGGTGACCCGGACGCATACCAGGCTGCGATCCAGCAGCTTGCCCCCGACTCTCCGGTGCGGGCGCTGGCCGGCCGTTACTACGCGTTGCAGCGCGCGAACGGTGTGCCAGATGGCGCTGTCACGTCCACCTCGGTCAAGGGCGAGTTCGGTGACGTTGCGATGTACCTGCTCAAGGGCGAGGCGCTGCTCAACCCGACGAAGACGGCACAGGGCGAAGACGGGAAGGACGCGGCTTTCCCGATGCCGCCGGCCCAGAAGCTTTCGCAGATTGTCGCGGCAACGGTGGCGCAGGCCTTCGCCGGCCGACCGCAGGAGTTCGAGACGGCGGTGCAGGCGATCCGAGCCTATTACGCCGCCCGATCCGCCGAGGTTGGGGACGTCAAGGGGACGCTCAACAACACCAGGCTCGCGCTGTCCGTTCGCGCCGTCGTCGGGGAGAAGGCGCGCTTCGAAGGTCGCGACGTCATCGCGCCCTGGGGCATGTCGGAGGCGGAGTTCAGGGACAAGGCCGACGAGTACGTGCAGGCCCGGCTCAAATCCGCGAAGCGCGAGGACCCTGGCGACGTGACGTTGCTCAACGCCCGCGGGCGGCCTGACGTCTACCTGCTGGTCCGTGGAATCGAGCCGCTGTACGACCAGAAGGGCGTGCCCCTGGCGTTCCGCATGCGAGGTGTCCAATGACCCCAGGGATTGGCATGGTCGACGACGTCGCCGGCGAAGACCTGCGCGCGGTCGAGGAAACGATCAGCGAGATGGACCTGCAGCCGTTCGACTTCTCGAAGCCGACGGGATTCGACGGCGCGGCCGAGGCCCTGAAAGGCTTGCTGCGGCCGGCTGCTGCCATTGGGCGTACCGCGGCGGTTCTCGGAGGTGGCCAAGTGCAGGGTGCAGAGACGCTCGGCCGCGGATTCGATCGGCTGCTCGGCCACAAGGAGCGCGAGGTTGGATCGCAGACCGATCCCTACTTCCAGGCCGTCGACGAGATCGGCAGCGCAGCGGTCGACTACTGGACGCCGGACCCTGTGTCCATGGGCTCCTCGGCAAGAGTGCTGAACCTGGGCACGAATGTCGTCGGATCGATCCCTTTCATGTTCGGCACGCCGGCGTTGTTCCTGGCGTCGTCGGGCGTGGATCCGGCCGCCGAGCTTGTGCGCGATGGCGTTGACCTTCCGACCGCCGCGGGCGTGGGTGCGGTCAACTTGGCTGTCAACGCAGCGGGCTTCCGCTTGCCGGCGGCGTTCGGTTCGACCCTTCCATCGCGCTTGGCCACCGGCGCAGGTTCGAACCTGGTGCTCGGCGCAGGTGCTGACAAGGCGTCCAGCGAGATCCTCGAAGCCGGTGGTTACGAGCAGCAGGCCGAAAGCTACGACGCGACCGACCCCTACACCCGCGGGCTCGATCTCCTCATGGGCCTGGCGTTCGGCGCGAAGGCGCATGTCGATGCACGCCTGACACCAACCCAACGCGATGCCGTGCTGGTGGCGTCGAACGCGTCGCACTACCAACGCGAATCCATGCCCGGTACGCCGGCAGTGCCTGGTGCTGACATCAAGCATCAGCAAGCGCTCGACGTCGCCATCCAGCGAATCCTCGAGGGGGAGCGGGTGGACGTGTCGACCATCGTGCGCCCCGAGGACTTCATGCTCGCGCCAGCACTGCGCGCGCAGGTCGCTGGCGTTGCCGTGGGTGCGGCCGCTGCCAACGGGGCGCCTGGCGCGTCCTACGCTGCCTACAGGCGTGCCCTGGAGTCCGGCGGTCAGGCGGATGCCCGCAATCCAAGTAGCTCCGCTGTTGGCGCAGACCAGTTCACCGCTGGCACTTGGCGTCGTGTCGTTGCTGCTTCGACGCCGGCATGGGCGGAGGGTCTCAGCGACGCACAGGTGCTGGCCGCGCGCACCGATCCCGGCAAGTCCGCGGAGATGGCCGAGGCGCTCGACGCCGAAAACACCGCGGCGCTGCGGGCTGCCGGCCAGGATGTCTCGCACCACACGCTGTACGCCGCGCACCACTTCGGCGCCGAGAAGGGCGTCGAGTTTGCGAAGGCGGGGCCAGACACGCCGATGGCCGACATCCTCACGCCGGCGCAGCTCAAGGCGAATCGCTACCTGCGCGGCAAGACCAAGGCCGAGGCGATCGCGAACTGGGATGAGCGGGCGCACAAGGCTGGTGTCGACATGGACACCCAGCGCACCGCACTGGTCACGGACCAGGCCGCAGCCGAACCGCCGCGAATCAGCGCAAGCGTGGCCGGCGACATCGTCGACGCGCGCCTGGCCACGCTGGACGAACTGGCAGGCGCTGGTCGCCTGTCGCGGGAAGAGTTCACCGCGCTGCGCAATGAGGAGGCTGAGCTGGTCGATGTGCTGCGCGAGCACGAGGAGCGCCAGCGCAGCGGCGTCATCCCGGCTGAACCGCGCCAGGCACTCACGCAGGCAGAAATCCAGTTCATCGACCAGCGCCGCGGGGAGATCCGTACCTCGCTCGAGCTGGACCGCACCGCCGCCGGCTACGAGCGCACTGCCAAGACGCTGCGCTCCCAGCTCGAGAAGCTGCCCGACCGCGACCAGGCATTCATCGAGTTTGCGCAGAGCCTTCGGGAGCCGCAGCCAACGAGCCATGCTCGCCGTGGCGAAGCTGGCCGCACGGTGGAGCCGGCGCGCGTGGCGGACGGCACGGCGACTGAAGCAGGCAGGCCAGGCGATGAGCCTTCCTCCTCCCCGCGAGAGCCCAATCCGGACTCGCTGGATTCTCGCAGCGCGGCCGTCCCACGGACGTCGGGGCAGCAAGCCACCTCAGCCGCCATGGACCAAGGCGCCGCAAGTACGCCGCGAGCGTCTTCGGGCGACAGAGCTACCTCGCACACGGATGCCCTCCAGTCCGCCCGGGACGCCATCGTTGCAGCGCCAGACCTGCGCATTCCCACCGGCGAACTCGACGCTGACGGCAATCCCAAGACCGTGCCGGCCACCGAAGTGCTGGCCCAGGCCGAAGCCGAGTTGCGAATGGCCGACATCGATGCTGCCGCCGTGCAGGCTGCGGCCAACTGTTTCCTGAGGAACTCTGCATGAAGCCCCAGTGCATCGAAGCTGTAAGCGCCGTGTACGGGCGCGAGGCCACGCCTGCGGAGATCCGCGCGATCGAGTCACGTCTTGCCAGGACCATGCGGCAGGAGGCAACGCGCGACCCGCAGGAATGGCTCTCCTTGCCCCAGAACGAACGGTTGCGGGTTGCTGCCGATGCTGCAGCGCGCGAGATCCAGGTCGAGGCTCAGCTCAAGCTCCGGCGCCAGGCGCAGCAAGTGCTGGCCACGGCCAAGCTGCAGCAGGCCCGAGCCGAGTTCCCCGGCTCTCCGCTGCAGTGGCTAGATCGAACGATCGCGTTCCATGCCGACGCCAAGGGCTCGGTGCAATCGATGGAGTACCGGTCCAAGGCGATCGAGCGCGACGCGCTTCGCCAGATGATCGGCACGCTCGAGGCAACGAACCCCTCGTTCTTCGGGATGATCGAAGACCCTGCCGGCATCCGCGACCTGGTCCGGGAGCTGCACGGCGAGAGCACTGGCAACAAGGTTGCCGCGGACGGCGCCAAACAGTTCCGCGACATCGCTGAGGCATTGCGCGTGCGCTTCAACCGCGCCGGCGGCGACATCGGGCGCCTGGAAGACTGGGGAATGCCGCACCACCATTCCCAGGTGAGAGTCGCACGCGCCGGGCAGGAGTCCTGGAGAGCGGGACTGACGGGCGCGCCGCGGGCAAAGGCCTGGGCGGCAGACGCCGCGCCACCCGCCAGCCACGCGCGGGAGACATGGGTGCACGACGTGATGCCGGCGCTCGATCGCCAGCAGTACCTGCGCGAGAACGGCACGCAGATGGACGACATCGAGGTCAGCGAGCTGCTGGGCCAGATCTGGACCACGATCGCAACCGGCGGCGCGAACAAGACCGAGCCGGGCCGCTTCGCCGGCACCGGCATGCGCGCCAACCGCGGGAACGAATCGCGTCAGCTGCACTTCCGGAGCGCCGACGCCTATCTCGACTACCAGATGCGGTACGGCGAGAAGGCCGTGTATGACGTCCTGGTGGGCCATATCGCCGGGCTGTCCAACGACATCTCGGCGGTTGAGGTCTTCGGGCCGAATCCCGATCACGCCTTCCGGATGTTCCACGACGAGGCCGTGCAGTCGATGACGGTCGAGGATCCGGCGTCTGCCGGGAAGGTGCGCAAGCAGGCCGTCGGTGTCGAGAACCTCTACAACCTGGCATCTGGCAAGACGTTGCCTGTGGCCTCCCAGCGCATGGCTGCCTTCTTCGACAACCTGCGCAACACCCTGGTCGCCAACCGTTTGGGCTCCGCCGTCATCACCTCGATCACCGACGAGGGAACGATGATGCGCGCCGCCGCGGTAAACAATCTGCCGCAGGTGCGCCTGTGGTCGAACGAGCTGCGGGCGATGAATCCCACCAACCTCGAGGGGAAGCGGCTCGCACAGCGCGCGGGCCTGGCGCTGAATACCCTGGTGGCGTCGCTCAATCGATTCGGTAACGACACCCTCGGTTCGGGCTGGTCTTCGAAGATGGCGACCGCGACGCTCCGGGCATCGGGCTTGAACGCCATGACCGACGCCCGCCGGCGTGCGTTCGGTGTGACGTACATGAGCTCGATCGGGCACCTCACCCGCACCGTCGAGACGCTCGCCGGCCTGGATCCGATGGACAACCGCGTGCTCCTGTCCAAGGGCATCAGCGATGCGGACTTCGAGGTCTGGCGTCGTGCCGAGCTCGAGGATTGGGGCGGCGGCAACGAAACTATGCTGACGCCGGAATCCATCTACCGAATCCCGGACGAGGCACTGGCCGACCTCGGAGATCCGCGCGCGCTCCGAGAGGAGGCCGCAACCAAGCTGCTCGGCACCGTGCTTGAAGAGACGGATCTGGCCGTGATCGAGCCAGGTCTGCGCGAACGCGCCATCACCCGGGCGAACATGCAGCGCGGCACGCTCACTGGCGAGCTGATGCGGTCGGTCTGGCTATTCAAGTCGTTCCCCCTGGCCATGATCACCAAGCATTGGGAGCGCGCACTCAGCGAACCGACGGCGGCACGCCGCGTGCGCGCACTGTCGGCACTCGTGACGACTTCGACCATCCTGGGCATGGTGGCGCTGCAGGCCTCCGCGTTGCGCGATGGCAAGGACCCGTACGACACGACCGATGCACGGGTCTGGGGTGCGGCCTTGCTCAAAGGCGGAGCCCTCTCGATCTTCGGCGACTTCCTGTTCTCCCAGGAGAGCCAGTCCGGCCGCGGCCTGGTGGCGAGCATGCTGGGTCCGGTGGTGAGCCTTGCCGAGGAGATGCTGGCGCTGACCTGGGGCAACGCGATCGAAGCGGCCCAGGGCGAGGAGACCGACTTCGGCGCCGAGCTGGTCAAGTTCGGCAAAGGCAACACGCCAGTCCTTTCCGCGGTGATGAACCTCTGGTACACCCGCGCCGCATTCGACCACCTGATCCTGCATGACCTGCAGGAGGCGCTGTCGCCGGGCTACCTCGATCGAATGCGGCAACGAACCGAGGAGCAGTACGGTCAGTCCTACTTCTGGGAGCCGGGTGGCTCGCCCATCGATTCCATCAACAGCGGCTCGGACTTCAAGCCCGAGCGCGCGCCCGACCTTGCCAAAGCTGTGGGAGAAGACTGATGCGCCCTGACCAGATTGAGAGATTGCACGAGCTGAGCCAGAAGCTGTTCGACGTGGTTGTCGTCGAAGTCGACCCCGCCAACTGGTCGGGCGAAGGCAAGGTGCCCAAGGCGATGACCAAGGACGAGCGCGGCGACTCGGTCTGGTGCCGAAAGCAAGCCGCTGCCTCGCTGGCATTGCTTACGCGCGTGCAGGCCCTGACCCACAGCCTCAGCACCGGGCAGCCGGTTGAGCCCACGCAACCAGAAGACGGGTTCGGCGAAGGACTGGACGAGGAGATTGGGCGCGCCGAGCGGGAGGCGTCGAAGCTGCTGGAAAGGCTTGGCGTCGGCCGTTAGCTACAGTCGGGATCGCCCGCCGTGGAACATCACCCGTAGGAGACTGAAATGCTGAAGAACGTCATGGCGCTGTGGTTGGCCATCGCCTGCTCCACCAGTGCGGCTTGGGCTGGCGAGTCGAAAGCTTGGCCGAAGACTGCCGGGGACATCCTAGGGAAATGTCGGTCAGCCCTGTACGAAGACGATCCGCGGGCCCCGGTCGACCCGCGCCTCATTGCCGCCGCGAACTTTGGCTACTGCTACGCGTACCTCCAGGCGGTGCAGGATGCGCGCTTCAACCCCGGTGCGCCCGTCTACTGCATCCCGGAGGGCACGACGCCCAAGCAGGTTGTGACGGCGTTCGTAACTACGATGGACCGCTTCTACTACCTCGAGGACGAGGAGCGCGGGATCGGTGTCGACGTCGCGCTACAGATGGCGTACCAGTGCCCGGTGACGACAAGCCCGTAGCCGTCCTGGCAGAGGCCGATGTCGTTGATGGAAGACCCCGCGCTTCGGGTCCACTGGTTCCGCGTGCTGTCTGACCTGACGCATCAGGGTTTCCGAAGCCGCAGCGTCGCGCGACGACTGGCAGTCGCTAAGTCGACGGTTCTGGGCTGGAAGGCCGGCGCCGAGCCTAGGCACAGCGATGGCGAGCGCCTGATCGCCCTGTGGTGCGAGAAGACCGGGCGGGAAAAGTCTTCTGTGCCGGTGATCAGCTACTACGATTGGCGCGCTTAGAGGCTAGATGCGGTGACTTCCTGCGCTGCGTGGGTCTGAGAGTCCTATGGGTCGAACCGGGTACGTGCGCCGCCGTTCGATCGGTCGGGGTCGCTCCGTGTCCC
Organism: Lysobacter sp.; assembly: GCA_036524915.1. Lineage (GTDB taxonomy): Bacteria > Pseudomonadota > Gammaproteobacteria > Xanthomonadales > Xanthomonadaceae > Lysobacter_J. Next base: position 29,065 of record DATDBI010000152.1, on the reverse strand, counting down.
CTTGTGCCATAGGGATCCCGTCGGTTTAGGGCAAACTGCTTAATGCTCCTCTCATGACAGAGGGCAACGGAGGAAGAGATGGCAGTGAGGACCACGCGAACCCTGAACCCCCTTCCGTTTCAAGATCTTGAGCCGCATCGATTTGAGGATCTTGTCCGGCAACTGGCCTATGACTTCCGAAACTGGCAGTCGATTGAACCGACAGGCCGTTCCGGCTCGGACCAAGGGCTAGATATTCGTGCTACGGAGCAGGTGCTATCCGAAGGGGGGCCAGTTGACGGAGAGCTTGGCGAGGAGACCACACCGCGCAGGATCCTTGCTGAGCGCCTTTGGATATTTCAGTGCAAGCGGGAAAAACAGTTCGGGCCGAGTCAGGTTCGAAAGGCGGTCCGAGAGACATTGGCTTCCCTGAGCGAGCCTCCCCACGGGCTGGTGCTGGCGGTAGCCTGCGACATTTCCAAGGCGGCCAGGGACGTTTTCCGTAATGAAATGGCTGCGCGCGGCGTCTCTGAGTTCGCTGTGTGGGCAAAGGGCGAGCTCGAAGACATGCTCTTTCAGGAGAAGAATGACCGACTCCTATTCGCATACTTCGGCCTTTCCCTCGCGGTACGCCGGCGCTCGAGAACTTCGGAGCTCAGATCCCATGTTGCCCTCAAGCGGCAGCTGACCAACCTGATCGGAGAGGAGGGCCGTCAAGATTGCCTGATCCTGCTGCGCGACCCGTCCGACACGCGCTACCCAGAAATTCCAGAAGCTGGAGCGACACAGGCGCGATGGCTTGTCTGCAGAGCAATGAACCTTAGAGCGCCTGCCGCGCTGACTGTGCTCTACAAAGAGCATCTTGCTGCCCTTACACCAGATCACGAAAACTGGGATGCAATCCTGGACCACGATGTCGCGGCCGAGTACTGCGATCGCATTCTCAGGAGCAAACACGCCTGGAGCGTCGATGAAACAAATTCGCGTGATGAGGCACCGCGGGATTTTTGGCTGGAGTACATTGCCGAGCAAGATCGGGCATTCCTCAAGTGTTACCGGAGAGTGCCGCTAGATCGAATTCTTGCGATAGACCCCTTTGGGGATGGTCACTTCCCTATTCCACATGTTTTCATTGAGTTCCACGAAGTGACAGGTCCATTCGAGCCCGGTAAATATGCGGCTCTAAACCACACCAGCGGTGGTTCCCTCGTGGAGTGGGCGCCGACGGAACAACGACGAGTTCAATTGTTTCCCTCTGACCTAGTCGGGGCAATGGATGTGCCGCCTGCCGGATATGATTGGACCGCGGGCTCGACGATACCGATCGCTGAGAGCACGGTGACGAGGCTGGCGTCCGTTTTCGCTGGCATTGCGGGCAAAAAGCAAGGGCAGGAGTGGGATGATTCGAACGACCGCGTGAACAGTGCGAAAGCGATGATGCGTCCATTTCAGGAGTGGCGCCAGGAGATCGCGGTGCCAATTCTTTCCGCGATTGTCGCCGAGCTTAGGGCGGCTGGCCACAGTGCGAGGATTGTGGCGCGCTCGGTTGAAGCTGCTGTCGGCTCTCACCGTGAAGCCGAAGAGAGCGTGGAGTTTCGGGTGGGTTTGCACCTTGGAACGAAGCACAACCCACAATATCGGCCGTCTGGCCACCTCCGCATCTCAATCTCTGAGTATCGCGGCCTTCGACTGGATCTTTCCCCCGATCGACCGAACAGCCGTGGCGGCCACGCTGCGGGAAACTCACAGCCGCAGCTTGAATCTATGACTGCGGACTACCTCGAGGCAGAAGCACTTGGAGTCATTGAACGGCTGGCCACGCATGGTGGGTAAGGTGCCGTCAAGACGTGCCAAGCCGGTCGACTTCTTCCGTTGCTTGTGGGCCGGCTCGGCCGACAGCTTTCGTCTCGAATTTGTTTGGAACCTGACGCGGAGCCCTCGCAAGGATTTTCTAACATGGCCAAGTGCATTCTTCCGCCATGGCGCCCTCGCTAACCGAGTTGGAAGCCCGCCTTGTCGCCCTTGAAGGGGGAATGTCACAGCTACGGCTGGAGTTCCCTGAGCACCATGACCTTCTCGTTGCGGTGGCGGTGATCGCCGACGGGATACGGGGCCAGGCCGGTGCCATGCCGACTATGTGTCTGGGCGGCTGCTAACGATCCTAATCGATAACGGACTTGGCCCGAACTGACGGTGGATCGCCTGACCTCACCCAGCCACAGCTCCAAAAGCGCCTGGGTGGCGCCGCTGCCTTCAGCGACGAACAGTCGCTTATAGCTGGTGCGTCGCCCACGGCGCACAGGCCTACGAAGTGCCGAGGCCCTGGCGGCAGACGTGAATGGGCGCACTCCGGCAGCAGCGTGGGCAGTCATGAATGAAATTTGACTGTACCCTCAGGGACTTCCCTTGAGTCCCCGAAATTCGCTCCCCAATTGCCTATCGGACGGATATTGCCGTCCAACCCTGCCAATTGGAGACCCTAGCCATGAACAAGATGGTTCGCATTCCCCAGTGGCCCGCGCAAGGCCTATCCCAAGACCCCCTTCGGCAAGTGCTCGACCGCCTTTTAGAGGGAGGCCTGTTCGAAAACGGATCGTCTGACGAGTCGTCGATTGTCACCAGTCAGTGGGTGCCGCTCGTCGATATCAAGGAAGAAGCAGGCCGGTTCGTGCTGTACGCGGATCTGCCCGGCGTGGATCCCAAAGACATCGAAGTACAGATGGACAAGGGAATTTTGACCATCAAGGGCGAACGACGCACCGAGACCGCCTCAGAGACCGAGAGCTTCTCTCGTGTCGAACGACGCCACGGAAACTTCCACCGTCGATTCGCACTGCCAGATAGCGCCGACCCCGAGGGCATCTCGGCCTCCGGTAATAACGGCGTGTTGCAGATCGTCATTCCGAAGCGACCAGAGACCACACCGCGGCGCATTCAAGTCGGCACCTTGATCAACACGTAACCCGACTCGGCGGCTGCCCAACAAGTTCGGGCAGCCGCTATCTCGATCGAGAGGAATATGACGATGGACCGGGAAACGGAGGAGGCCCTGTGCGACCTTCAAGCTCAGGTCTACGTATTACGCTTGGCGCTGCGTGCCCTAGTCCGCACCCATCCAGATCCCCAAGGCGCGCTGGCCTCGTGGAGGGCAACTGTGGCCGATGCGGCGACAATCGCTCCGGCAATACCGTCGTATGCACGTAGCAGTGAGTATTTGGCCGATCGATGCGAGGCATTTGCGGAGGACTGGTGCGCGGAATTGGTCGAACATGCGGTGCCTGAAAAGCCAAGTCAGGGTAAGTCATGACCTCATCGCCCAGCGGGCACGAGTCGGCATAGCGCGAACTTCGCGCCGCGGACGACGTCCTACCCGGACAGCGGACCCTGACGACCCTTGCTACGATGTCGCATACATGGGGTCAGTCCTCTGCTATCCGCCCGAACCTGTCGGCCAGGAAATCGATCAGCGACCGCACCGATGGCAGAAGTCCGCGCCGGGAGGCGAACACGGCATGGATGATCTCGCGACGCGGCGCCCACTGCGGAACCACGTGCACCAGTTCGCGGCTTCTCAGCTGATCCACGACCACCATCGCCGGCAACTGCACCACGCCGACGCCGGCTATTGCTGCGGTGCGCAGCGCCAGCATGCCGCGGGTGATGTAGCGAGGACGGTGGTAGATCGACGCCTCCGCCCCATCCGGGCCGAACAGATGCCAAACATGTTCGTTCTGCGGCACGCCCAGGTCCAGGCTGGGCAGCCATGCCAGGTCCGCCGGCACTTCGGGAACGCCGTATTGCGCTAGCAACGCCGGACTGGCTACCAAGCACTGGCGACGATCGGCCAGCACGCGCATCACCAGATCGCTGTCCTGCAGCGGCGGTGGCCGCACGCGGATCGCGATGTCCACGCCCTCGCCGATGACGTCGACGCGCCTATTGGTCGCCTCGAGGTGAACCTGCACGCGCGGATGTTCGACCAGGAAATCGGCAAGCATAGGGCCGATGCGCGTATCCAGCAGCGCCACCGGGCAGGTCATGTGCACGACGCCGCGCGGCTCTGAGCGCGTGAGGTCGATGGCCTCCTGCGCCGCTTCGGCCTCCACCAGCATCGCCTTGCAGTGGCCGTAGTAGGTCTGGCCGATCTCGGTGACGGAGAAGTGCCGGGTAGATCGCTGGATCAGGCGCACGCCGACGCGGTCTTCCAACAGCGCGATGCGCCGGCTCAGCTTCGATTTGGGGACGCCGAGCGCCCGGCCGGCAGGGGCGAAACCCCCGTGCTCCACGACCTGGGCAAAGTAGTAAAGGTCGTTGAGATCCTGCATCGACCGTGCCCTCCAGCGTTCGTGTGATAGGACTCTGAGGCCAAATTCTAGCGTCTTCCCACGTCATCGTCCCAGTATTAAGGTGTTTCGCCATGAAGGCGCCCCCGCTCCGGGCCGCCCCTGGAGATCACAATGAAGAAAGTCCTCGGCGTATACAGCGCGCCCAAGCCGCATTGGGTCGGCGACGGTTTCCCGGCCCGTTCGTTGTTTTCGTACAACAGCCATGGCTCGCACCTGAGCCCGTTCCTGCTACTCGATTACGCCGGCCCTTACGACTTCGAGCCGGCCACGCATCCGCGCGGCGTCGGCCAGCATCCACATCGCGGTTTCGAGACCGTCACGATCGTCTACGAGGGCGAGGTGGCGCATCGCGACTCGACCGGCGCCGGCGGCACGATCGGTCCGGGCGATGTCCAGTGGATGACCGCGGCGTCGGGAATCCTGCACGAGGAGTTCCACTCGCCCGAGTTCACCCAGCGTGGCGGCACGCTCGACATGGTGCAGCTGTGGGTCAACCTGCCGGCCCGCGACAAGATGCGGCCGCCGGGTTACCAGACCTTGCTGGACCGTGACATTCCCTCGGTGCCGCTGCCGGACGATGCAGGACGCGTCCGAGTGATTGCCGGCGAGTACGCCGGCCATGCCGGACCGGCACGCACGCACACGCCGATCGACGTCTGGGACGTGCGCATGACGCGCGGTGGTCACGCCCGGTTCGACGTCACCGCCGGGCGCACGCTCGCCCTGGTCGTGCTCAAGGGCGTGGTCCGGGTCAACGGTCAGCCGGCGCACGAGGCGCAGCTGGTCGCGTTCGACCGCAACGACGGCGAACTCCTGGTCGAGGCGGAGACGGACGCCACCGTGTTGCTGCTCAGTGGCGAGCCGATCGATGAACCCGTCGTCGGTTACGGGCCTTTCGTGATGAACACGCAGGCCGAGATCGCCCAGGCCATGACCGACTTCAACAGCGGCCGCTTCGGCCAGATCCATCACTGATCCCTCCGGCGCCTCCGGCGCCCCCTCTCCACAGGACGCCTCTCATGAGCACACCCGCGAACTTCAACGGCGCAAAGCCCATCATCGACCCCGCCAATGCCGCCTTGCTGTTGATCGACCACCAGAGCGGCCTTTTCCAGACCATCGGCGACATGCCGTTCACCCAGGTCCGCGCCCACGCCACCGCGCTGGCGAAGATGGCCACCCTTACCGGGATGCCGGTGATCACCACAGCGTCGGTGCCGCAGGGCCCCAACGGCCCGTTGATTCCCGAGATCCATCAGTCCGCGCCGCACGCGAAGTACGTGGCGCGCCGGGGCGAGATCAACGCTTGGGACAACCCGGACTTCGTCGCCGCGGTCAAGGCCACCGGCCGCAAGCAGTTGCTCATCGCCGGCACCATCACCAGCGTGTGCATGGCCTTCCCATCCATCGCGGCCGTGGCCGAGGGCTACCAGGTCTTCGCCGTGGTCGATGCATCGGGCACCTACTCGAAGATGGCGCAGGAGATCACCCTCGCGCGCATCGTTCAGGCCGGCGTGGTGCCGATGGATACGGCCGCCGTGGCGTCGGAACTACAACGGACCTGGCATCGCGACGACGCCCTGCAGTGGGCGCAGATTTACACCGCCATTTTCCCGTCCTATCAGTTGCTCATCGAGAGTCATGCCAAGGCGCAGGACGTCGAGAAGCAGCACGAACCTCTGGATTCCGCACGCGGCTGACAACAGCCGGCGTTCACCCGCGCACATCGCGCACCCGTCCCCCGCAGGAGCATCCCATGGCCAGCGAACCCATCCGCAATCCGCAAACAGATCATCTGCTCACGCCGCACAACAGCGCCTTCGTTATCATCGATTACCAGCCCGTGCAGGTGAACTCCATCGCGTCGATGGACCGTCAGCTTCTGGTCAACAACATCGTCGGCGCATCGAAGGCGGCCGTGGCCTACGGCCTTCCGATCGTGCATTCCACGGTGAACGTCAAGACCGGCCTGAACAAACCGCCGATCCCGCAGCTGCGCAAAGTGCTGGACGGTTTCCCGACCTACGACCGCACGACCATCAACTCGTGGGAAGATGTCGAGTTCCGCAAGGCCGTCGAAGCCACGGGCCGCAGGAAGCTGATCATGACCGCGCTATGGACCGAGGCCTGCCTCACCTTCCCCGCGCTAGACGCGCTGAAGGAAAGCTACGAGGTGTATGTGGTCGCCGATGCGGTCGGTGGCACATCGGTGACCGCACACGAGATGGCCCTGCGCCGCATTGAACAGGCCGGCGGCAAGATGATCAGCGTGCCGCAGTTGTTCTGCGAACTTCAGCGCGACTGGCAGCGCGAGGACACCGTGCTGGCCTTCATCGACCTGTTCATCGGCACCGGTGGAACGGCCGGCATCCAGTTCTCCTACGACCGGGATTAACGCCGAAACGCCGTGCAGCGAGGGCTGGTGGCTTCCGCAGAACCCTGCACGGCGCGGCGTGTCGTGTCCGCTTCCGGCCCTTAGTGGACAAGGACTAGGGTGACTTGACCACCGGCGGTGTTTTCCATTGGTCGTTCAACAAGGCCTGCTTCGGCCAGTAGTAGCGAGCGAACATTACAAACGGCCCATTCGGCGCGGGCAGCCAGTTGGCTTCTTTGCCATTGCCTGGCGACTCGGCCTGGATATAGATCGTCAATCCACCGTCGGCGTCCTTCTTTAGACTTGGCAGCATCGGCGCATTGATCAGATAGCGGTTTATCGGGTTCTTCACCAGCAGCTGCTCGGGTAGGCCGTACATGGTGTACGACCAGAATGCGTTGACTGGAGGCAAACCGTCCTTGTCGAAGTGCAGTGTGTACTTCGCTTTGCTGCCGTCTAGCGGCTGGCCGTCGGCGTCCTTATCGAGGATCGGGTACAACGCCTCATCGCGCGAGTTGGCGCCAATACCTACCTGGGCGCCCGTAGCTCGCGCAACGAAATCATTCTTCAGGAACGCGCGATCGCCGAAGAGGCTGTCGGTCTTGCCGCCGAGCGAAGCCCGCCTTGCGTCGATCTCCTTCTGGCCGTCAGCGATGCCCTCCTTGATCGCTGTCTGCATCTCCGGCGACAACACGGAGAGATCGAATGGCTTGCCCGGAACGATGCCGAGCTTTGCGAGGCGCTCGTGCAGCGTGGCTTCGCTTGGGTGAGACGGCTGCGCGAACTGGAGCAGAAATGCGAGCTGGTCAAAGAATTCTGGTGAGGTTTGGTCCTGGCCCGGCGCAATCGGCTTGGGCCACTGCACCTCTGGCGCTGCGGGCGGTGCGGGCACGCCCAGGAAAGCCGACAGCGGCTCGATTCTGTAGCCGGCTTGGATCTTTTTGACGTTTGGTAGATCCGCTGGATTGAAGAGTTGCGTACGCCCGACGACGGTGACCAGGTCGGTCTCCGAACGAATTACCTTAGTGATGCCCTTGGGTGTCTCGCCCTGCCACTTAGGACTCGCAATTAGGAACGTGCCGCCATCATTTCCAGTGGTTCGGCTGCCGATGTACGCGAAGTTGAAGGTGTACAGATCCAATAGTTGGAAGACAAAGTACCGGTCCTTCTCCATCTTCGGGACCGTGAGCACGACAGGCTCCGCGCGCAGGTCCAGCCCGGCGAATGAGTACGGCGTGTCGGAGTTGGGCGTGACGAACGCCGTGTCTTCTGGCGTGAATACACGCGAGATGTTGAGGATCGTGTTGAACGGGCCCTTGTACTGCGGGTTGGCCTTGTCCACTGAGAAGGCATACATCGTTTTGTACTGATCAACCAGCGGAACACCGTACACGTACGCCTCACTCGCGATCGTCCGTGCCTGTGCCGGCGTGATAACGGCGGCGGATTCAGCACGAGTCGAAGGTTGACTCACATCGGTCGATGCAGGAGGGCCCTGCCGATTGCAGGCTGTCACGCACGCCATGACAAGTAGCGATAGAGCCAGGACCCAAGCTTTCGTGCGGCTGGCATGCGATATCGCGATCATGGTGTTCGCCTAGTCGAGTTCTCGCGCGATAAAATACGGGTGGACGTCAAAGCCATGTGAAGCAGCGAGCTTTGCGGCTGGCTGGGACGATGAAACCTGCCTGCGATAGCGCAAACTTTCGTGGAACCGCGGCCGCTTCACCCAACCATCATTGAAGCGAAATGAGTATGGGGCTCTCTGACGCGGGGAGCAGATGAGATGAGCCATTGGCCACGAACTCGCGTTGCAGCAGCTATGCTGACAACGAAGACATTGCGGTGAGGTAGTGGCGATCGTGTCTCGGCAGATCGATCCTAAACTCAATTTACAGTTCCACCGGAGTTCGAAGAAGATGTCTCCACGCTCTCATATGCCTGCGCTGTTGGCATTGCTTACCGCGTCAGCGTTCGCTCAGGATGCCGGTAGCGGCGGAGCATCGGCCGATGAGATCTCTCGCAAGCTTGCGGACCCGGGCGCGGCCATGGTGTCCATCCCCTTCCAGTACAACTACCTGGGGGAGGTCGGGCCTGCCGGTGCCTTCAACAACCAGCAGTTGAAAGTGCAGCCGGTGATTCCATTCGTCGGCAAAAAGGGCAAGTTCCTGTTGCGTCCAATCTTGCCGCTCGTATCGAACGAGTTTCCGCAGGATAAGAGCGGCATCGGCGACCTGTTCGTCCAGGGCTACTACATTCCCCACGGGCAAGGTCCTACCGAATTCGGGTTTGGACCGGCAGCACTGCTCGACACCGCCAGTAGTGACACCCTAGGCACTGGTAAGTGGTCACTGGGTCCGGCGTTCGTGATAATCCATAAGACGGCCGACAAAAAATGGACCCTCGGTGCACTGGCTAATCATGTCTGGTCGATAGCGGGCGACGACGATCGCGATGACGTCAGCTTGACCAACGTACAGCCCTTTATCACTCGCAACCTGCCGGGCGGCTGGTCGGTATCGTTCACTTCGGAGACGTCCTACAACTGGAAGGCTGCTGCCGGTAACACGTGGACTGTGCCCCTCGGTGCGACCGTGTCAAAAGTCGTGCTCTTCGGGCACACGCCAGTTAGCTTCGGTTTTGGGGGTTTTTATAATGTTGATCGGCCGGAGTTCACCAATCGTTGGACTGGGCGTTTCTCTGTAACGCTGGCATTCCCGGAGTAGCGCAAATTTCAGCTAGTTGGAGTGCCGGCCGCGCCGCCTTAATGTGCGGGCAGATGTCCGCTTTGGGTCGGAAGCGGACATTAGCCATGGCCACGCCCTATCCCGATGACCGCTATCGGCCAGGAGCGATCGTTCATCGAACCCCCGTCAAGCGGCGAGCCGGTTTCAGTTCTTCCTGCCGCCTTCCTGCAGTGCTTCCAGCGCCTTCTCCACGCTGAGGGAACCGGAGACCTGGCTGGGCGGGTAGTCCTTGAAGGTCGCTAGGAACTTACCCATGACCGTGGTGGCCGGCATCATCACCCATAGCTTCTTGCCCCACCATTCGCCGTAGGAGGTCGACTCGCTCTGGTATCGCTCCCATGGGTCCACGCGCAGATTGGTCACCAGCGGCACGTTGGTCGAATCCTCCTTGCCGGAGAACAGGTTCCCGGTGATGGTTTTGAAGGTGATCTTCCACTCGTTGTAGCGCACGGCCATCAGGTCGGCGTTGTCGCTGAAATAGAAGAATTCACGGCGCGGGCTTTGGTCGACCTTGCCTTCGAAGAACGGCATGAAGTTGTAACCGTCCAGATGGTTCCGGAAGGTCTTCCCGCCCGCCTCTAACCCGGTGAGCAGCTTCTCCTTCAGGTCGGGATCGCCCCCTGCAGCGGCGACCAGGGTCGGCATCCAGTCCTCGGCTGACATCACCTCGTTGAAGATGGTGCCCGGCTCGATCACGCCTGGCCACCTGGCCAGCATGGGCACTCGGAAACCACCTTCGTACACGGTGCCCTTTTCACCGCGGAACGGATGATTGCCGCCGTCGGGCCAGCTGAAGATCTCCGCGCCGTTGTCGCTGGTGAAAAGTACGATCGTGTTGTCGGCGATGCCGAGTGCATCGAGTTTGGCCAGCAGTTCGCCGACAACCCAGTCGAGCTCGGCCATCGCATCGGCGAACAGGCCGAAGCCGGTCTTGCCATCCCACTCCGTGGAGAGGTGGGTGAAGGAGTGGCAGCGCGTGGAGTTGTGCCAGAGGAAGAACGGCTTGCCCGCCTTCGCCGAGCGGTCGATGAAGTCGCATGAGCGCCGCACCAGATCCGCGTCGATGTTCTCCATGGTCACCTCTGCGGCCGGGTCCATGCCCGGATGCGGTGGCAACGGGCCGGCGTCGGTGATCTTCTGCTTGCCGACGCGCCCCCAGCGTGGATCCTCGGTCGGATCGTCAACGTCGGTGGCGACGCTGTGGACGATGTTGCGCGGACCGAACCTGGCCAGGAATTCCTCGTTCTTCGGATACTGCGGATCGTAGGGTTCCTCCATCGCGTTGAGGTGATAGAGGATCCCGTGAAATTCGTCGAAGCCATGCACCGTCGGCAGGTATTCGTTGCGGTCGCCCAGGTGGTTCTTGCCGATTTGTGCGGTCGCATAGCCCAGCGGTTTGAGCAGGTCAGCGATCGTCGGGTCGGAATCCTGCAGGCCCTGCTTGGCCGCGGGCAGGCCGACCTTCAACAGCCCGGTGCGGAAGGGAGTCTGCCCAGTGATGAACGCCGCGCGCCCCGCCGTGCACGACTGCTGCCCGTAGTAGTCGGTGAACAGCGCGCCCTCTTGAGCGAGTCGGTCGATGTTCGGCGTGCTGCCTCCCATCATGCCGCGGTGGTACGCGCTGACGTTCCATATGCCCACGTCATCGGCCATGATCATGATGATGTTCGGCTTGATTGAGGCAGTCATTAGGTGCTCCGATTCGCGGCGAACGGTCCGCGCGGGCCTAATCGTATTCGGGATCGGCCCGACGTGAAGTCACTCGACCTTCACAGCTTTTGGACAGGTGTGCCTCGGACAGCAAGGGGTGTGCTGATGGCGCAGTGGTCTGCTGCGGCTCGGGGCAGGTTCAATGGCGCCGCCGGAGGTCCGAGTTGGACGGCCAGGCGTTGCTTCACTGTCTCAGCTACTGACGCCCGGTCGGCTGTGCGCCAGGCGTAGAGGGGCGAGCGAAGGGCCGATGCCAGCCCCATTTCGTCGCGTCACTTTCTCGGTGGTGTGTCGGCTAGCGGCCGGCGCCTTTCTGATGCACATCGTAGCGGGGGTGCTGATCGCGACAAGTCGCCAACCAGGCCCGGGTCATGCGGGGTTAGCCTCAGTGGGCCCGTCATCTTCCGGAGCATCCGGCTCGGGAGCATCTTCGCCGGCTCCTTCGAAGAAGTAGTCCAGGTTGATCGTTCGGGCTTCCTTCATCTGGAGGACCACGAACTCACCTGGAATTTCTAGCCACCCATGCCCAAGGCTCCGAGGGTCGGCAGATATGTCTTTCGGCGGAGGGAGCCCAGCTTGGCTAAGCGGCTTGCGAGCAGCGAATGCCAAGACGAGACGCTCAAGGTTGCCGCACTTAGCAATGCTGAATTCCTCGACTACGCCGCTATAGAGGAAGCATTCGCTATTGAGTTGTAGGTCGGCGGTAACGACCACAAAGCTTGCGCCTGCCGGCCTGAGCAGGTCATACCAACTCGCCGTCTTTCGTTTACTTAGGCGTGAATTCAGCACCTTTCCAAGCTTCCACATGACCACTGTCAGTGTCAGCAAGTAGGCCGCCGTGCGAACTGGATACTGGCGAAGGCTGCTCAATGCCATTTCGCCGGAGCTAGTCGTTACGTCGCCAGCGAGGAGGGCAATGGCCTGCGCCGGGTCGACGACGGGCACTCCGAGTCGGCTTCCAACGACGTCGATTAACCAAATGGCAGATCCGTGCCCCGCAAGCGCCGCCAATACAGCCAGGATCAGGCCAACGCTGATGTGCTGATCCAGAACCGTGGCTGGGCTGGTGGGGCTGTGGAGCCTACTCAGGCCAAAAAAGAAAGAGGCGCCGGGCGCAAGTAATGCCAGCGCAACAAGCACCGAAAGGCTGAGCCCCATCTGGAGCGGCTTATTTGCGCTTAGCCCGCTCGGTCCGGAGAGTCACGCCCCGGACAGTGAAAGTTCCCGTCGCCGTCTCGGACCGCGCCTCAATGACCTTCTTGAAGGTTTCGCGGGCCGAGTCGCGCGAACCGAACAAATCCTTGGCCTTTGAAGAAAAGGTGGCTTTCGCGGATACGGTCTTCATAGTCTCTCCCCTCGACCTCAAGGACTATATGGCAAGCTGGTTGTTAAAGGGGCGTGTTGCACTTTCTCATGCAACGTGGAAATGCCCGGTTAACAGGACGCGTCTGCAGGTGCCAAGCGCCCCGGTCGGGGGGGTATGTTTGGGGGTAGATTTCATTTGATCGGCGTCACTTTGTCTTCTGAAACAATTGGTTATGTGTCATTTGCGGTGCCGACTGCCGCACCATGGTCGGGGTTGATGCCGCCCCGGAACAATCAGGCCCGTGCGAAACCCCGCCGACGCGGGGTTTTTTGTTGCGTGGCGGATCAGAGCAGCCCGTGACGGTGCCAGATCACCAGCAGCCCCGCGCCCACGATCACATCGATTACCACGCACCAGGGCACGTACCACTGCGGGATGGCGACCAGCGACAGGCGTGAGCGGTTGTGGTGCGCGAAGTCCCATGCGGCGTGCGCGAAGTACGCGATCGCCAACAACACCGGCCAGTACAACAGGCCCAGCAGGCCGGCCACCGCGAACAGGCCGGCAACGTTGAACTCGATCCACTGGTGACGGCTGGAACCGTTGACGACGGCGAAGCCGAAGTAGATGCCGGCGATCAGGGCGATCAGGATCGCGGCGAATGCCAGCGATGCTTGAGCGGAGAGAAATGCATGCGGCAGCAGCGACGCTATGCCGACGGCGATGCCGGTGAGGATCGGTCGCCGCGAGAACGGCGACGAATGCGCGTGGTCGTGCAGATCGGTGGGCGAGGCGGCCATGACGGATTACCGGGTTGCGGTAGTGAAGGCGGCCAGTGGTGTGTTGGCCGGGCTCAGGCACGCCGGAACAGCAGCGTCCGGTATCCCTCGAAGACGGAACGCACGGCCGGTTGTCGCCAGCTCGCGGTGGTCGGGAATACCGCGATCATCACCGGCTCGAACTGCTCGAATCCGGCCTGCTCCGCGCCGACGCGAACGTTCTGGCCGTTGCATGAGAATTCCAGGAATGTCGCATCGTCGCTGGGATGCACGGCCTTGCAACCCCATATCTCCGCCACGGCCTGCCAGGCGACGAACGCCGGGCCGACCGTAAACCCGAAGGACGTGACGACGATCGCCGGGCAATCGGGCGTCGGCGTGCGGTTGAGCCTCCCCATCAGACTCGAGATGGTTCCCATGTGCGCTGCCCCCGGCCGATCCTGGCTCCGATGATAAGCACACTAACGGCCCTGAATCGCCGCTGCGGTCATCCGGCCTGCGGCAACGTTGACGGTCTAAACTCGGCGGGATCGCTTGCCCGCGACCGGCCTCCAGCCGGCCAGTGGCAATCCAGCCAAATCAACCGCTTATGCCGGCAACTCAACGCCGGCTGGCGCACCAGACAGGAACGTCACAGACATGAGTCGCAGTTATCCCGGGGTTTCGCTGATCGGTGCCCCCACCGACGTGGGCGCAGGACACCGCGGTGCGCGGCTTGGGCCGGAGGCCCTGCGCATTGCCGGCATCGGCGAGGCGCTGGCCAAGCGCGGTGTCGACGTCATCGACCGCGGCAACCTGGACGGCCCACGCAACCCTTGGCAGAAGCCGGTGGAAGGCTACCGCCACCTCGCGGAAGTCGTCGCGTGGAACCGCGCGGTGATGGAGGCCGTAGGCGCGGAGCTGGCCGACGGCCGCCTGCCCATCCTGCTCGGTGGCGACCACTGCCTTGGCCTGGGTTCGATTACCGCCGTGGCCAACCATTGCCGCCAGAACGGCAAGAAGCTGCGCGTGCTGTGGCTCGACGCACACGCCGATTTCAACACCAGCCAGGTCACGCCGTCGGGCAATGTCCACGGCATGCCGGTGGCGTGCCTGTACGGGCTCGGTCCAGACGCGCTGACGAAGCTGGGCGGCGAGGGCCCCGCACTGCGACCGGACGAGATCCGCCAGATCGGCATCCGTTCGGTCGACGAAGGCGAGAAGCGGCTGGTCCAGCAATACGGCCTGGACGTGTACGACATGCGCTACATCGACGAGATCGGCATGAAGCGGGTGATGGAGGAGGCGCTGGAAGGTGTCGACGAAAACACCCACCTGCATGTCAGCTTCGACGTGGACTTCCTCGACCCGAGCATCGCACCGGGCGTGGGCACCACTGTGCCGGGCGGGCCGAACTATCGCGAGGCGCAGCTGGTGATGGAGATGATCGCCGACACCGGACGGATGGCGTCGCTCGACATCGTTGAACTCAACCCGATCATCGACAAGCGCAACCGCACCGCCCGCCTGGCGGTGGATCTGGTCGAAAGCCTGTTTGGCAAGTCGACCCTGATGCGCGACTGATCCCGGCCACGGCCGGCGGCTGAATTCCGGCTGACGCCGCCGCGGCGGCGCGGGCGGGGGGCTTGGTGCGGCGCCCGCGGCGCCATGCCATGCTTACGCCTTCACTGCCAATGTCCCCGGGGACCCGATGAAGCGTTTTGCCGCCATGCTCCTGCTTGCCACCCTGTCGCTTGTCCTGCTCAGCGCCTGCAACACCATGGAAGGCCTCGGCAAGGACGTCAAGAAACTGGGCGAGAAGGTCGAGGACAAGGCCAGCAGCTGACGCGCCAACCGGCGACGCACAGCGTTGGGTATCCGGCGAAGGCCGGCCAGTCCGGCCTTCGCGCCGTGCGGCGTTCGATGGCTGCCGGCTGAATCGGGAGCGGCGTTTTTTCCCCACATCCACCCCGGCTTCACATGCCCTCACGTCAGATGCATACGCGGCACGCAGGGCTGACTTGCGTGTCCTTTGCTTCCCATGAGTCTGAGGAGATATCCATGAAGCGTTTGATGGCCGTGTTGCTGCTTGCCCTGTTTTCGATGGGCACCCTGACCGCCTGCAACACCGTGGCGGGCGCCGGCAAGGACGTGCAGGGAGCCGGCGAGAAGGTTGAAGATGCCGCCAAGGATTGCAAGGACGGTAAGTGCTGATCGTCCCATGCGATTGCCAGCGCAATCGGTGAACAGGAAAGGCCGGAGCAATCCGGCCTTTTCTTTTTTGCAATGCGTTCAAGTGACGCGATGGTGCGTGATACGCGCACGAGATAACTCGCATTCACCGACATCAATCTTGGGCTAACGCAATCGCGACCTCATGCGAATGCACGCGCTGCGATGCTGTGCATGCGGCATCGGACCAAAGATGCGTCGCGTCTCCCGAACAGAGGAAGAGAGATGAATAAAGACATCATTGCAGGCAAGTGGACGCAGCTCAAAGGCCAGGCACAGGCGCGTTGGGGCGATCTGACCGACGACGATTTCTCCGTGGCCGAAGGCAATGCCGAATATCTCGCAGGCAAGCTGCAGGAGCGTTATGGCTGGGAGCGCGAACGCGCCCAGCAGGAAGTGCGTGACTTCGAGAAGACGCTGAACTAGCAGTCCGTCGATACACGCACGCGGAGCGCGCGTCGGGCGGTGCGGCACAAGGCCGCCACCGACGCGCGCAACGAGATGCAAACCCGAGCCGGCCCCAGGGCCGGCTCTTTCATTGCCCGCTGTAGCCCGGCGGATCGGCGACGAAGCCCTGCGGGAACGCACGCGGGCGGGAGTCGGAGCGATAGTGCGGCGGGTAAGGACGCACCACGCCGCGTGCGACCAGGCTGTCGTAGTCGTCGTAACGAAGCTCGCTGACCTGCGTCGGCGATCGCGATGCGCGGACGAACTGCGTGTGGCTGGCGGGTGACCATTCACGCTGGCCGTGGCCGGTGCCTATGGATTGCGCCGCCGCGTCGGATTCCCTCGCGGCGGGCGCCGCGCTCTTTGCGGCATCCCCGCGCTCCAGTCGGTCGAGCGTCTCGCCACCACGCCTTTCCTCCACTGCCATTCCAGCTTCCTCGAAGACCGCCACGCCGATCACGCCGACGTTGTCAGGACGTCCGGTCCTCGCGGCGTAGCTGTCGGGCAGGTCGGTGAAAACGAACTGGGCGACCTGGTCGAGCGACTTGCGCCAGCCTTCGATTTCCATCGTCTGCCAGGGCGCCAGTACGTAACCGGTCTGTGAGGGCTGGGCCGTCTGGCCGCTGATGGCGTTGACCCCATCCACCGACAGGACCACCAGCACCCGTCGGCCGGTGGTGTTGGCCAGCCGCACGGAGTAACGGTGCCCGGGTGTCCCGGCGATCCAGCGCTGGCCGCGATGAACCACTGGGGGCAGCCACTGCCCGCTGTCGCGGTCGACCACGGCCAGATCGACCGGTCCGCCCGCGCGTGGCCAGGCCACCTCGTGGGCCAGGGAAGGCGCGGCGAAGGCCAGCACGGCCGAGGCGGCCAGGGCGGCAAGCGTGAAAAGGGGGCTGGGAAGCAGGCGCGACATGGACGTTCTCCGGAGGGGTCGACCGGGTGAACGGATCGGTCGCCGCTGCGGGGTTGGGTACACTGTTGGGCCGTTTCCCCCGGCGTCAGCGTTCGATGAGCCTCACCCGCGTCCTTACCGGCATCACCACCTCCGGCACCCCGCACCTGGGCAACTACGTCGGCGCGATCCGCCCGGCCGTGGCCGCCAGCCGCAGCGCCGGCGTGGAGAGCTTCTACTTCCTCGCCGACTACCACGCCCTGATCAAGGTGCAGGATCCGGCGCGCGTGCAGCGCTCGACGCTGGAAATCGCGGCGACGTGGCTCGCCTGCGGGCTGGAGCCGGACAAGGTGTGGTTCTACCGCCAGAGCGACGTGCCGGAAGTGCAGGAGCTCAACTGGCTGCTCACCTGCGTGGCCGGCAAGGGCATCCTCAACCGCGCTCATGCCTACAAGGCCTCGGTCGACAAGAACCGCGAGGTCGGCGAGGACGACGATGCCGGCATCAACGCCGGACTGTTCATGTACCCGGTGCTGATGGCGGCCGACATCCTGTTGTTCAACGCCAACAAGGTGCCGGTCGGTCGTGACCAGGTGCAGCACATCGAGATGGCGCGCGATTTCGGCCAGCGCTTCAACCATGTTTACGGCGAGCCGGCCGGCGAGGAGTTCTTCGCCCTGCCGGAGGCTGCGATCGAAGAGAACGTGGCAACGCTGCCGGGCCTCGACGGCCGCAAGATGAGCAAGAGCTACGACAACACCATTCCACTGTTTGTGCCGCGAGACGCGCTGAAAAAGCTGATCTACTCGATCGTCACCGACTCGCGTGCGCCGGGCGAAGCCAAGGACGCCGACAACTCCAACGTGTTCCAGCTCTACCAGGCATTCGCCACGGAGCAGGAAACCGCGGCCATGCGCCAGGCCTTTGCCGACGGCATCGCCTGGGGCGAGGCCAAGCAGGCGCTGTTCGAGCGTATCGACAGTGAGATCGCACCGTTGCGTGCGAAGTACGAGGAACTCATCGCGCGGCCGGCCGATATCGAGGCCATCCTGCGCGACGGCGCCAGCCGCCTGCGCGCGCACTATGCGCAGCCGACGCTGGCGCGCCTGCGCGATGCCGTGGGCCTGCGCGATCTGTCGCATGCCAGCAGCGGTGCCGCGAAGAAGGCGACCAGAGCCTCGCTACCGTTGTTCAAGCAGTACCGCGAAAGCGATGGTCGTTTCTATTTCAAGCTGGTCGATGGCGACCGGCTGCTGTTGCAGAGCGTCGGCCATGAGTCCGCGCGCACGGCCGGCCAGCTGATCGGCCGCCTCAAGCAGGGAGGCGGCGCCGCATTGCACAACACCGGCTCCGCCGCCGTGCACCTGGGCGATGAACTGGTCGGTCACCTGCACGAGGGCGTCGATCTGGCCGAAGTGGCGCAAGCGCTGGCGCAACTGGTGGCCGAGGACGCATGAGCCCGGCCCAGGGCATCGTCACCATCGACACCGGCTTCCAGCGGCCGCTGTTCGACGCGGCGTACCTGATGGTGGAGCACGGCCGCGGCGCCTTCATCGACTGCGGCACGCAACACTCGATCCCGGCCATGCTGGCCGCGCTGGAAGGGCAGGGACTGTCGCCGGCACAGGTCGACTGGCTGATCCTCACCCACGTGCATCTCGACCACGCCGGCGGTGCCGGCGCGCTGATGCGCGAACTGCCCAATGCCCGCCTTGCCGTGCACCCGCGCGGTGCGCCGCACATGATCGATCCGACACGGCTGGTGGCGGGTGCGACGGCGGTCTATGGCGAGGAGGAAATCGCGCGCAGCTACGGCGAGATCGTCCCCGTCGCGGCAGATCGCGTGCGCGTGCTGGCAGATGGCGACGTAGTCGACCTGGCCGGTCGACCGTTGCTGTGCATCGACACGCCCGGCCATGCCCGCCATCACCTGTGCGTGTGGGACGAGCGCAGTCGCAGCTGGTTTACCGGCGACACGTTCGGCTTGTCGTATCGCGAGTTCGACAATGCCGAGGGTGCACCGTTCGTGATCCCGACAACGTCGCCGGTGCAGTTCGAACCCGAGCCGTTGAAGGCGTCGATCCGCAGGATGCTGGCGAGTGGGCCCGAGGCGATGCATCTCACCCACTACGGGCGGGTCGGCGATGTCGCGCGGCTGGCGAACGACCTGATCGAGCAGATCGATTCGATGGTCGCGCTCGCGCGCGCTGTGCAACACGAGGGCGATCGCCATGCGCGGCTTGTCGATTCGCTGACGCAGCTTTATGCCCAGCGCGCCCGCGCGCATGGTGCGCCGCACGATGCCCGCGAAGTGGCCCGGCTCCTGGAGATCGACATCGAACTCAACGCCCAGGGCCTGGAGATCTGGCTGGACCGCGAGGCCGCCTGAGCCCCGTTCAGAATTCCAGTGGTACGCCTGAACATCTGTGCGACTTGGCCGGATCCTGCAGCTGTGCCCTGCGTCACAGGTCTGGCCTGCGGGCCGGAGTAGCCTGTGCCGCCTTTCAGCCCCCCCCCGATGTCGGCCGTCCCGAACCTCCCCCTGCCACTGCCAGATGAAGCCCCACGCCAGGCGGCGTTGGATGCGTATGCGGTTGTGGACACGGTGCCGGAGCAGGCTTATGACGACATCGTGCGCCTGGCGGTCACGCTGTGCGACGCGCCGGCCGCCGCCATCTCGCTGATCGACAACGATCGCCAATGGTTCAAGGCGCAGATCGGACTCGATGCACGGCAGACACCGCGCGCCGAAGCGATCTGCAACCGCGTCATCCTGGAGCCGGGACGCACGCTGGTGATCGAGGACCTCGCCGAACACACCGGATTCCCCCGGCCGAACCTCAACATCGGCAACGCGCCGTTGCGGTTCTATGCTGGCACGCCGCTGCTCAGCCCCGACGGACACGCGATCGGCACGGTGTGTGTGCTCGACACGCGTCCGCGCACCTTGAGCCCCGCTCAGCGCGAAGGCCTGGAAGTGCTCGCGCGGCAGACCCAGCACCTGCTCGAGCTGCGCCGTTATGCACTCGAACAGCGTCGCCTGCTGTCAGAGCGCGAAGCTTTCGCGCAGCGGCTCGAAGATGCCCGCGCCGATCTGCAGCGGCGCAATGACCTGCTCGAGCACAGCGCCACCCACGATGCGCTGACCGGTCTGCTCAACCGCGCCGCGCTGGCGCAGCTGCGCGACAACCCGGAGGCGATGCTGCAATTGCAGCAGACCCCGTACACGCTGATGCTGCTCGACGTCGATCACTTCAAGGACGTCAACGATCGCCATGGCCACCTGCTGGGCGATCGCGCGCTGCGCGCGGTGGCCGATGCCGTGGCGGCATCGATCCGGCAGCGCGACGTGGCCGTGCGCTATGGCGGTGAGGAATTCCTGATCCTGCTGCCGGACACGCGCTTGGCGAGTGCGGCGCAGATTGCCGAACGCATCCGCCAGCGGCTCGCGCAGGCGGCGCTGCCGTTTGCGTTGACGGTATCGATTGGCCTGGCCGCCGGCGAGCCGACGCGCGACTGGTCGGAGCAGGTGTTCGACCGTGCCGACCAGGCGCTCTATCGCGCCAAGGCGCGTGGCCGCAATTGCGTGGTGGTCGACGACACGCCGCTGCACGGCGTCTGAGCCAGCGGCGTCGCCGTCAATCCCACGTGGTTGGCGGCGTCCCGATCTCGGGGCTGCGCATCCTGATCACGCAGAAACGCTGCCCGGTCGGGGCTTCCATCACCCACCAGCGTTTGACGAAGGCGATCTTCTTTGCGCCCAGCTTCTCCAGGCGCGCCGCTTCGGCGTCGATGTCGTCGGACTCGATGTCCAGGTGCACGCGCGAGGGGTGCTCGACCTTCTGCACTTCGATCTGCAGGCCGTCGCGGGTATCGCCGAACTGGACGTACGTGCCCGGGACATCGCCTGCATCCGGGTCGGCGATGCTGGCGCCGAGCGCCTTGCTCCAGAACGCCGCCGCCGGGACGAGGTCGTCGTTCTGGCAATCAATGATGAAACCGGCAAGACGACTGCGATGTGCCATTCAAAGTCTCCAGTATGTGGAAGCGACACCCGTAGGAGCGAGCTTGCTCGCGACCCGCGCCAGGGCGCGGATCGCGGCGAAAAGAATCAGCCCGGCAACGCCATGTCGTCCAGCAGCGCCTTGAGGAAGCGCGCGGCCTCGCCTCCGGTGCATGCCCGATGGTCGAACGTCAGCGAGATCGGCATGCGACGGTGCACTTCGATGCCGCCGATCACCGCGACCACGTCATGGCTGAGCTTGCCGGCGCCGACAATGGCCACGCACGGCGGTACGACAACTGGCGTGGCGTAGCGGCCGGCGAACATGCCGAAGTTGGACAGCGAGATCGTGTAGCCGCTGAGCTCGCTGGCCGGAAGCGAACGCTCCTCGACCTGCGCGCGCAGGCGCTGGATCGCGGTGCGCACGCCGCTGCCATCGAGCATGTCTGCATTGCGCAGCGCCGGCACGAACAGGCCGTCGTCGGTATCCACCGCGATGCCGATGTCGACGTGCGGATGCAGCGTGCGGCTGAGGTTGTCGCCGTCGAACCAGGCGTTGAGTGCGGGCACGGTCTTGCAGGCAGTCACCATCGCGCGCACCAGGCGGGCAGTGATGTCCTGCTTGCCGATCCAGGCATGCAGGTCGGCGTCGTCGCACAGCGTGGTCGGGACGACCTTGGCGTGTGCATCGGCCATCACCCGCGCCATGTTGCGGCGGACGCCCTTGAGCTGTTCCGGCTGGCCGGTGGCGCCGACGCCGGGCGGCTGCGTGCGGACCGGCTTGCCGGCCTGCGACAGGGTGCTGCGTGTCGCGGCTGCCGGGGCGGCCTGCGGCGCAGCGTCGGTGCGAATCGCAGACGGCGCCGACGACACAGCCGCGGGTGCCGCGCCGGGCTTGGCCGAACCGTCGGCGGCACGCTTGACGTCGTCCATCGTCACCACGCCCTCGGCGCCGCTGGCGCGCACGCGCGTGAGGTCTACGCCGAGCTTGCGCGCCAGGGCGCGCACGGCCGGCATCGCCTTGACGCCGCCGACCGCGACCGCCTGTTCGCTGCGCACGGCGTCGGAGCTCTGCATCGCGCCGACCACGGTCCCGGCGTCGTCGCGCTTGGTCTCTCCCTGCGCCGGGGCGTCGGCTGCGCCACCGGCGCTGATGGTGCCGCCGTCGTCGGAGGCGACCACGCGGTCGCCGTCATCCGGTGCGTCGCTGCCGGCGCCGTGGTGGTGGCCGGTGTCCTGGCCTTCGGCGCGCTGCGGCATCGACGGATCGATCTCGAACTCGGCCAGCATCTTGCCGGTGATGATCACCTCCCCTGGGCCGCCGGCCAGCCGGACCACCTTGCCTGAAACCGGCGAGGGCACTTCGACCACGGCCTTGGCGGTTTCCATCGACACCAGGTTGTCGTCCAGGCGGATCGTGTCGCCTTCCTTCACGAACCACTCGACGATCGTCGCGTCGGGCAGGCCCTCGCCGAGGTCGGGAAGGAAGAAAGTCTTCTTGCTCATACAGTGTCGTCTCGGAAGAGTGGTGTCGCGATTGCGGGCGGCGACGCGGTGGATGCGCCGCTACGGAATTCCCAGGTCACATCAGATCCACACATCATTGCGTGCGGTGAGTTCGCCGCCGGCATCGCCGGTGTTGACCACGCCGGCCGGCTCGATGATCAGCGCGTGGCACTCGTCGCCGGCGCGCGTGATGTGCTCGACGCCGCGCGGAATGACGAACATCTCGCCTTCGCCCAGCACCACGTTGTGGTCGCGAAAGCCGATCTCCATCCGGCCCTTGACGACGATGAACACCTCGTCGGTGTCGTCGTGCGAATGCCAGACGAACTCGCCCTGCATCTTGACCAGCTTGAACTGCACGTCGTTCATCTGCGCGACCACGCGCGGCGACCAGTGCTGTGCGAACTGGGCCAGCTTGGCGGCCAGGTTGATCGCCTGTGGCGGTGTGGGCGCGGCGGCGTCGCTCATGCGTCTTCGCCTTCGTCGTCGTCGAGCACTTCCAGGGCGCGGGCGGGAATCCATCCCTGCATGCCCAGCGCGTTCTCCGCCCACCACCACTGTGCCAGTTCGTAGTGCAGGGTGACGATCTCGTCGGCGCGCGCATCGAGTTCGCGCGTGTCGTAGTCCGACAGCGCCTGCGCGGCGCCCTGCTCGGTGTCGAACAGCGCCACCGGCACCCAGCCGCCGTGGCCTTCGGCAATGGTGGTCCAGACGAACTGTGGCCAGTCGCGGTCGCGCTCGCCCAGCGTCACGGCCTCGCCGCGTGCGATCCGGATCGCCGGGCGATCCGGTGCGCGGTGGGCGACTACGACGCGGGCGTGGCGCATGCTCGACCTGTGTCCTCAGCTGGCTGCCAGGGTCCGCTTCACCGCGGCGACGATGCGCTCCACGCTGGGCAGGTACTTCATCTCCAGGCGGAACAGCGGGATGTGCGTGTCGTAGCCGGTGACGCGTTCGACCGGTGCGACCAGGTCGAACATCGACTCCTCGGCCAGACGCGCGGCGATCTCGGCACCGAAGCCGGCGGTCTTGGGCGCCTCGTGCACGATCACGCAGCGGCCGGTGCGGCTGACCGATTCGGCGATCGTGGCGAAGTCCAGCGGACGCAGCGTCGCCACGTCGATGACCTCGGCGCTGATGCCCTGCGCGGCGAGCTTCTCGGCGGCCTCGAGCGTTTCTTTCACCTGCGCGCCCCAGGTCACCAGGGTGACGTCGGTGCCGTCGCGCAGCACGTAGCACACGTCCAGCGGCAGCGCTTCGCCGTCGTCAGGCACCACTTCCTTGTACTGGCGGTAGATGCGCTTGGGCTCCATGAAGATCACCGGATCCGGCTCGCGGATCGCGGCCAGCAACAGACCATATGCACGCGCTGGCGACGACGGCATCACCACGCGCAGGCCCGGCACGTTGGTGAAGATCGATTCGTTGGCTTCGCTGTGGTGCTCCGGCGCGCGGATTCCGCCGCCCCACGGCACGCGCAGCACCATCGGGCAGGTCAGGCGGCCGCGGGTGCGGTACCGGAAGCGCGCAGCGTGGCAGATGATGTGGTCGACCATCGGGTAGACGAAGCCGTCGAACTGCGATTCGGCGACCGGCTTCATGCCCTGTGCGGCCAGGCCGACCGTGAGGCCTGCAATGGTGGTTTCGTCGAGCGGCGTGTCGAGCACGCGCTCGGGGCCGAACTGCTGCTGCAGGCCGGCCGTGGCGCGGAACACCCCGCCGTTGACGCCGACGTCCTCGCCCAGCACCAGCACGGTGTCGTCGGCGCGCATCTCGTATGCGAGCGCCTGGGTGATCGCTTCGATCAGCGTGATCGCGGTGGGCGTCGCCGCGGCAGTGGAAGCTGCAGGGGGTGATTTGGCCATGGCCGTCGTGCTGCTCTTGATGGGGTCCTCGACGCTCATCAGCGACCCTCCTGTGCAAGCACGTAGGCGCGTTGAGCAGCGACGTCCGGCGGCATGTCGGCGTAGAGGAAATCGAACATCGCCTCGACCGGCTGCACCGGGGTTTCAAGGTAGGCGTTGATCTCGACGTCGACGCGCTTGCCGCACTCCTCGGCCCAGGCCTTCTCCTCGTCCTCGCTCCACACGCCCTGTTCGGTCAGGTACGTGCGCAGGCGCGTGATCGGCTCGCGCGTCCACGCCGACTTGACCTCGGCCTCGTCGCGGTAGCGGCGGGCGTCGTCGGCGGTGGTGTGGTCGTGCAGGCGGTAGGTCATGAACTCGATCACGCTGCCGCCTTCACCGCTGCGCGCCCGCTCACTGGCGCGGCGCATGCCTTCGAGCACGGCGATCAGGTCATTGCCATCGACCTGCAGGCAATGCAGGCCGCCGGCCAGTCCCTTCTGCGCCAGCGTCTTGGCGCCGGTCTGCGCCGAGCGCGGCACCGAGATCGCCCAGCCGTTGTTGATCACGCACAGCACCAGCGGCAGCTGGTAGGCGCCGGCCGAGTTGAGGGCGGCGTAGAAGTCGGTCTTGGACGATCCGCCATCGCCGCAGCAGGCCACGGCCAGCTGATTCTGCTTGCGCAGCTTGAAGGCGAGCGCGGCACCGGCCGCATGCAGGCACTGGGTCGAGATCGGCACGCACCAGGAGAAGTCTTTCCTGGGGCCCGAGAAGTCATTGCCGCGCTCGTCGCCGCCCCAGTACAGCAGCACCTCGCGCGGAAGGACGCCGCGCATGAACTGCGCGCCGTACTCGCGGTAGCTCGGGGCGAACACGTCATCGGGCTGCATCGATGCGCCTATGCCGATGTGCGTGGCTTCGTGGCCGAGGCAACTGGCGTAGGTGCCGAGCTTGCCGGTGCGCTGCAGGGCAATTGCCTTGCTGTCGAAGGTGCGCACGAACAGCATCTCCTTGAACAGCGGAAGCAGCGCCCTGGCATCGCGGAAAGCGGGCGGAAGCTCCGCCACCGGCTTGCCGTCCGGGCCGAGGTATTGCAGGTATTCGATTTCGAAGGTCGCGGCGACCGTCATCGTGAAAGTCCCAATGAGAACCGGAGGGGAGCTGGATGAAGTTGTGGCAGGAGTCCGAATCGGCCGCTGTCCCGGATCCAGTGCCGGCGCATCACCGCATCGGAGGGCTGGGTCCGGAAGGTGCACCGGGCCTGGCTCCGCAGCGTCTGGGCGGGCCCTGACACAGGCCTGGCCGACGCGCTTTCGCGAAGATCATAACCAAAGCCTTGTTAAGGGCCGTTGCGCGCTGCGGCATGCATCTTCGCCGCAAAAAAGGTAGGCCCGCGCCGGGTTTGCCCGCACGGCGGGGTATGGACGGCAGCGGTGCCGGCAAGCCCGTCGCTGGAAACGACAAGGGCGCGGTGGTCGCCGCGCCCTTGCCGGTACTGCCCGTTGCAGCGTCCTGCGAGGCAGGCTTCAGCGGCCGATGCGCACCCGCGTGACGTCGTGGTTGTTGCCCGGTTGCGGATCCGGCGTGGTGGCACTCACATCGGCGGAGAACTCCAGCTCGGTGCCGCGGCGCGGGCGCTCGGGCACCACGATCGCGAAGGCGAACCACTGCGTCCCTGCCGCCATCGTGACGCTGCGCAGGCACTGCGCGCGGAATCCGGTCTCGCTGGCTTCACGCGTGCACGACCAGCCGCTCGGCGCGGCGACGGCGGCGTTGCCGACCGACACGTTGCCTTCCAGCACCAGTCGTGCCTGCTGGGCGGCGTCCGGCCCGGCGTTGCGCACCGGCACCAGGAACGTTGCAATCGCGCCCTTGCGCACCGGCAGCGCGCCACCGGCGATCTGCACCGACAGGTCGGCTGCGGCGACCACGGTCACCTGTGCGGTCGCCTGGTTGTTGCCGTTGGCGAGGTCGCGGGTCAGCGAGCGTGCCGCCACTGCCATGTGCAGCGCGGTGCCATGGGCCAGTGCCGGCGCCACCGTGGTCAGGGTGAATGCGGCGTTGCCCTGGCTGGCCAGGCTGGGCGTGGCGCAGGCGACGGTGGTGGTGGCGGTATCGACCACCGGTGCGGCGCAGCTCCAGCCGGCCGGAGCGGTGACCGCCGGCGCGACCGCGGCATCGAACACGAACGCGACCGCGGCCGACTCAGCGGCGTTGGGCCCTGCGTTGTTGACGCTGGCGGCCCAAGTAGCGGTCTCACCGGCGCGCAGCGTCTGCGGCGCGCCGGTCGCGGTGACGGCAAGGTCGGCACTGCGGAAGTCGGCAACCGTGATGCTCACGCGCACCGGATCGTGGTCGGACACCCGCATCGGCACGGCGCTGTCGCCGAAGTGGCCGACCGAGAAGTCGGCATTGATGCGGGCATGGTCCACACGCACCTGCGCGGCCCCCATCACCACCGCTTCGTTGACCAGCACGTGGTCGAGCGTCTGTGCATTGCCCTGGTACACGTACGAGTAGCGCTCGGCCGGGTCCGGGATCAGCTGCGAGCCGTCGATCAGCGGCGTGGTCAGCGGGCTGTCGACCCAGCTCAGCACCTGGTCTTCGGCGGCTTCCTCGCCCTTGATGACGCCGAGCACGTCGACATAACCGTCGTTGAACTCGAACGCGTTGAAGTCGCCCACCAGCACGATCTTCCGATCCGGTTGCGCCTGCTGCATCGACTGCACCAGGCCGGCCAGGTACGCCGCCTGTGCGGCGCGCTTGCCCCGCACGCGGGCACCGCTGGTGCTCCAGCCGTTGCTGCCCGGTTCGACCGAATCGATGTCGTTGAGCGAGCGCAGGTGGTTGACGATCACCGTGACCGGATAGCTGGCACCGTTGTCCTGGTGCACGCGCGCACGCAGCAGCAGCGGCGGGCGGTCGTTGAGCAGGCTGGTGCTGCCATCCGGGTTGGCCAGCGTCGCGTCCTTGCCGAACTGCACGACCTCATCCACCTCGACACGGGCGATGCCTGCGCCGTTGTCGCGCGTGGCAACCAGGAAGCCGACGTTGATGCCGCCGATGTCGTTGCCCTGCTGCAGGTATGGCACGTACCCCGGTGCGCGCGGGCAGCTGCTGTTGATGCGATCGGCCAGCATGCCGAGCACGCGCAGGTTCTCCACCTCGACCACGCCGAGGATGTCGGGCGTCTTGAGGTAGTCGCAGATCGCCGAGGAGGTCTTGGCCAGGCGCCTGGCCACGGCTTCGGGCTTGATGGTCACGGCACCGTTGCTGTCGTTGATCTCGTCGAAGAAGCGCAGCAGGTTGAAGCCGCCGACGGTGACAGTGTCGTAGGCCGGATCGTCCACCGCGACCGGGGCGCGACCGCCGCTGGCCACTGGCGCTGTGGCCGTGTCGGGCAGCAGCGCCCACGTGCCGGCGAAGTAGTCGAGCACGCCGACCAGGCCGCTGACCTGCGCGTCGTTGTCGACGTCCAGTGCAAAGGCGCCAACCTGGCCGCGGCTGCGGACCATCAGACGCTCGGGGTTGGTGTCGAACAGCGGCGGGTTCTTGCCGGGTGGCAGTGTGGCCAGGGCGGCGTCCATCACGCCGATGCCGGGTTCGCGGAAGGGCGTGGCGACGTCGGGCAGGGTGACGTAGAACACGCCGTCGCTGCTGGAGGTTGCGTCGTCCTCGTCGATGCGGCCCTCGGAGGCGCCGACCACGACGGCGTTGGCGACGCTGACGCGCATGCCTTCCAGTTTCTCGAGCGTGCCAGGCGTTGCCGTGGTGGCCAGGTCAGCCGCCGCCAGTTCGATGGCTGCCGGCAGCGCGGCGCCGCTTTGCAGCACTTCCACGATCGGGCCTGCGATCTGGGTGATGCTGAGCTGGTTGACGTTGGTCGTCGGCACGAACTCCTCGATCTGGCCTGTCACCCGCACGCGGTTGCCGACCGCAGCGCTGGCCGGCGGTGCCGAGCTGGTGTAGACGAACACGGCGTCGGACGTGTCCGGATTTCCGTCGTCATTGCTGCTCTGCAGGAAGAAGCCATTGTTGAAGCGCAGCGCGGTGACCACGCCCTCGGTGACCACGCGTTTGCCGACGTGGGCCGAGCGCAGGGTCGCGCCCTGGATCTGGGCGATCGTCAGTGGCAGCGCCGGCTCGGGTTGCGGCGGCGTGGAGCCGCTGTTGCGCGGTGCCGGCGTCGCGGCGATGAAGTCGGCACCGTTGTCGTTGCTGTCGGTGGCGCCGTTGTCCTTGCGCAGGGCGGCGGTCGTGGCACTGAGGCCCGGCGCCGCGGCGCTGCCTTCGAAGAAGTTGGCGCTGCCGTAGCCGACCAGGTCGACGATCAGGGCCCGCTGCTCCGGCGTGCATGGCGTGCTGCCGCCGTTGCAGGGCAGGGCGGTGGCGGCCTGGACCAGGGCGACCTTGCCGGCGCTGGCCGACATGTTGGCCGGGCCGGTGGCGTCGGGCGCCGGCAGTGGCGCGCCGGCGCTGCCGCCGGTCATCTGCACCAGGAAGTATTGCCCCGGCTGCAGCGAGAACGCCGGCAGCACGGTGAGTCCGGAAAAGTTGCCGGTGCCGCTGGCGCTGGCGTACTGCACCGACAACCCGGCCAAGGGCACGGCGGTGGTACCGCGGTTGTGCAGTTCGACGAAGTCGTTGCTGAAGGTGGGGCTGGTGCCGCCGCCGCCCCCGTAGACCTGGCTGATCACCACCTGGGCGTCGACGCTGCCTGCCACCGCCAGCAATGCGGCCAGTGCGACGTTGACAGCCCCTCTTGTCTTGGCCGCAACGCGGCCCGTGCTCTTGTCCATGAGAAATCCCCGTTGTTGGCCTGCCATGGCCCCCCGTTGCAGGCGGCCGGATTGTGCCCGACGGGGTATTGCAGAGGGGTGACGGGCCGATGCGGTACCCTTCTGGCCCCCTGTCCGGC
>DATDBI010000151.1:0-3119 GCA_036524915.1 Lysobacter sp. | reverse complement strand
TAGCAATGGGATGGACTCCTCCTCACCTTGGCACCTGATGGGTGCCAGACTGAATTTCCGAAGACAGTCGCGGCGAGAAGGAGCCCACCATGAACGAGCTTATGCGCATTGGGGTCGACTTGGCCAAGAACGTGTTCCAGGTGCACGGCGTGGATCGCCAGGAACGGCCAGCATGGTGCAGGCGGCTGTCTCGAGACCGCTGGCTGCAGGCGGTGACAGAGGCGGCGCCGGCCGGATGCGAAATCGGAATGGAGAGCTGCGGCGGCGCCCATCACTGGGCTCGGCAACTGCAGGCCCGCGGATTCCGCGTGAAGCTGATCGCTCCGCAGTTCGTGAAGCCTTATGTGAAGAGCAACAAGAACGACGCCAACGACGCGGAAGCGATATGCGAGGCAATGAGCCGACCCAGCATGCGCTTCGTGTCGGTGAAGTCGGTGGAGCAACAGGATATTCAGGCCGCTCACCGCATTCGTGCAGGTCTGGTTGAGCAGCGCACGGCGAAAGCCAACCAGATCCGCGGCCTCGTGGCTGAGTACGGGCTGGTCGCTCCCAGGGAACTGCTGTCACTGCGTCGCGCAATTCCACATTGGTTGGAGGATGCGGAGAACGGGCTTAGCGATCGTTTCCGACATCTGCTCGATGGTCTGTGGCAGGACATACGCACGTTGGATGACCGCGTCGCCGAACTCGATGCGGACATCGGGGCGATTGCCCAAAGCGATCCCGATGCATTGCGGCTGCAACAACTGCGCGGCGTCGGCCCGATGATCGCAACCGCCTTGCTGGCTGCAGTGGGTGACGCCAGGCAGTTTGCCAATGGCCGCCAGCTTTCGGCGTCGCTAGGTCTGACACCACGCCAGCACAGTTCGGGTGGAAAGGAGCGCCTGCTGGGCATCAGCAAACGCGGTGATGCCTACCTGCGCTCGTTGCTCGTGCACGGTGCGCGGGCGATGCTGCGAACGGCTAAGGGTAAAGAGGACCGACTTAGTAGATGGGTCTGCCGACTGGCCGAACGGTCGCACCCGAACGTGGCCTGCGTGGCCCTGGCCAACAAGACCGCCCGCATGGCCTGGGCCATGCTGCGCAACGGCACGGACTATCAACCGGACCTGGCCGCCGCCTGATACTTAGAGTAGAGGAACCACCCAAACGATTGCGAACACTCTGCAGATGGCAAACCGGTCGGACCGGCGTCGGCAAACCCCTAAATGTCCTGGTGCGTAAGCACGTGTTAGCGATTGGGAGCCGGCGCGCGAATAGCCCATCAAGGCCCAGCATCGAAAGCGATGCGGCAGTCCGAGGCCGGATATACGTGCGCAGTCGACAGGGCGCCGGATGCAGGATGCTTGCAGCCAGAGGAGGAGTCCATATACGGACATTCAGGCCGGTTGGCCGACCTGCGGAAGGAACGGCGTTAGGCTTTTCGGGTCGCACGCGTCGCAGTCGTGCCAGAGAGTTTGCGCATGCGCCGTAACCAGAAGGTAATTCCCACCAGTGCAACCGTGCTTGCGCTCCTTTGCCTGATCGACGTCGCATGTGCGCACGACGGGAAGGCGGTGGCACTCCCTTGCAAGGCGTTCTCAAACCAGCCGGCGAAGGCACATGACTCAACCGCCAACTTCTTCGCGTTTGATCAGCTCGAATACAATTACCGTGTGCCTGGGGAGTTCACCTATCGCCTGACCGGCGATCAATACGGATTCGAGACGCTCTCATTCATCATTACCGAGACCCATCCTGGCGGCGGACCGGGACTTCATGTGCATGACACCGAAGAGGCGCACGTACTGCTAGAGGGGACCGCGCAGTACCGAATAGGTGACAACACACTCACCGTCGAAGCTCCCTATGTGGCAAAAGTACCGGCCGGCGTGCCACATACGTTCATCAACGTTGGCACTGAGCCGTTCGCACTAGTGGCAGTTTTCGCCTCGAAGCATCCCACCACGACCAGGGTCGGCGACAACCCCTTGGTCCCGCTGTGGCAGAGCCGGAATGGTTCTCCACCCTGTCATTGACGATAGTCCGTTGTCCGGCCGTCGGAGAGGGCGGATTGACGCCTGTCCAGCTGCCTACGGCATGCTCCCGAACGTTCTGGTGATATCCGGTCACCATCCGGAGAGACCACATGGCGCCCCTTAGTCGCGCAGTCCGCTTGCCAGTGGCTCGCCCCTTCAATAATCTCTGGCCGAGTTTGAAGGGGATGTTTCGGGGTGGTACTTCGCAGGATGCAATTGCGTGCTCGGGAACAGAAGCGCCGGCAAGACCGGGCCGAATCCGCGTATCTCTCGCGCCTTGCCGGCACGGATCGAACTTCAACTGCATCCGCATCTGGACATCTGATAGATCAGCGAGATCGCTGTTCGAACGTCCAATGCGAAGCTGCTAAGCGGCATCGCGAGGAGGCTCTCGAACGAGCTGGCCTCAACAGAAACTATGATTTCCTTAGTCGCCTTGATGCCATGGTGCGCGAGGCGTGTAAATAAGCGGACGTTGGGGCTACCTGTGCCCTCGGACCGGTGCTAACTTCCGCTTCCGACCCATAGCAGCCGTGCTGGCTCCGGAGTCTCCCACCCATGGTGCATCGGAAATCGTCCGCATCGGTCCTATCCGCGTCGAATGGAACCTACTCAGTTCTGCGAAAGGCTGGAGTTCGAGTAGCGACGTTAGCCATGTGGCTCTTGTTTGCATGGACCGTGCTTTTGTACGCCAACTCATGGCTTCTTCTGCCATATGACTGCGCGGACCTGGGCTTCGTGATCAGCTACAGCAAATGGGATTGCTCCGGCCCCGATATTGCTCCGGCCCCGATGTCGCTGGTGTTGCGCCGATGCGCTTCTGGCAGCACGTCGGCTTTCTCCATTCCCTCCTTGCCCTCGTGGCCGCCGCGATCACTACCCGGGTATGTCGTCGCTACCGGTAGGGACTAGGCGCACATGGTCTGCTTAATGCCAGCACGAACGGCTGCTTCTGGCCGGTAGCAATGGGATGGACTCCTCCTCACCTTGGCACCTGATGGGTGCCAGACTGAATTTCCGAAGACAGTCGCGGCGAGAAGGAGCCCACCATGAACGAGCTTATGCGCATTGGGGTCGACTTGGCCAAGAACGTGTTCCAGG
>DATDBI010000150.1:0-29445 GCA_036524915.1 Lysobacter sp. | reverse complement strand
GACGTCGCCGATGGTGTAGTTGCGCACGTGGCCCATGTGCAGCGCGCCCGACGGGTACGGCAGCATCGACAGGCAGTAGTACTTGGGCTTGTCGGAGCGCTCGTCGACCTCGAAGGCGCGGGTGTCGTCCCAATAGCCCTGGGCAGCGGCCTCGATGGCAAGCGGATCGAAGGCCCGGATGTCGGTGGCGTTCGGATCGGCGACGGTATTGGCGGCTTCGGTGGACACTGGGCACGGGCGAGCTGGGGGAAGACCGCCAAGCCTACCGCAGTGCACAAATGGCCGCTATTCCGGCGGCGGCGGCGTGGGCGCCCACGGCTGCGCGACAGGGTCCGGGCGCCGCGATGCGCCGCCCAAGCGTGACCGCCGCCACGGCCATCTGCGACCAATGGCCCAGGAGCCGGCGTCCGCCGCCCGGCTACAGTAGGGGCTTCATCTGGGGAGATACCGAATGCGCCTGACCACGCACGTCCTGTCCACGCTCGCACTGTCCATGACCACCGCCCTCGCCGCCTCGACGGCCTTCGCCGCCGACAGCTACGCGGTGCAGTGCGGGCAGCTGTTCGACGCCCGCGCCGGCAAGGTGCTGGGCCCGCACACGATCGTCGTGCGCGCCGGCAAGATCAGCGAGGTAATCAACGGCCCGGTCGCCAGCGGCCAGGCCGAAACGGCCGGCCTGGAACGCATCGACCTGTCCGGCCACACCTGCTCGCCGGGCTGGACCGACCTGCACGTGCACCTGGGCAGCCAGTCCAGCCAGCAGAGCTATTCGGAAGGCTTTCGCCTGGATGACATCGACTTCGCTTTCCGTTCGGTCGGCTTTGCCAACAAGACGCTGATGGCGGGCTTCACCAGCGTGCGCGACCTCGGTGGCGAGGTCAGCCCGCACCTGCGCGATGCGATCAACCAGGGCCTGGTCGACGGGCCGCGGATCTGGGCCGCGGGCAAGTCGATCGCCACCACCGGCGGCCACGCCGATCCCACCAATGGCTACAACGACGCGCTGTCGCACCTGATCGGCCCGCCCGGCCCGACCGAGGGCGTGATCAACTCGATCGACGATGCCCGCCAGGCCGTGCGCCAGCGCTACAAGGAAGGCAGCGACGTGATCAAGATCACCGCCACCGGCGGCGTGCTGTCGTACGCCAAGTCCGGTGATGCGCCGCAGTTCACCGTCGAAGAGGTCAAGGCGATCGTCGACACCGCCAAGGACTACGGCTACCGCGTCGCCGCCCACGCCCACGGCGAGGAAGGCATCAGGCGCGCGGTGCTCGGCGGCGTGACGTCGATCGAACACGGCACGTACATGAGCCCTGAAGTGATGTCGCTGATGAAGCAGAAGGGCACCTGGTACGTGCCGACCATCTACGCCGGCCGCTTCGTCGCCGACAAGGCCAAGATCGACGGCTATTTCCCGGAAGTGGTGCGTCCCAAGGCGCAGCGCATCGGCGCGCTGATCCAGGACACCGCGAGCCGTGCCTACAAGAACGGCGTCAAGATCGGTTTCGGCACCGACATGGGCGTCGGTCCGCACGGCGACAACGCGCGCGAGTTCATCTACATGACGGAGGCCGGCATTCCGGCGGCGGTAGCGCTGCAGGCCGCGACGATCCACGCCGCCGAAGTGCTCGGCGTCGACGACCAGGGCGTGATCGAAATCGGCAAGCGCGCCGACATCGTTGCAGTGCCCGGCAACCCGGTCGACGACATCAGCGTGGTGATGAAGGTTGATTTTGTGATGAAGGACGGCAAGGTCTATCGCCAGCCCGAGTCGCGACCCACGCTGTCCTCGGCGACGCTCTAAGCGCCTGGCCTGCGTGCGACACCTGACGGGCCGGGGACTGCTCCGCCCGTCAGGCATCGCTTCGGCAGCGGATAACGACTACCGTCGGCGCGATTGCGACCACACGCACCACAGCCACAGCGCCAGCTGCAGGCGCTGCGCGACGGGCCCCGGCAGCCACGCCGTCGGCATCACGTTGAGGATGATGGCCAGCGCCGCGGCGAGGATGAGAAGCCCACCCCACCGTTGCCATCCGGCTACCGGACGCAGGCCCAGACCGAGGCACAACGCGCCCGGCACGAACGACAGCCACCACAGCAGCCACGACGTCGCATGCCACTGGCTGCGCGGACTGTCGAGATCGGAAGGATCGAGCGGAAAAAGTCCCTGGGCCGCGAAGGCCAGCGCCGAGATCGCCAGCATCCAGGTCCCGATCGCGGCCATCCGCCCGGCACCGTCGGGCAGGCGCGCGCGCAGGCGCACCGCGACGAGCGCGGCCAGCAATCCCGGCACCACGAAGCAGAACAGGTTGAACGCCAGCGCCCCCGGCACTCCGCGCGCGCCCAGCAGCGCGACCGGATGGTGCAGGTGCGAGAACGGCGCCAGCGCCGCGGCGAACGTGAAAATGGCAGCGAGGCAACACAGCACGGCCAGCGTGCCGGCATGGCGATCCAACATCGTGGCGTGGCGGCTTGCAGGGTTCACGGCGTCCGGCGGGTCAGAAATGCGAGCCTTCATGCTAGCGTGCCGACCGCCGCCGCAATGCTTGCCAACCCGCGGGCGCGCCCCCATCTGTTGCCACTGACCCACCGAGCCGAACCGAGCCCAGCCGATGACGACCGAACCCGCCTCCCCCTACGTCTTCGACGCCACCGCCGACACCTTCGAGGCGCAGGTGCTGCAGAAGTCCCTGCAGACCCCGGTGCTGGTCGACTTCTGGGCGGAGTGGTGCGGCCCCTGCAAGACACTCGGCCCGATTCTCGAGAAGCTTGCCGCCGACTACAACGGCGCGTTCGAGCTGGCGAAGGTCGATGTCGACAAGGAGCCGCAACTGGCCGGCGCCTTCCAGGTGCGCTCGATCCCGACCGTGTTCCTGGTCAAGGACGGCCAGCTGGTCGACGGCTTCCCCGGCGCGCTGCCGGAGGGTCAGATTCGCGAGTTCCTCAAGCACCACGGCGTCGAGCCGGGCGTTGCCGCCGAACCCGAGGCTGCCGAAGTCGCCGCGCCCGAGCCCGATCCGCACGCGGAAGTGGTCCGCCTGCGCGGCGAAGTGGCCGCCAATCCGGATGCGGGCGAACTCCGCCTTGAGCTGGCCCTGGCGCTGCTCAAGACCGGCGCGGCGCAGGAGTCCGAGCAGCTCCTCGACGGCCTGCCTGCCAACCTGGCCACCGATGACCGCGCCCTGCGCGCCCGCTCGCGGCTGCAGTTCGCCTCGCTGCTGAAGGACGCGCCGTCGGCTGCCGTGCTGGAGGCCTCCATCGCCAGCAATCCCGACGACCTGCGCGCCCGTCACCTGCTGGGCGCCCTGCACATCATCGACGGCAATGCCGAGGCCGGGCTGGAGCAGTTCCTCGAGATGCTCCGGCGCGACCGCACCTACGCCGAAGGCCTGCCCCGCAAGGCCCTGATCGATGCGTTCCGCGTGGTCGAGGACGAAGATCTGGTCGGCCGCTACCGGCGCAGGATGTCGTCGCTGCTGTTCTGATCCTCCGGAGGCGGCCGGACTTCCTCAATACGGCCCCGTATGGCAGGCTATCCGCCCCACCCGCTCCCCAAGCCCGAATGAAAGCGAGCCACCTGCGCCTCGGCCTCAATGTCTGGCCGCCGTTCCTGTTCAGCGGCATCCGCGTCACCGCCATCGCCGCCGACTACCGCCATGCCCATGTCGAGCTGCGCATGCGCCCCTGGAACCGCAACTACGTCGGCACGCACTTCGGCGGCAGCCTGTTCGCCATGACCGATCCGTTCTGGATGCTGCTGACGATGAACGCGCTCGGACCGGGGTACTGGGTCTGGGACAAGGCGGCGGAAATCGAATTCGTGAAGCCCGGACGCGGCACGGTCCATGCCGACTTCCGCCTCGATGACAGCGTCCTCGTCGAACTGCGCCAGGCCACTGCCACCGGCAGCAAGACGCTGCGATGGTTCAACACCGAGGTGATCGACAGCGAAGGTGATGTTGTCGCCCGTCTGCGCAAACAGCTCTACGTCAGGCAAAAAACCAAGCATCGGGACACAGCAGAAGTGCCTTGAAACAAGCCATTTTTGCCCTGATTTCGACATAAACTGACGCTGTGCGTCATCACATTCGTCTTCACATCCCAGATGTGAGGATCGCGTCGTGAGCTTTGCTATTTGACGGCGTATGCTCCCGTTTCGCGACAGGGGGACGCGATGTCCGGATCAGCATCCAACATCGACAACGCACCGCCACTACCGGAGATCACCGGCTTTCACCTGCACAAGGTGATCAACCACGGTGGCATGTCAACCGTGTATCTGGGCAACCAGATCGCGTTGTCGCGCGAGGTCGCCATCAAGGTGATGCTGCCACTGGCACTGGCCGATGAAGTCAGTCGCCGTCGCTTCGAGAATGAAGTGCGCACCATCGCGCGCCTCGAACACCCCAACATCGTCACCATCCACGAAGTCGGCCGCACCCGCGAGGGCCTGCCCTACTACGCGATGCCGTACCTGCCGCGCGGCCACCTCGGCCAGCGCGACCTGAGCAAGGACGAACCGCGCGCGCTCGAAGTGGCGCTGACGCTGCTGTCGGCGCTCGACTACGCCCATGCGCGCGGCGTCGTCCATCGCGACGTCAAGGCCGAGAACGTCCTGTTCGACGACAGCGAACGCGTGCTGCTCGCCGACTTCGGCATCGCGCTGCGCCGCGGTTTTGGCCCGCGTGTCACCGCGGCCGGCCTCGCCGTTGGCAGCACCGCCTACATGGCGCCGGAACAGGCGCGCGGCGAAGACGTCGACGGTCGTGCCGACCTTTACAGCCTTGGCGTGCTGCTGTGGGAGATGCTTACCGGACGCCTGCCGTTCGAGGCCGCCGATGCGCTGTCGATGGCGGTGATGCACGCGCAGGATCCGATCCCGAAACTGCCGCAACACCTGCACCACTGGCAGCGCTTCATGAATCGCGCGCTGACCAAGCAGGCAGCGCACCGCTTCCAGGATGCCGCACAGATGGCCAACGCCATCCGCGCCGTGCAGCAGCGCAAGCCGTGGACCGCGGCGCTTGAGATTTTTGAACGCCTGCGTCCGTCGCGGCGCTGGGCGACACCGATGTGGGCGGCGCTCGCCGTCGCCGCGGTGACGCTGGTGGTGCTTGGCTTCAGCATCGGACGCAAGGACGACGACGGCGACGCACCGCCGGCGGCGCAGGTGGCCATTACCGAACCCACCGCATCCAGCACCGACGATCCGACCGATGCCATGCTGCAGCCGCTTCCGGAAGCGCCGCTGCAACGCGCGCTCGACGACGCCCGCCAGCAGATGGCGCGCGGACGCCTCACCGAACCCGACGACGCCAATGCCATGGACAGCGTCCTGCTTGCATGGCACACCGACAGCACCCACCCCGACGTCGCCAAGTCCATCGACGACCTCACCGCGGCCCTGTCCACGCAGATCACGCGCAGCATCCGCGAGGACAAGGACCAGCGCGCCAACGACCTGCTGACGCATGCCAACAACCTGGGCCAGCAGACCGGCACGGCCAGCTCCAAGGCCCAGGCCGCGCTGCGCGAACAGGCCGGCAAGGCGCTGGATGCCCGCCTCGAACAGGCGGTCCGCCGCCGCGACAAGGCCGAGGTGCAGCGCACCACGGCGCTGGCCGCGCAGCTGGACCTGCCGCACAAGCTCGACCCGCGCCTGCTGGCCCAGGCCAAGTCGCTGCCGAAGGGCCTCGCACGCGGGGCGACCATCGACGTGACCTCGCAAGCCAGCGCCAAGGTCAGCATGGCCCTGACCCCGCGGCCGATCTCTCGCCGCGAGTACGCGCGCTTCGCCGCATCCAACGGCCGCACCCCGGCCTTGTGCCGCGAACGCGCATCGCTGCTGCGCATGATCGATCCGCGCGACTGGCAGAAGCCCGGCTTCAGCCAGGACGAGAACGACCCGGTCGTGTGCATCTCGCTCGACGACGCCCAGGCCTACGCGCAGTGGTACAGCGAGCAGACCGGCCGCCGCTACCGCCTGCCCAGTGCCGAGGAAGCGGCGCACCTTCGCAATGACTCCGGCAACCGCGCGATGTCGATGTGGCTGCGCGACTGCGGCAGCAACTGCCAGCAGCGCCAGGTCGCGGGCGAATCGTGGCGCAGCCGCCAGGACCATCGCACGCTGGTGGCCGAACGCGGCTACGACGACGTCGGCTTCCGCCTGGTCCGTGAGCGCTGAGGTCGGGAGCGCCGCGTAGCCGGCGCTCGGACCGCGTCTGGCGGTTGGACTGACCACCGGCACGCAACCCGGGCGGTGCCCTACAATCCGCGCCATGTCCGATCCCATCCCCGGCGGCCGCCCCGCCTCGACCCGTCCCAGCCTGCAGAAGCTGTTCCTCACTGGCCTGCTCACGCTCCTGCCCATCTGGCTGACCTGGGTCGTCGTCAAGTTCGTGTTCGTGCTGCTGTCGGATATCAGCCAGCCGCTGATCGGCCCGATGCTCCAGAACCTGTCATCGACCTACCCGCAGTCGCTGGCCTGGCTGGTGCAACCGTGGGTCACCACGGTGCTGGCGATGTTGGCAACGGTGGCGGTGATCCTGTTCTCCGGGGTGATGGCACGGCGCGTGTTCGGCCAGCGCATGCTGCGCTGGTTCGAAGCACTGATCCTGCGCATTCCGCTGGCCAACACCATCTACAGCAGCGCACGCCAGCTGCTCAACATCCTGCAGACCAAGCCCGACGGCACGCAGCGCGTGGTGCTGATCGACTTCCCGCACACGGAGATGAAGTCGATCGGCTTCGTCACCCGCGTCCTGCGCGAACAGGGCACCGGCCGCGAGCTTGCGGCGGTGTACGTGCCGACGACACCGAACCCGACGTCGGGCTACCTCGAGATCGTGCCGGTGGAGAAAATCACCCCGACCGACTGGAGCGTCGACCAGGCGATGAGCTTCATCATTTCCGGCGGCGCCGTATCGCCCGACACCATTCCGTTCTCGCCACCGGCCGCCCCGCGCGCATGAGTTGCACTGCATGAGCCTGCAGGGACGCACGCTGCACGACCGCGCGGTGTGGTTGTTCATCGTCCTGAGCGCGTTCTTCTGCGTCAACGCGGTGCTGGCCGAGTTCATCGGGGTCAAGATCTTCGCGCTCGAAGACACCCTCGGCATCGCGCCGCTGGAGTGGAACCTGTTCGGCCAGACCGGCTCGCTGAGCTTCACCGCCGGCACGCTGCTGTGGCCGGTGGTGTTCCTGATGACCGACGTCATCAACGAGTTCTTCGGGCGCCGCGGCGTGCGGATGATCTCGTGGCTGGCGGCCGTGCTGATCGTCTATGGCTTCGTGTTCGCCTTCGCCGCCATTGCCATCGCGCCGGCCGACTGGTGGGTCAAGGCGGCGCAACCGCAAGGCGTGGCCGATTACCAGGCGGCGTTCGCGGCGGTGTTCGGCCAGGGCCTGTGGACGATTGCCGGCTCGCTGGTCGCCTTCATGCTCGGGCAGCTGATCGACGTGGCCGTGTTCCACCGCATCCGCAACATCACCGGCGAGAAACACGTCTGGCTGCGCGCGACCGGTTCCACCGCGGTGTCGCAACTGGTGGACAGCTTCGTCGTGCTCTACATCGCCTTCGTGCTGGGGCCGCAGAAGTGGCCGACGTCACTGTTCCTGGCCGTCAGCACGGTCAACTATGCCTACAAGATGCTGGCCGCGATCGCGCTTATTCCGCTGATCTACCTGGTACGTGCAGGCATCACGCGCTATCTGGGTGAAGCCCGGGCACAGCAGCTGCGTGAGGAAGCGGCCGCGGTCTAGGGCGGGCCCTGGGCATGGATCACCCATTCCGTGACTTCCGACCTGAGCGCCCCTCGCCCGCCTCGGCCATGCTTGGGCCTTGCCTTGCCAGGGGATCCTACATGCCGTTGCTGCGCCCGCTTGCCCTCGCCCTTGCCCTGACCCTCGCCACGGCCGCGGCCGTTCCGGCCTTCGCCGCCGACACACCGGCAACCGCATCGCAGACAGCCAAAGCGACGCGGCTCAACGCCCTCTATGAGCAGTACTGGGAAGAGTTGCTCAAGCTCAACCCGCTGCAGGCCACGTTCCAGGGCGACAACCGCTACAACGACCAGTTGCCCAACACGTTGTCGGCGCAGTACCGCCAGCAGATGCACGACTTCAACACGCGTTGGCTGCAGTCGGTGAAGTCGGCCGGCAGCGATGGCCTCGCCGGGCAGGACCTGCTCAGCTACGAGATCTTCGTGCGCGATCGCGAGAAGTCGCTGGAAGCCGAGCAGTTCCCGACCTGGCAGCAACCGGTCAACCAGTTCTACAACATCGCCGCCACCGTCGCCCAGCTCGGTTCGGGCACCGGCGCGCAACCGTTCAAGACGCCGGCCGACTACGAAAACTGGCGCAAGCGCGCGTCGCTTGTGCCGGCGCTGTTCGGGCAGGCCATCGCCAACAGCCGCGAAGGCATGAAGAGCGGCGTGGTGCAGCCGCGCGCGC
Organism: Lysobacter sp.; assembly: GCA_036524915.1. Taxonomy (GTDB): domain Bacteria; phylum Pseudomonadota; class Gammaproteobacteria; order Xanthomonadales; family Xanthomonadaceae; genus Lysobacter_J. The sequence goes on along the minus strand of DATDBI010000150.1, from coordinate 20,991 downwards.
TGATGGTGAAGGTGATCCCGCAACTCGATGCGCTGATCAAGGACAAGGCCGAGGACACGCTGTTCTGGGGCCCGATCAAGACCTTCCCGACCGGCATCTCCGATGCCGACAAGCAACGCCTCATCGCCGAGTACAAGGCGATGATCGAAGGCCAGCTGATGCCAGCCTATCGCCAGCTGCGCGCCTTCATCAACGACGAGTACCTGCCGGCCACGCGTGCCACTTCGGGCCTGGACTCGCTGCCCAATGGCGCGGCCTGGTATGCGTTCAACGCGCGCAACACCACCACAACCAGCCTGACGCCGGCACAGATCCACCAGATCGGCCTGGATGAAGTCGCGCGCATCCATGGCGAGATCGGCAAGGTCGTCACACAGACCGGCTTCAAGGGCTCGATGAAAGAGTTCTTCAAGTTCGTCCAGACCGATCCGCGTTTCAGCTTCAAGGACGAGCCGGCGCTGCTGGCCTACTACCGCAGCCTGGAAGCGAAGATCAACGAGAAGATCCCGCAGCAGTTCTCGCTGACGCCGAAGGCGCCGTTCGAAATCCGACCGGTCGAGGCGTTCCGCGCGCAGTCCGCGGCCGGCGGTTCCTACCAGCGTCCCAGCCAGGACGGCACACGCCCCGGCATCTTCTACGTCAACACGTATGACTTGCCCACGCGCAAGACCTGGGATGCCGAAGACCTCTACCTGCACGAAGCCATCCCGGGCCACCACTTCCAGCTCGCACTCCAGCAGGAGCTGACCAACCTGCCCAAGTTCCGCCGCTTTGGCAGCGAGACGGCCTTCAGCGAAGGCTGGGGGTTGTATGCCGAATCGCTGGGCAAGGACCTGGGGGTGTATACCGATCCCTATTCGTATTTCGGTTACCTGCAGAACGAACTGTGGCGCGCGATCCGGCTGGTCGTCGACACGGGCCTGCACAGCAAGGGCTGGACCCGTGAACAGGTGATCCAGTACATGCTCGACAACTCCGCCGAGAGCGAGACCCAGTCCACCGCAGAAGCCGAGCGCTACATGGCGATCCCGGCGCAGGCGCTGGCGTACAAGATGGGCGAACTGAAGATCCAGCAACTGCGCGACCGCGCCGAGAAGGCGCTGGGCCCGAAGTTCGACGTGCGCCGGTTCCACGCCGAGGTGCTCAAGGACGGTTCAGTGCCGCTTGAGATCCTCGAGGGCAAGATCGACCGCTGGATCGTTTCGGAGAAGGCTGGCGGCTGACGCCGCGCACCCCCTCACCTCAACCCTCTCCCGCAAGCGGGAGGGGCTCAAGACCCTGCATTCACCAGGAGATCCACCCATGACGCTTCGCCCGCTCCTGCTTGCCCTCGCCGTCACCGCGGCGATCGCCGGCTGCAAGCCCGCCACCGAAATCGCAGCACCGGCCGCCCCGGCCGCGGCCCAGAATTCACAGGCCAAGGCCGACCAGCTCAACAAGCTGTACGCCGACTACTGGGAAGCCAACCTCAAGCTCAACCCGCTGGCCGCCACGTTCCAGGGCGACCCTCGCTACAACGACCAGCTGCCCGACTACTTCTCCGCGCAGTACCGCGAGCAGACCAAGCAGTTCACCACGCAGTGGCTGGCCAAGATCGAAGCCATCGGCAGCGACGGCCTCAGTGGCCAGGACCTGCTGAGCTACGAGATCTTCGTTGAGGACGCGAAGGACACGCTCGATTCGTTCAAGTACCCGGACTGGCAGCTGCCGATCAACCAGATGCATTCGCTGCCGTCGCTGGCCGTGCAGCTTGGCTCGGGCACCGGCGCGCAGCCGTTCAAGACGGTCAAGGACTACGACAACTGGCTGGCACGCGCCGGCAAGCTGCCGCCCCTGTTCGACTCGGCCATCACGAGCATGCGCGAAGGTGTCACCGCCGGCGTGGTGCAGCCCAAGGCGCTGATGATCAAGGTGATCCCGCAGCTGGACGCGCTGATCAAGCCCAAGCCCGAGGACACGCTGTTCTGGGGCCCGATCACGCAGATGCCCAAGGACTTCTCCGACGCCGACAAGAAGCGCCTGACCGACGCCTACCGCGCGCTCATCGCCGACCAGCTGATGCCGTCGTACACGAAGCTGCGCGACTACATCAAGAACGACTACCTGCCCAAGACCCGCGACACCGTCGGCCTGGACAAGCTTCCGGGTGGTGCGGAGTGGTATGCCTTCAACGCCAAGCAGAGCACCACCACCGACCTGACCCCGGACCAGATCCACAAGATCGGCCTGGACGAAGTCGCGCGCATCCATGGCGAGATCCACAAGGTCATGGAGCAGGTCGGCTTCAAGGGTTCGATGCAGGACTTCTTCAAGTTCATGCAGACCGATCCGCGCTTCAGCTTCAAGGACGAGAAGGCGCTGCTGGAGTACTACCGCGCGCTCGAGGCGAAGATCAACGCGAAGATTCCGGAGCAGTTCTCGCTGATTCCGAAGTCGCCGTTCGAGATCCGTCCGGTCGAGCCGTTCCGCGCGCAGTCGGCTGCCGGTGGCGAGTACATGACCCCGAGCGAGGACGGGACGCGTCCGGGCATCTTCTACGTCAACACCTACGATCTGCCGACGCGCAAGACGTGGGACGCCGAGGATCTGTACCTGCATGAGGCGATTCCGGGTCACCACTTCCAGCTGGCGCTGCAGCAGGAGTTGAAGAACCTGCCGGCGTTCCGTCGCTTTGGTGGCGAGACCGCGTTTGCCGAGGGCTGGGGTCTGTACGCGGAGTCGCTGGGCAAGGACCTGGGTGTCTACACCGATCCGTACAACTACTTCGGCTATCTGCAGAACGAGTTGTGGCGTGCGATCCGTCTGGTCACCGACACCGGTCTGCACAGCAAGGGTTGGACGCGCGAGCAGGTGATCAAGTACATGCTCGACAATTCGGCCGAAAGCGAGACGCAGGCCACTGCGGAAGCCGAGCGTTACATCGGTTGGCCGGGCCAGGCGCTGGCATACAAGATCGGCGAGCTGAAGATCAAGGAGCTGCGTGCGAAGGCTGAGAAGGAGCTGGGTCCGAAGTTCGACATCCGCGAGTTCCACGCCGAGGCGCTGAAGGACGGTGCGGTGCCGCTGAGCATCCTGGAGGCCAAGATCGATCGCTGGATCGCAGCGCAGAAGGGCTGATCCGGCCCGCCGCAACATGGAACAGGCCGGCTCATGCCGGCCTGTTTTTTTTTTGCGGTCAGCGCTCACGAATCTGAACAGCACCGCGCCTGACTGGACGGCGCTTGAATTCGAACGTTCAGCCGCAAAATACGTGGTTCAGCAACGCCTTACGTACAATGCCCCGATGCTCAGACCCCGCACCCTCCTCCTGGCCGCCGCAGCGCTGTTGCCGGCCACGCCGGGCCTTGCCACGCGCAAGGCCAGCGAGCCTGTTGCACTGAAGCTGTCGCCGGCGATGGCGGCGGCGTCGCTGCCGGCCTCGCCGCTGGCGACTCTTGCCCCCGGCGCCGACCCGAAGGTGCTGGACCTGGCGCAGGCGGCGATGCAGTGCGCGCAGGCCAGTGGCGTTGGCGCGAGCGCACGGCGGTTGGCGGTGATCGACTACAGCCGGCCGTCGTTGCTGCCGCGTCTGTGGGTGTTCGATCTGGCCGCTGGAAAACTGCTGTACGAAGAGGTCGTCGCACACGGCCAAGGGTCGGGTGACAACCTTGCCACGCGTTTTTCCAATCGCGATGGCAGCCATCAGTCCAGCCTGGGGCTGTTCGTCACCGCCGATACGTATACCGGCAAGAACGGTTACTCGCTGCGCATGCAGGGGCTGGAGCCGGGCGTGAACGATGCGGCGATGGCGCGCGCGATCGTCATGCATGGCGCGCCGTACGTCGATCCGACGCAGGCCAGGCGCATGGGGCGGCTCGGCCGCAGCTGGGGGTGCCCGGCCGTGCGCAGTGCCGTGGCCAAGCCGATGATCGACCTGCTCAAGGGCGGGCAGTTCGTGTTCTCGTACTACCCGGACCAGGCCTGGCTGGCGCGCTCGGCGCTGCTCAACTGCCCGGCCGCGCGACAAAAGCGCGACGCCTTCGTGCATCACGCCGCCACTCCGCGCGCCACGTCCGGCTGACCTCCCCTGCGATGCTGCCTGGGATAGCCAGCTTGCTGGCTCCCGCTGGCGCGCGAGGCTACGCTTTACTCAATTCAAGGATGGAATCGTCGATGTCACGTACTCTGCTTGCCAATGCCCTGGCCCTGGCATTGGCCCTCAGCGCGACAGCGCATTCGGCGGTGCCCTCGTGGGGTGCGCGCGAATCGAGCCCGGCCACGCTCACGCCGGCGCAGCTCAAGCCCGGCGAATGGATCTGGGGAGGTGACAATCGCGCCGGTCCGCTCGCGGTGGTGGTCAGCCTGACCGAGCAACGCGCGTACGTGTACCGCAATGGCATTCCGATCGGTGTGACCACGGTCAGCACCGGCAGGAAGGGATACGAAACACCGACCGGTGTATTCACCATCCTGCAGAAGGACAAGGACCACCGTTCCAGCAAATACAACGCCGCGCCGATGCCGTACATGCAGCGGCTGACGTGGGATGGCGTCGCGCTGCATGCCGGTGGCCTGCCGGGCTATCCCGAATCGCATGGCTGCGTGCACCTGCCGTCCGAATTCGCGCGCCACCTGTTCGACTCGTCGAACATGGGCATGACGGTGGTCGTGTCGCAGGAAGGCAAGTCACCCGAGGACATCGTCCACCCGGGTGCGCTGAGTCCGATTGATCCGCACACCGGTGCCGACGCGGCGATTCCGCCGCTCGACACTGGTCAGAAGTACCGCTGGCGACCGGAAGTATCGACCGAAGGTCCCGTGTCGATCCTGCTCAGCGGCGCCGACCAGCGCGTCATCGTCTATCGCAACGGCATCGAGATCGGGCGCTCGCGCGTGCTGATCCGCAACCCGGAAAAGCCGCTTGGCACGCACGCCTACATCGTCAAGGACGGCTTCCTGCCTGGCGACAACCCGTTGCTGCCGGGCACGCGCATGCCCAACTGGAGTGCGATCGGCATCCCCGGCGGTACTGACCCTTCGGGCCTGTTGCTGGGCCCGGAGACGATCGATCGCGTGGTGATTCCGCACGACTTCGTCGCCGCGGTATTGCCGCTGCTCAGCCCGGGCGTGGTGATGCTGGTCACCGATTCGCGGATGACGGAAGAGTCGACCGGCGGCGGCACGCCCGTGCAGGTACTGGATTCGGATCCGCCCGAGGCGTGAGCGCCCAACAAAAAAGCCCCGGTCTGGCGACCGGGGCTTTTTATTTGCTACCGCGTGGCTCAGCCGCTGAAGCCGCTGCGCGAACCGCGGCCGGCCTGGCTGCCGCTGCGCTCGCCACTGCGATGCTGCTTCGGACCTGCGTGCGCATGACGCGCCGCCGGCTTGCCGTGCGGGCGATGGGCCGGCTTGCGCGGCTGGCTGGCGCCGCGCGGGTTCGGGATCGGAGCGTTCATCTGGATCGGACGGCTCGCCTCGAAGCCCGGAACCGAGACCAGCTCGATGTCGGCCTTCAGCATGCGCTGGATCTGGCGCAGCAGACCGCCCTCTTCCGGTGCGACCAGCGACAGCGCTTCACCGCTGGCGCCGTTACGGCCGGTACGGCCGATGCGGTGCACGTAGTCTTCGGCAACCATCGGCAGGTCGTAGTTGATCACCAGCGGCAGGTCGGGGATGTCCAGACCGCGCGCGGCGACGTCGGTGGCGACCAGCACGCGTGCCTTGCCCGACTTGAAGTCGCGCAGGGCCTTCTGGCGCTGCGCCTGGCTCTTGTTGCCGTGGATGGCGACCGACGCCAGGCCCGACTCTTCAAGCTGCTCGGCGAGGCGGTTGCAGCCGTGCTTGGTGCGGCCGAACACGATCGCGCGATCGGTGTGGCGAGCGGCCAGGATCGACACCAGCAGGTCACGCTTCTTCGAGACATCAACCGGGTGGGCACGGTGGACGATGGTCTCGGCGATGGTGTTCTGCGCGGCGACCTGCACCTGCTTGGGGTGATGCATGAATTCAAGCGCAAGCTGCTTGAGCTGCGACTCGAACGTGGCCGAGAACAGCATCGTCTGACGCTCGCGCGGCAGCTTGGCGAGGATGCGCTTCATGGCCGGCAGGAAGCCCATGTCGAGCATGCGGTCGGCTTCGTCGAGCACCAGCACTTCGATCGCATCGAGCTTGACGGTGCCGCGCTCCATGTGGTCGATCAGGCGGCCCGGGGTGGCGACAAGCACGTCGACGCCGCGGCGGAACAACTCCACCTGCGGGCCCATGCCGGCGCCACCGAAGATGGCGGCGATGCTCAGGCGCACGTGGCGGGAATAGCCACGCAGGCTCTCGGTGACCTGCACCGCGAGCTCGCGGGTCGGCACCAGGATCAGCGCGCGCGGGCGACGGAAGCCGTTGACCGGAGTCTGCTTGGACATGCGCTGCAGCAGCGGCAGGCCGAAGGCAGCGGTCTTGCCGGTGCCGGTCTGGGCGCCGCCGAGCAGGTCGTGGCCGGCCATGGCCAGCGGGATCGCTTCGGCCTGGATCGGGGTCGGGACGGTGTAATTCTGGTCTGCGAGCGCGCGCAGCAACGCGGGCGAAAGCCCGAGGGTTTCGAACGTCATGTGGTGGAACTCCTTGTGCTCGCGACGCCCGTCACGCCCACGCAAAAACGCGGACGCGCGATCGATTGTCGCGGTGATGACTCCAGCGTTCCCTGATACCGCGCTGTGAGCGATCGAATTGGACGGCTGCCGGATGCTCCGGGCCGTGTCTGCGCGACGAAAGACGTGCGGGATAAAAGCCGTGTTGACTGGCCCAATGTGCTGGGCCAACGGCGGGCATACCTGGGAAACGTACCCTTGCGGGGAGGCAGCCGTGCGCTGAACGGGGCGGACTCTACGCGAAAGGCGGGCCGGCTGCCAGTCCGGGGGCCGGAACCGGGCCCGCCGGTTAAGGCGGCGCCCGCCCACAGAGGCCGCTGCCGGCTCGCCTGGGAGGGGTTCGGGCGGGGGCAACGGAGCTCGAGGCGCCCCAGGGGGCCTCGCGGCGGTCGTGGGCGGTTTATGCGACCCTTCGCCCAAGTCGCACAAGGACAGGCTTATGGAGCGCAATGCCGGATGGCTGGCCGGGCGCGTGCTGGTGGCCAGCGTGTTCATCGCCATGGGGAGTTACCGCCTGCTCTCCTGGGCCGGCGGGGAAGCGATCGGCGCCGCTGCCGCCATCGCCAGCACCGCCGAACTGCTGCTGGGCCTGGCAATCGCCGCCGGCTGGCAGCTGCGCTGGACGGCCACCCTGGCCGCCGTGGCGATGCTGGTCGACGCACTGGTGTCGCACCCGTTCTGGTCGCTGGCCGGGCCACAGCGCGGTGCGCAACTGCTGCACTTCATGAAGAACGTGTCGATCATCGGCGGCCTGTTGCTGCTGGCGTTCGCCAACCGCCACCGGCGCCACTGAGCTCTCCCGCGCGATGACCACTTCCCTGCTGCGTCCGCGCGGCCAACAAGAGAGCAACCGCGTCGCCATGGTCGAGCTGTTCTTCGACCTGGTGTTCGTGTTCGCGGTCACCCAGCTTTCGCATGCCCTGCTTGCCGATCTGAGCGTGCACGGCGCGTTGCAGACGCTGCTGCTGTTCCTGGCGGTGTGGTGGCTGTGGATCTTCACGTCGTGGGTCACCAACTGGCTCGATCCCGAACGTGCCCCGGTGCGGGTGATGCTGTTCGCGCTGATGCTTGGCGGCTTGCTGTTGTCCTCGTCGATTCCTCAGGCATTCGGCGATCGCGGGCTGGTCTTCGGCGTGGTGTTCGCGGCGATGCAGGTCGGACGCAGCGTGTTCGTCGCGTACGTGATGCGTGGCGACAGCGCAGGCCACTACCGGACGTTTGTGCGCATCTCCCTGTGGCTGTCGATGTCAGGGCTGTTCTGGGTTGTTGGCGCACTGGCCGACGGACCGGCCCGCGCCGGCTGCTGGCTCATCGCGGTGGCAATCGAATACGCCTCGCCGGCGCTGTACTTCTGGGTGCCGGGCCTGGGGCGCGCCAGCACGCACGACTGGGACGTCGACGGCCACCACCTCGCCGAACGCTGCGCGCTGTTCGTGATCATCGCGCTGGGCGAATCGGTCCTCGTCACCGGCGCGACCTTCGCCGGCCAGGCCTGGACCGCACCGACGGTAATCGCCTTCGTCAGCGCATTCCTGGGCAGCGTGGCGATGTGGTGGATCTATTTCGACAGCGGCGCCGAGCGCGCCAGCCACCGCATTTCGCACTCCGACGACCCGGGCCGCCTGGCGCGGCTGGCCTATACCTACCTGCACCTGCTGATCATCGGCGGCGTGATCGTCTGCGCGGTCGCCGACGAGCTCGTGCTGTCCCATCCCGCCCACGCCGACAGCGCCGGCATCGCCGCGATCATCGGTGGGCCGGCGCTGTATCTGGTGGGCAACGCGCTGTTCAAGTGGGTCAGCCACGACCGCCGTTCACCGCCGCTGTCGCATTGCGCCGGGGTGCTGCTGCTGGCCGCGCTCGCGCCTGCCGCGTACTCGCACCTGTTGTCGGCGCTTGCGCTGGGCGTGGCGACGACCCTGATCCTGGTGCTGGTGGCCACCTGGGAAACGATCGCGTTGCGGCGCAGTCCGTAGCGCGTCAGGTGCCAGATGCATCCCGGCGTCACCGGGATGCCCTTACACCTCGAGCACCATTCCCGGCCTCGCCAGCACCGCCTGCGTGCCGAGCCGCTCTCCGATTTCACCGGCCAACGCTTCCCGCGCCTTGTCCTCGCCGTGCACCAGCGCCAGCGGTGGATGTCCGGCGATCGCGCCATACCACTCCATCAGGCCCTTCTGGTCGGTGTGCGCCGACAACCCACCCACGGTATGGCGCTGCGCATTGACCCGCACATCGGAGCCATGGATGCGCGCCCACGAAGCACCATCGACCAGGCGGCGGCCCAGCGTTCCTTCGGCCTGGTAGCCGACGAACACCACGTGCGTCTGCCGGCGATCCAGCCGATGGCGGAAGTGATGGAGGATGCGGCCCGCGTTGGCCATGCCGGAACCGGCGATCACGATCGCGCCACGCTCGATGCGGTTGATCGCCATCGACTCCTCGCGCGACGCGGTGACATGCAGGTTGGGCAGCCGGAATGGACTGGGCTTGTCCTGCCACACGCGCCGCGCATCCTCGTCGAACAGTTCCGCATGGCGGTCGTAGATGTCGACCACTTTCGCCGCCATCGGGCTGTCGAGGAATATCTGCCAGCGCCCCATCTCCCATTCGTCCCAATGCCGCGCGAACCAGTACAGCAGCTCTTGGCTGCGCCCGACCGCGAATGCGGGAATCAGCACGTTGCCGCCCTCGCGCCATGCCGTATCGAGGATGTCGCCGAGTTCGCGGATGGTCTGCGCACGATCGCGATGCAGGCGATCGCCGTAGGTCGACTCCATCAGCACCAGGTCGGCGCGGTCGATGCTGGCCGGATCGCGCAGGATCGGCGTGCCCTTCGGGCCGAGGTCGCCGGAGAACACCAGCTTGCGTCCGTCCGCCCAGACTTCCACGCTGGACGAACCCAGGATGTGGCCGGCGTCGCGGAAGGCGAGGTCGATGCCAGGCAGCAGCTCGCTGCGCTGGTCGTACGGCAGCTTGCGCACCTGCGCCATCGCCGCATGCACGTCTTCGCGCGTGTACAGAGGCAGGACTTCCGGCTCGCCCTGGCGGCGATGACGGTTGGCGCGCTCGGCGTCGCCTTCCTGGATTGAAGCGGCATCGAGCAGCATCACCGGCATCAGCTCGGCAGTGGCCTCCTGCGCGTAGATGGGGCCCTTGAAGCCGCGCCGGACCAGCAGCGGCACGCGACCGATGTGGTCGATGTGGGCATGGCTGATGAGCAGCGCATCCAGCGCCGCCGGATCGAACGGGAACGACTCGTGGTTGCGCCGCTCGGCCTCCGGGCTGCCCTGGATCATCCCGCAGTCGAGCAACAGCCTCCGGCCGGCCGCCTCGACCTCGTGCAGGGAACCTGTGACCTCGCCCGCCGCCCCATGGAAGTGCACGCGCATCGCCGATCCTTTGCAGACATTGCAGATTGTGGTGTCAGGCGAAACCTAGCATGGGCGTTGGCAGGCGCCGTGACCGCGACCACTGCGCGGCGCGGCCAGGGCGTCCACAATTGGCGCCCGTCTGCATTGCTGCCCCGAAGCACCCCACGATGAACAAGCCCCTGCTGTCCTCCACCCTCGCCCTCGCCCTCGCCCTGGCCAGCGGCGCGCTCCATGCCGGCGAGCGTGTCGACCTGCTGGTGCGCGATGCCACCGTCATCGACGTGGTCGACGGCAAGCAGCGTCCGCACCAGGCCATTGCCATGCGCGGGGCGAAGATCGTGGCGATCGTCGACGATGCCCGGGCCAGCCGCTTCGAGGCCGCGCAGACGGTCGCTGCCAGCGGCAAGTTCGCGATCCCGGGCCTGTGGGACATGCACGTGCACTTCGGCGGCGGCGAAGCCCTGATCGAAGAAAACCGCAACCTGCTGCCGCTGTACGTCGCCCACGGCATCACCGCCGTGCGCGATGCTGCCGGCGACCTGAGCCCGAGCGTGTTCGAATGGCGCGCTGCCACGGCCGCGGGCACGCTGCTCGGCCCGACCATCTTCACTTCCGGCCCGAAGATCGAAGGCTACAAGTCGATCTGGCCGGGCGACCTCGAGATCGGCACGATCGCCGAGTTGAACCAGGCGCTCGACAAATTGCAGGGCTGGAAGGTCGACTTCGTCAAGATCACCGACAACACGCTGTCGCCGGAACTGTTCATGGCCGCGGTGAAGGAGGCCGGGCGGCGCGGTTTGAAGACTTCCGCGCACGTGCCCTACCCGATCACGATCGACGAGGTCAGCGCCGCCGGGCTGAGTTCGGTTGAACACATCGACTATGCCTTCAAGGCAGGATCGCCGAAGGAGAAGGAACTGGGCGAGGCGATCGCCCGCGGCGAGATGACCAGCCGCGACGCCTGGAACCAGTGGAACGCCACCTTCGACGTGAACCTGGCCAGGGCCACCTACGCGCGCATGGCCAAGCGCGGCACGGCGGTGACCCCGACCCTCAACGGCAGCGAAGTCGTCGCCTACCTGGACCAGGACGACCACCGCAACGACGATTACCTCAAGTACATCGGCCCCGGCCTGCAGGCGACGTACAGCTGGCGCGTCGAGCGCGCGGCCAAGGACGATGCATCTGCGGTTGCCGCGCGCCACCTGCGCTTCGAGCGCAATGCCTCGGTGTTGCCGCTGCTGCAGACGGCGGGCGTCACGATCCTGGCCGGCACCGATGCGGGCTTCCTCAATTCGTTCAACTACCCGGGCATCGGCCTGCACGACGAACTGGCGCTGCTGGTCAAACACGGCCTGACGCCGTTGCAGGCCTTGCAGGCGGCGACCATCAACGGCGCACGCTTCCTCGGCCACGACGACACCCACGGCACGCTCGCCGCCGGCAAGGCCGCCGACCTGGTGCTGCTCGATGCCGACCCGTTGCTCGACATCACCGCGACCCGTCGCATCGACACCGTGGTGATGAAAGGCCACGCCTACGATCGCAGCCACCTCGACGCCATGCTGGCGGACGTGGAAGCGCGGGTGGCCGCGCAGCAGGCCCAGGCGAAGCCCTGAACGGGGAACCGTAACCGGCAGGGGCTTCCCGTCGATTCGGCAGCGGGCATACTTGGCCGATGAACCGTCCCGACCTGCTCGACGCCACCGCCCTCGCCGCCCAGCCGGCCGATCGTGCCACCTCGCTGGCGGCGCGCTACTACGCCGACCCGGCGACCGTCGCGCTGGACCGCGAACGCATTTTCGACCGCGGCTGGCAGATCCTGGCCCACGTCTGCCAGTTGCAGAACGCCGGCGACCATGTCGTCGCCGACTTCAACGGCCTGCCGGTGATCGCCGTGCGCGGCGCCGACGAGCAGATCCGCGTCTTCCACAACGTCTGCCGCCATCGCGCCGGCCCGCTGGCGGCCTGCGACGGCCTCGCGGCCAAGTCGCTGCGCTGCCGCTACCACGGCTGGACCTACACCCTCGATGGCGTGCTGCGCTCGGCGCCCGAGATGACCACGGCGCCGGACTTCAACGTCGGCGACGTCAGGCTGCCGCAGCTCGCGGTGCGGGTCTGGCAAGGCCTGGTGTTCGCGGCGGTCGATGGCGAACACGCGATCGACTTCGACGCCCTGGTCGCCGGCATCGACGAGCGCCTCGGCGCCGACCGCCATCTGGAACGCTACGGCCACCATCGCCGCGTCGGCTACGACATCAACTGCAACTGGAAGATCTACATCGACAATTACCTGGAGGGTTACCACGTCCCGCACGTGCACCCCGGGTTGAACCGCCTGCTCGACTACCGCAACTACGTCACGCAGACCCACGACTGGTACTCGCTGCAGTGGAGCCCGCTGGAGAGCGGCGACGACCTCTACGGCAGCGGCGACGCGCTGTACTACTGGATGTGGCCGAACACGATGCTCAACATCGTCCCGGGCCGGCTGCAGACCAACCGCGTGATCGCCAAGGGTGTCGACCGCTGCCGCGTCGAGTTCGATTTCTACTACGCGATGGACGAGTCGGAAGAAGCCGCCGAGCGCAGGCTGGCCGACCTCAACTTCAGCGACGAGGTGCAGTTCGAGGACCTCACGATCTGCGAGGACGTGCAGCGCGGGATGGCGTCGGGCTCCTACCAGCCGGGCCGCTTGAATCCGTTGCGCGAGAATGCCGTGCACCACTTCCACGAGTTGCTGCGCCGGGTGTATCGCCAGGCCTGACGTTCGCCGGCGTCGCAGGCCCTAGAGACTCTCTTCGGGCACCGTTGCTGCCGGCTCGGCCGGGCACTGCGTCTGTACCACTCGTGCCTCCCAGCGCCAGAACCCCCACGCCACCAGCAGGAACGTACTGGCCACGCCGACCATCCACAGCATGTGGTCGCTGATCCACGGCGACAGCACGCCGGCAATGAGCGCGTTGAGCACCAGCCCGGTGAAGGCCTGCATCGACGAGGCCGAACCGCGCTGGCGCGGGTACATGTCGAGGATCGACAGGGTCACGATCGGGAACACCAGGGCAATGCCGAACGCATTGAGCATCATCGGCAGCACCGCCCACGGCACCTGCGGCGCATCGGTCCACAGGTTGTAGCCCAGGTTGAGCAGCATCGCCACGGCCGAGCAGGCAAACCCGATCGACACCAATTTTTCGCCACTGACCTTGCCGGCCGCGCGCCCCGACACGAACGCGCCCAGCACCATGCCGCTGATCATCGGTACGAAGAACCAGCCGAACTGGCGCTCGTCGAGCTTGAGGACATCGAGCACGAACGCCGGTGCCGAGGCGATGTACAACCACAGAGCGGCGAAGTTGAAGGCACTGGCCGCCGCCAGGCGCTGGAAGCGTGGGTTGGTGGCGATGGCGATGTAATCGCGCAGCAGACGGCGCGGAATCATCGGCAGGCGGGCATCGACCGGGTGGGTCTCCGGCAGCGTCCGCCAGGTGAACACCAGCAGCACCAGCGAGAACGCCACCAGGAACCAGAAGATCGCCGGCCAGTGGCTCCAGCCCAGGATCCAGCCACCAATCACCGGCGCCACCGCCGGCGCCACGCCGAAGATCATCGACACCTGGCTCATCAGCCGCTGCGCGTCGTGGCCGTGCAGCACGTCGCGGATCACCGCGCGGCCGACGATCAGGCCGACGCCCGACGACAACCCCTGCAGCGCACGGAAGACCAGCAGCGTGGTCAGGTCCGTGGACAGCGCGCAACCGACCGAGGCGAACGTGAACACCGTCAGTCCGCCGAGGATCACGCGCCGGCGCCCGATCGCATCCGACAGTGGCCCGTGCACGATGCTCATCAGCGCGTAGGCGACCAGGTAGACGCTGATGGTCTGCTGCATCGCCAGCTTGTCGGCGCCGAACTGCGTGCCGATGGCCGGGAACGCCGGGAAGATCGTGTCGATGGAGAACGGCCCGAACATCGCCAGCCCGCCGAGCAGCAGGGCCAGCAGGCGGACGGAGATCGACAGCGAAGGTGCGGGTGCGGCAGTGGGCATCGTGGGTCTCTGGATGAAACGTAGCCGGGCAAGCCAAGCGGACCCGGGGTGCCGCGCGCTTCCCGGGTGCGGCTTGCGCCTACCCGGGCTGCGGTGCGAAGCGGTGGGTCAGGTGCTGGCGTTCGACGCCGCCGTATCGATGGGCACTTCGTCCGGCGGGCCTTTGAGCTCGACCAGATTGCCCTCTGGATCGAGCAGGTACTGCGACGGACCTTCGCCTTCCGCGCCATAGCGACGACCAAATTCGCCGATCTCGACGCCGTGGGATTGCAGGTACTGGACGATCGCGTCGCGATCGAAAGGATCGGCGCGCAGGCACAGGTGGTCCATGTTGCGGCCTTCGGCGCCCGGCGCGGCGCCACCCATGCGCCCGATCTTGCCCGAGACGGCAACCAGGTCGATCAACGAGTTGCCGGCGCGCAGCTGCAACAGGCCCACCGCATCCACCCGGCGCTCGACGTTGCAACCGAGCACGCCGCAGTAGAAGGCCTCCATCGCCGCGGGATCACGCACGCGCAGCACCACGTGATCAAGCTGCAGCAACCGGAACGGAGCAGCGCTCATATCGTGCTTCCTGCATGCGGGTCGCAAAGAATACCCCGCGCTCGTGCAGGTGGCGTTGCGGCAGCAGGCGGGTGGCTGCGTTCGGTGGCCTGCCGGCGCGCTGCCTGGCGGCAGTGGCCGGGTGCCAGCGACGCGTTTCACCCAGGCGCACGGCGCCTGGCGCGGCCAGCGGCGCGGGAACGACCGGACTGGCAGCAAAAAGGCACGGGCGGATAGTTCCGCCCGTGCCCTGGATCGGCCCCGGTTCTGCAGGGGCGACTGCAATGACTTACCAGCCGAATCCGCCACCCACGCCGATCGTGCGGTCCTCGTCGGTGAACGATCCGCCGATGGTGAAGGTCGCACCGTCATTGTCGAACGCACGCTGGTAGCCCACGGCCATCGCGAGCCTGCCATTGGCGACACCCGCACCCACGCCGACGCGATTGTCCCTGCGCACGCCGCTCAGGCTGGACGCCATGGTCGTCATCGCGCCGTTCATCGCACTGATGCGGTCGATGCGCTGGTCCTGGCCAATGAAGCGATCATCGATATCGCCACGCAGGCTGTCGATCTCGCCCATGGCACTGTTGAACTGCCTGTCGGTGTAGCTGTTCGCCGAGCTGATCGCCTCGGCCCTGCTCTGTCGGACCTGGCGAAGATTCACCGCGTCGGTATCGGAGACGGCGTCGGCGACATTGCCCACCGCCACCGGTGCGGCCGCCCCTTCTCCACCCAGCACGACGCTGTTCTTGTCGGCACTGGTGTACGTGACGGCCGTCATCGCGTGGCCATTGTGGTCGACCACGCCAGCTGCCTTGAACTGGCTCATGTTCACCGCGTCATTGTCGGCCGTGCCTGCCGCCACGCCGCCGAGCGTGCGGTCGCCGGTCATGCCGCTGAAGTTCACCGAGGTGCCGTCCATGGTCCTGCCGACTTCAAGCCGTTCGCCCGGCCCTGCCTGCTGCACCACGCCGACACCTCCGCTGTGGAGCTGCGTGGTCAGATTCGTGACGCTGGACTCCATGCTGTCCATGCGCACCGTGTTGTTGTGGACGCGGCCGTCCAGATTGCCGATGGCACCTTCGACTCCGGCCACCGTCGCAGTGCTGCCATCGGCATTCGTGACCGTATAGGACGGCATCGAGACCGCGCCACCGGCATCGACGACCATTCCACCGCCGAGGGCGACGGCCACCGACCGGCTGACACCGTGCAGCTGGCTGCCATTCACCGCTTCGGTGCTGACGGCCGTGACGGCACCGTCAGTGACGCCGCTGATCGTGCGGGTCTGGCCACTGACATTGGCGAGGTTGATCTCCGTGCCATCGGTGTCCTTGCCCACGGTCAGCCGTTGGCCCGCCGCTGCCTGTTGCACTAGACCCACGCTGCCGTTGCTGATCTGGTTGCTGAGGCTGGTGAGCTGGGTGGTGTTGTAGTACACGCGGCCGTCCAGGTTGCTGACCGCCTCACCGACGGTGGTGACTTGCGACTGCGAGCCATCAGCGTTGGTCACGTTGTAGGTCGGACCGGTGACGGCGCCCGTGACCGGGTCGATCGACGCGCCCCCGCCCATGCCATCGACAACGGACTGCAGCTGCGAGACGTTGACCGCATCCTGGGAGCCGGTGCCCGCGGCGACGCGGAGCAGCCTGCGCGCGCTACCCACGTTATTGCCAAAGTCGACTTCGCTGCCGTCGACATCCTTGCCCACCGTCAACGCCTGCCCCGCTGCGGCCTGCTGCACAAGGCCCACCGAACCCTCGTTGATCTGCGTGGTGAGGTTGGAGACATCGCCCTCGACCGTGGTGACGCGACCGTCGATGTTGGTCACATCGGTCTGGAGCGTGCTGATATCGCCTTCGTTGGTGGTCACGCGCGTGCCGAGCGCGGTCACGGCCTGGTTGGTGGTGAACAGTTGCGAGCCATTGACCGCATCCACCGAGCTTGCCGACAGCGTGCCAGCGGCGACGCCCGTGATCTTGCGGGCGCCGTCGGTCCCGGTGATGTCCATCAGGGTGCCGTCGGCGTCCTTGCCGACGGTCACCGTGCGCGTGGTCGTATCCTGCTGCACCAGGCCCAGCGAACCTTCATTGATCTGCGTGGTCAGGTTGGAGACATCGCCTTCGACCGTGGTCACGCGACCGTCAATGCTGGAGATGTCGCCCTCATTGGTCGTCACCCGGCTATCAAGGCCAGCGACGGCCTGGTTGGTGGCAAACAGCTGCGAACCATTGACGGCCTGTGTGCTGGTGGCCGACAGGGCGCCGGCACTCACGCCCGACAATGTCCTAACGCCATCCGTACCGGTGAAGTTCACTTCCGTACCATCCGTGTCCTTGCCCACTGTCAGCATCTCGCCAGCCGCGGACTGCTGCACCAGGCCCACAGTGCCCTCATTGATTTGCGTGGTGAGGTTGGAGACATTGCCTTCGACCGTGGTCACGCGACCGTCGATATTGGTCACGTCGGTCTGGAGCGTGGACAGGTCGCCTTCGTTGGTGGAGACGCGCGTGTCCAGGTTGCCGAGCGCCTGGTCCACCTTCGTGAATCCGGCACCGACGTTCGTGGCCGAGCCCGTGGTGCCATTGATCGCGTTGGCGCTGTTCAAGGCATAGCTTGGACTGGTGAGGTTGCCATTGGCATCGATGCCGGCGCCGCCGCCAAAGGCCGTGCGAATGGCCGAGTTGCTGTCGAACAGCTGCCCACCGTTGATCGCGTCCGTACTGATGGCAGATACGGTGCCGTCACCCAGATTGAAGATCTTGTGGCCGGTAACGTTGGTATTGCCCCCATCCAGCACTATGCCGCCAAGTGCATACAGCTTAATCGAGTCACCGGGCGTACTCCCCGTTATGTCTGAGCTGGTCGACGCAGCACTGTTGACGGAGATGTAGGTGGAGGTAGGGCTGGCCCAGCTACCACTACCCGCGCCGTTCGGGGCTCCGCCCTTGTAGATGACATCGCTGCCGGCAGAACAATTCATGTTGTACGTGCTATTGCCGGTTGCGGACATCCCGTATGCAGTCGCGTCCAAGCAAGCGACAACCGCGCTACCTGCATGCGATACGCCGGGCGCGCCCCCGATACCAGCTGCGACGATCAAAACGGTCAGGACACGTGCCGAAGCATGCTTCTTTCGGCCCTTGGCCTTCTCGGACGCTACTACCCACCGTCCGGTCGTTGCATTGAATACCACTTGAAATATTTTGTTCATCAATCTGTCACTACCACTTGAAAGGAAGGTTGCTCGGGCTATCGCCGCAAAATGCGTGCGCAAATTAGGTGAGAGCGCCTTCCGTCGAAATCAGATTCGTCTCATAGTTCGTTGGCGTCGGTATGCATATCCGGGTTTCGCCCTGTGCACGCGTGGTCGGCGCCGGCTTCCATGGCGGGCACCGGGTGCTTAGGATCGGGGGCTGCCGAGGCGCCCAGGAGGGTCATCCGACCTGCTGGCGCTGTCCGGATCGCTTGCCAGCCCGCAAAGGCCGGGCTCGCGGGATCGACAGTCGCCGACCCGCTAGGGACGACCGGGCGGAGGCTATATACTTGGCGGCACAAGCAGACGGTGGGAGAAGCGGACCAGCCTGAACGGCCGGATCCGCTGCCGAAGGCGCAAACGCCCGGAATCGCTCAGGCCCCATTACCGCCGTCGGCTCAAACTCTGGAGAGACCGGAAACCCTTGCGGGTCACCCGGCGCCGAAGGGGCAAGAAGCCAAGCGGGGTTCACCTCCCCCGACCCCGCGCTTCCAAACTCTCAGGCAAAAGGACAGAGGGGCACTCCAAGTGCGCTGCGCGCGCACGCCCGGCTCCATCGAGCCAAACCGGATGCCCTGCATGAGCCAGAACACCCCTGCTTCCTCCGCCGTGAGCTTGTTTGATCTCGAGCACCACGACGCGTTCCTCGAGCGCCACATCGGCCCCAACGACGCCGAAATCGCACAGATGCTCAGCGTGGTCGGCTATGACTCGCTTGATGCGATGACCGACGCGATCGTGCCCGCGAACATCAAGTCGCCGTCGCCGCTGGCACTGCCGCCGCCGATCACCGAGGTCGAGGCCATCGCCAAGATCCGCGCGATCGCCGACCAGAACCAAGTCTTCCGCAGCTTCATCGGCCAGGGCTACTACGGCACACACACGCCCAACGTCATCCTGCGCAACATCCTCGAGAACCCGGCGTGGTACACGGCCTACACGCCGTACCAGGCGGAGATCTCGCAGGGCCGCATGGAAGCGCTGATCAACTTCCAGACGATGTGCGCCGACCTCACCGGCATGGAGATCGCCAACGCGTCCCTGCTCGATGAAGGCACCGCCGCCGCCGAGGCCATGACCCTGGCCAAGCGCTCGGCCAAGTCGAAGTCTGACGTGTTCTTCGTTTCCAGCGGCGTGCATCCGCAGACGCTGGAAGTGCTGCGCACGCGCGCCGAACCGCTCGACATCGAGCTGGTCGTCGCCGACGATGCCGAAGCCATCAGCATCGACAGCTTCGGCGTGCTGCTGCAGTACCCCAACACCTTCGGCCAGGTCAACGACTACAAGGCACTGGCCGATGCCGTGCACGCGCGCGGTGGCCTGGTTGCCGTCGCCACCGACCTGCTCGCACTCACCCTGATCGCCGCACCGGGCGAATGGGGCGCCGACATCGTCGTCGGCAACACCCAGCGCTTCGGCGTGCCGTTCGGCTTCGGTGGTCCGCACGCGGCCTTCATGGCCTGCCGCGACGCCTACAAGCGCTCGATGCCGGGCCGCCTGATCGGCGTGTCGATCGATGCCGAAGGCAAGGCTGCCTATCGCCTCACGCTGCAGACGCGCGAGCAGCACATCCGCCGCGAGAAGGCCACGTCCAACATCTGCACCGCGCAGGTGCTGCTGGCGGTGATGGCGAGCATGTACGCCGTCTACCACGGCCCCGAGGGCCTGACCCGCATCGCCCGTCGCACCCATCGCCTCGCCGCGATCCTTGCCGGCGCGCTGCGCCAGGCCGGCCTCACGGTGGGCCCGGACTTCTTCGACACGCTGCACGTGGTCGGTGTCGACGCCGCTGCCATCCACGCCAAGGCCGAGGCCGCACGCATCAACCTGCGCCGCATCGACGGCCAGAGCGTCGGCATCAGCCTGGACGAGACCGCCACCCGCGCCGAGGTGATCGCAGTGGCCGCGCTGTTCGGCGCCAGCATCAGCGACATCGATGCACTCGACGTCGCCACCGCGGAAGTCCTGCCGGCCGGCCTCAAGCGCAGCAGCGGGTTCCTGACCCACCCGGTGTTCAACACGCACCACAGCGAGCACGAGCTGCTGCGCTACATGCGCGCACTGGCCGACAAGGACCTGGCGATGGATCGCACCATGATCCCGCTGGGCAGCTGCACGATGAAGCTCAACGCCACCGCCGAGATGATCCCGGTCACCTGGCCGGAGTTCGGCAACCTGCATCCGCTGGCCCCGGCCACGCAGGCGCAGGGCTACAAGGCGCTGATCGATGGCCTTGAAGCGATGCTGGTCGAGTGCACCGGCTACGACGCCGTCAGCCTGCAGCCGAACTCGGGCGCGCAGGGCGAGTACGCCGGCCTGCTGGCGATCCGCGCCTACCACCGCTCGCGCGGCGAGGACCATCGCGACATCTGCCTGATCCCGGAATCGGCGCACGGCACCAACCCGGCTTCGGCGCAGATGTGCGGCATGCAGGTCGTGGTGACCAAGTGCGATGCCAACGGCAACGTCGACGTCGATGACATCCAGCGCGCCGCCGAGAAGTACAGCGAGCGCCTGGCTGCGCTGATGATCACCTACCCGTCCACGCACGGCGTGTTCGAGGAAGACATCGTCAAGATCTGCGAGATCGTGCACACGCACGGCGGCCAGGTTTACACGGACGGCGCCAACATGAATGCCCTGGTCGGCGTCGCCAAGCCCGGCAAGTGGGGCTCGGACGTGTCGCACCTGAACCTGCACAAGACCTTCTGCATCCCGCACGGCGGCGGCGGCCCGGGCGTTGGCCCGTGCGCCGTGAAGTCGCATCTCGCGCCGTTCCTGCCGCGCACGTTCGGTGGCGAAGGCGATGTCGGCATGGTGTCGGCAGCGAGCTTCGGTTCGGCCTCGATCCTGCCGATCAGCTGGATGTACGTGACGATGATGGGCGCCGAGGGCCTGCGCAAAGCCACTCAGGTGGCATTGCTCAACGCCAACTACATCGCCACCCGCCTGGCACCGCACTACGAGACGCTCTACACCGGCCGCAACGGCCTGGTGGCGCACGAGTGCATCCTCGACCTGCGCCCGCTCAAGGACGCCACCGGCGTGTCGGCCGAGGACGTCGCCAAGCGCCTGATCGACTTCGGCTTCCACGCCCCGACCCTGAGCTTCCCGGTTGCCGGCACGCTGATGGTCGAGCCGACCGAG
>DATDBI010000149.1:0-6176 GCA_036524915.1 Lysobacter sp. | reverse complement strand
GTGGTCGGATCGACGAAGGATTTGAAACCGGACAGCTTGATCGTTGACAGACGCATGCGGCTGGGTTGCCTCTTGGCGGCGTGGCGGGACGCGGCCGTGATTACCGACTGGGATTAGGTTCGCCTCCCAATCCATTGATTCATATAGGAGGCGCACGGCCCTGGAGCCGTGTTTTCACAGGGAGTATAACGGGCCCTCAGGCGCTCAGGCTGACCCCGGTGCCGGGGTCGAAATAGTGCATCCGCTCCGCGTCATGGCCCAGGTGCACGGTGTCGCCGATCTGCGGCAGGTTGCGCGGCGCCAGCCGCAGCACCAGCTGGCGGCCGGCACAGGCCAGGTCGAGGAACGCCTCGTTGCCGACCGGCTCGACGCCTTCGACCGTGGCGGCGAAATGCCCCGGACCCGCGGCGGCCAGGTGCATGTCCTCGGGGCGCAGGCCGACCGTCAGCGGCCGGCCCAGGTAGCCGCGCACGCGCTCGACCAGCTCCGGCACCGGCCGCAGCGGCAGCTCGACGCCGTCGGCCATCCGCAGGTGCAGCCCATCGCGCTCGACGACATCGCCGCCCAGCAGGTTCATCCCCGGGCTGCCGAGGAATGTCGCGACGAACAGATTCGCCGGCCGGTTGTACAACCCCATCGGCGTGTCGATCTGCTGGATCCGCCCCTTGTCGAGCACGACGATGCGCTGGCCCAGCGTCATGGCCTCGATCTGGTCGTGGGTGACGTAGATCATGGTGGTGCCCAGCTGCCGGTGCAGGCGCGCGATCTCGACGCGGGTCGATGCACGCAGCTTGGCGTCGAGGTTCGACAATGGTTCGTCGAGCAGGAACACCTGCGGTTGCCGCACCAGCGCCCGGCCGAGGGCGACGCGCTGGCGCTGGCCGCCGGACAGCGCGGCAGGCTTGCGATCGAGCAGCGATCCAAGTTCGAGCATCGCCGCGGCCTCGCCGACGCGGCGCGCAATTTCGTCCTTGCTGGCGCCGCGCAGCTTCAGGCCGAAACCAAGGTTCTCGGCCACGCTCATGTGCGGATACAGCGCGTAGCTCTGGAACACCATCGCGATGTCGCGATCCTTCGGTGCGACCTCGTTGACCAGGCGCTCGCCGATGCGCAGTTCACCGCTGCTGATCTGTTCCAGCCCGGCGATCATCCGCAGCAGCGTCGATTTGCCGCAGCCCGATGGGCCCACCAGCACCAGCAGTTCACCGTCGGCAATCTCGAAGCTCGCGTCGTCGACGCCGACAAAGCCGTTGGGATAGACCTTGCGCAGACGATCGAGCGTGACCTTCGCCATGAATTCTCCAGAGCCGGACCGCGTGGACACGGATCCTTTCACTTTCGCATGCCACCGCACAGCTCGCTGCCGCATCAAGGTGTCGGCGGATGGCTGCAGGGGCCACCACAGAACGACCTCAAAAATGCGAACTGGCGACTTGATGCCGTGCGCCCGATGGTTCCCAATGGGCCCCGCCGTCGGCTATCCTGCCATGTAACCGTTTTCACGCCTATCCGCCCCCTTTCACCCATGTCCCCGAGGCCGAGCCCATGAGCCGAGCACCTGGCGCCGACCAGTTCGTATTCCCCGAAGGCTTCCTGTGGGGCGCCGCCACTGCCGCGCACCAGATCGAAGGCTCGCCGATGGCCGATGGCGCCGGCGCGAGCATCTGGACCCGCTTCGCCCACACCCCGGGAATGATGCTCAACGGCGACACCGGAGACGTGGCCTGCGATCACTACAACCGCTGGCGCGAAGACGTGAAGCTGATGCGCAGTCTCGGCCTGAAGGCGTACCGCTTTAGCGTGTCGTGGTCGCGGATCCTGCCCGACGGCACCGGCCGGGTGAACCAGAAGGGCCTGGACTTCTATTCGAATCTGGTCGACGAGCTGCTCGCCAACGGCATCGAACCGCTGTTGACCCTCTTCCACTGGGACCTGCCGGCGGCACTGGACGACCGTGGCGGCTGGCTCAACCGCGAGAGCGCCGACTGGTTCGCCGAGTACGCCTCGGTGATGTTCCGTGCCCTCGATGGCCGGGTGAAGAAATGGGTGACGCACAACGAACCGTGGGTGGTCACCGACGGCGGCTACCTGCACGGCGCACTGGCGCCGGGCCATCGCAGCAGGTTCGAAGCACCGATCGCCTCGCACAACCTGATGCGCGCGCACGGCGCGGCCGTGAAGGCCTACCGCGAGATCGGCAAGCACGAGATCGGCCTGGTGGTGAACATCGAGCCCAAGTACGCGGCCAGCGACTCGGCCGACGACCAGGCCGCGGTGCGTCGCGCCCATGCCTACATGAACGAGCAGTACCTGCACCCCGCCCTGCTTGGCCATTACCCGCCGGAGCTCAAGGAAATCTTCGGCGAGGCATGGCCGGACTGGCCGGCCGAGGACTTCGAGCTGATCAAACAGCCGCTCGATTTCGTCGGCATCAACTACTACACCCGCAGCGTCACCAGGGATGCACCGAGCTACCCGCTCAACACCGGCGTGGTGCGGCAGCCGCTGGGCACGTACACCGAAACCGGCTGGGAAGTTTTTCCGCAGGGCCTGACCGACCTGCTGCTGTGGTTCAAGCAGACCTATGGCGATCTGCCGGTCTACATCACCGAGAACGGCGCGGCGTTCTTCGACCCGCCGACCGCCGATGTCGATCCGGTCACGGGCGAGCGTCGCGTGCGTGATCCGCTGCGCATGGACTACCTGCGCAAGCACATCAGTGCGATCCACAACGCGATCCAGGCCGGCGTCGACATCCGCGGCTACATGCTCTGGTCGTTCATGGACAATCTCGAATGGTCGCTGGGCTACTCGAAGCGTTTCGGCATGGTCCATGTCAATTACGGAACGCAGGAACGCACGCCCAAGGACAGCGCGCTGTGGTACTCGCAGGTGATCGCCACGCACGGGCGCAAGCTCGCTGATCCGTTGCCGTAACTGCTCATTGCTGCACGGGCATGAGACGGCTCTGATTCTGTTGTGATAGCTGCGTACATAGAGTGGGACACGCTTCACTCCCACTCATGCTCGTGCAGGTATCCACATGCGTAATCGCAACGGCAGCACCTTCCTCCGCATCACCCTTTCCAGCATGGTGTTGCTGGCCGCAACGGCGGCCAGCGCAGCACCGCCTGACGCTCCGCGCTATCCCGACCAGGCGTCGGCGAAGGAGATCGAGCAGGGCAACTTCGCACTGGCCCGCAGGCCGGACGTAGAGCTCCCGGACTATTGCGTGGAGCAGGAAGCCATCTACGGCTACTGCGAGATCGCCCAGGAAGACGTCGAGTCTTTCTACTACAAGCAGTACCGGCCGCGGCCAGCGCGCCTGTGGGGCTGGTAAGCAGCCTGTACGGCACGACCTGGCCATTGCAACGGAGCGGGCGCCGAAAGGCGTCCGTTCTGGCAAGTACGGTTCGAAGATGTTGTGCCGGGGTCAACCCTGGCCGGGCACTGATTTCGTTTTCACCTGCTGCCGGACAACCCTGTTCCGGCAACTGCAAGACATCGCCCTTGGACTGCTTTACCCTCTCGGCAGCCCGGGCGCGAGACAGCGTCCGTCTGTCTGCGATCCGATCGTGCGGTGGTGATCCTTGAGTGTCCCTTCTTCCGCGGCAGCCCCCTCGGCCGCCGATGCCCTGCTGGCCGATATCGGCGGCACCAATGCGCGTTTCGCCCTGGCACGCCAGGACAAGCGGACGCCGCTGTTGATGGAAAGCGTGCGCGAGTTCGCGGTAGCCGAGTTTCCCTCGCTGGCCGACGCAGCCCGCCACTACCTCGACACCACCGGGGCGGATCCGCGTACCGGCGTGTTCGCCGTGGCCGGTCGGGTCGATGGCGACGAAGCCCGCATCACCAATCATCCGTGGGTCATATCGGCGGCACGCACGCGTGACGCGCTGGGCCTGGAATCGGTCGAACTGATCAACGATTTCGCCGCGCAGGCCATGGGCGCGTCCTTGCTGCAGGTCGACGACGTGGTTGCGCTGGGTGCCGCCGGCTGGGACGGTCACGACGATGCCGACCGCACCTTTGCCGTCATCGGTGCCGGTACCGGACTGGGCGTGGGAGGACTGCTTCGTCGCGATGGGCGCTACTACCCGCTGCAGACCGAAGGCGGCCATGTCAGCTTCGCCCCGAACACGCCGGAAGAGATCGAAATCCTGCAGCACATGTCGGGCGAGTTCGGCCGCGTGTCCAACGAGCGGCTGGTCAGCGGGATGGGCCTGGTCAACCTGCATCGGGCGCTGAGCGTGATCGCCGGCGAGGATCCGGGCCCGCTCAAGCCAGCCGACATCACGGCCCGCGCCCGCGAGGGCGACCCGCGCAGCCTGCGCACCATCGACATCTTCTGCGCCGTGTTCGGTGCTGCCGCCGGCGACCTGGTCCTGACCCTGGGCGCCTGGGACGGCGTGTTCCTGACCGGCGGGCTGGTGCCCAGGCTGCTGTCGTCGATCGCGCATTCGGGCTTCCGCCAGCGCTTCGAGCACAAGGGCCGGTTCTCGGCCGTCATGGCGCGCATCCCGACGCTGGCGGTGATCCACCCGCAACCGGGCCTGCTCGGCGCCGCTGCGTTGGCGCAGCACACGCGCCCTTGAAGTGGGCTGTGCCAGTATCGATCGATGGCTGTCGATCGCTCGCACGAAACCGCCCAGGCGAAGGATCCGCAACCGCACCATGACCTGCACGTCCATGCCAACGAGGACGTCTGGACCTGGGCGGCGGCGGTATCCATCGCGGCCGAGTTGCGGCGCGAACTGATCTCCCATCCTCGGGCACGCCTGCTGCTGTCTGGCGGCGCTACCCCCGTGCCGGTCTATCAGGCGCTGTCGAAAGCGCCCCTGGAATGGGACCGGGTCAATGTCGGCCTGGTCGACGAGCGCTGGTTGCAGCCACAGGACATCGACAGCAATGCCCACCTCGTGCGCACGCACCTGCTGCAGCACCAGGCCGCGGCCGCGCATTTCGAGCCGATGACCCGGCCCGGCCGGACGATCGAAGAGGCAGTCGCTGGCGCCAACGCCTTTGCCAAGGTCCGCGCCTGCGTCGCCGTGCTGGGTATGGGCGAGGACGGGCACGTCGCATCACTGTTTCCGGGCATGACCGACCTGGAACGCGTGTTCGCCAGTCGCCACGACTATGCCTCGGTCGATGCCAGCGGTTGCCTGGGCGCACGCAACTGGCCGCGCCGGATCAGCCTTACGCCGCACGGCATGGCGCGGGTTCCCACGCGCATCCTGGTGATGCAGGGTGCGCGCAAGCGCGATGTGTTCGCCCAGGCACTGGCCGACGGCAACCCGCTCCGCTGGCCGGTGCTGACTGCGCTTGAGAGCGCCCATGCGACCGCGTTGCAGGTGCACTGGTGTGCCTGACAGGGTGCCGGTCACCCCGCACGTGAGCCGCGCGCGGTTATGGCCTGCGCGCGCTCAGCGCCGGCCGTCTTCGATCAACGTCAGCGGAATCGCCTGGGCCTGCATCTCGCGATAGGCGGCGCGTTCGGACCGGCAATAGGCGCTGCCCATCGCGAACTTGCGGCACACGCCAGGACGCTGGTCGTAGATGCTGCAGCACATGCGCTTGTGGTCGACGGCGACGCACCAGCCTTCCTCATCGCGCGCCATCACTTCCGGACCGTCCGCGAGACGCTCGACCATGTGCCTGGGCACGTTGTCCTCGGGCATCAGCACCACGGTCAGGCGGCAGCACACCGCATCGCAGTGACTGCACGAAACCTCCGAGCGCTTCTCGCCCATCAGGCGCACCGCTCCACGACGCGGCTCCGGCAAGGGAAAGGGACGCGTGGATGAACGTGCTGCCGGCCCACGATGAGCGTGGGTTTGCGGGTGCTGAAGGACAAGAGAAACTCGCAGGAAGGCGCCGGCCCTTGCAGGGCGGGCGATGTCGCATGGGGAAGCGCGGCGGGCGACCGGACAGGTCGGGCGGGACGCGCGAGCGGAGCGGCGTGCACGAGCATGGTACCCGCCTTCACCTGCTCGCGCTTGAACAGTGGTGAACGGACCTGTTCCGACCTCGCCGGCGCGATATCGCCGAAGTTCACGCGCAGACTTCGCGATACGGCGCATACTCAGCCAACCCCCATCGAGGCGGACCCCATGAAGCATCAGGTCGCGATTTTCCGCTTCACCCTCGGCAACGGTCAGAGCATCAGCCCGACGGCA
>DATDBI010000148.1:0-5265 GCA_036524915.1 Lysobacter sp. | reverse complement strand
AGCGATTTCATCGATGGTGTCCATCGAGAACGGCTGGCGCGGCGTCGGCAGACCGTTGCCCTGCAGGCCGAAGGAGTCGGCGCTGCTGATGCCGTCGACGCGGATCACGTTGTAGCGCGGGTTCTGGCCGCCGACGGTGATTTCGTTGCGAGCCTTGTCGCTCTGCACGATGCGCGGATCAAGACGGGCGAAGTCCTGCAGATTGCGATTGATGCTGGGCATCGTCTCGATCTGCTCGCGGGTCACCTGCGAGCCTGCACCCATCTTGTTGGCGCTGAACACTTCCGAGCCGCCGAACGAGATCGCCTGCACCGACTCCAGCGTGGTGACTTCGTTGTTCAACGCCAGGTCAACCTGGTTGACCTTGTCGAGGTTGAGGAACACGCCGTCCTGGCTGCTCGTGCCGGCGCCGGCCTTGTTGATGGTGACGGTGTACGGGCCACCGACGCGAAGGCCGCGGGCGTTGTAGCGACCGTCTTCACCGGTAACGGCGCGGCTGACCGTGCCCGACTCGGTGTGGGTGATGACGACTTCGGCGCCGGCGACGGGTGCACCGTCTGCAGCAACGACGCGGCCACCGATACCGGCCGAGGTGGCCTGGGCGAACACGGAAGAAGTGGCGAGGGCGGCGAGCAGGCCAAGCGTGAGCTTGGACATACGGACGCGGTTCGGATGGGTCATTGCAGATGGCCTCATGCGTTGGTTCAAAGGAAGAAAAAAGGCGTCACCAGCGCGGGGCGAATTCCGCGCGGCAGGTATCTCAAGATTGCGTGGCCCCAACACCCGGTGGGTGTGGGCCCCCAGCCCGTTTGTTAACAGTAGTTTAACAGGCTAGGTTGGCGTTGTGACAGAGACGTGACGGCTGTCAAGAAACGCCATGGCCGGCAAAGCCCAGCCCCACGGGCAATGGTTTGGCAGGGGTGGGCGCGACCTTGTCCCGAGGCGGGGCTCGCTACGGCGGGTCCCGGGCCGGAACCGGGCTTCGGCGGGGCGGGACGGGGGCCCAGGCACTGACACCCCTGGACGCGAGACCAGCCAGGCCGGCCGCTTACGGCGGCGCGATCTGCAGGTACGTGCCCAGGCCGTCCAGGAACATCTGCACGGAGAGGGCGACCAGCAACATGCCCATCAGGCGCTCGATCGCGGTCAGGGCGCGGATGCCCATGAGCTTGTAGAGCAGGGTCGCGCTGAAGAGGATGGCCGCCGTCGCCCCCCAGGCGATCAGCAGGGCCAGGCTCCACTCGCCCAGGCGGGTGGGCTCGTTACTGCCCATCAGCATGACCGCGGCCATGCCCGAGGGCCCGGCCACCAGCGGGATGGCCATCGGCACGATAAAAGGTTCGCCGTCGGGGATCTCGCCCATCAGCCCTTCCGGCGGCGGGAAGATCATGCGGATGCCGATCAGGAACAGCACGATGCCACCGGCGATGGAGACCGACTCCTGGCGCAGGTGCATCAGTTCCAGCGCGTACTTGCCGCCCCACAGGAACATCATCAGCACCGCCAGCGCGATCAGCAGCTCGCGCGCAAGCACGATCCGCTGCCGCTTCGGCGGCAGGCCGCGCAGCAGGCTCAGGAACACCGGCACGTTGCCGAGCGGGTCCAGGATCAGGAACAGCAGCAGTGCTGCCGAGGCAATCGTCATGGGCGTGGCGTCATCGGTGTGGCGTCAAAGGCCCGGCAGCGTCGGCAGGGAAAGGGCGATGGTGGCCGGCGGATTCCAGACGCGGCCGCGATGCGCCGCCCCGGCTTGCGACAGCAGGGTGACGCAGGCAGCGGCATACGCCGAAGGCTCCGCGGCGGAGCGGTCGTTCTCCTCCACGTAGGCCTTGGCGCGCAGCGCGGTGCGCATCGGCCCCGGTTGCAGGCCGGCGACACGAACACCGGTGTTGGCCAGTTCGCCGTGAAGCATGCCGACCAGCCCGGCCAGCCCCTGCTTGGCGACGCCATACCCGCCCCAGTACGCCTTGCCAATGCGCGCCGGGTCATCCAGCACGAACACCACGGCAGCATCGCTGGCCTTGCCGAGCAGCGGCAGGCACGCCTGGGTGAGCCACCAGGGCGCGGTGAGGTTGACGTGGATCGCGCGGGCGAATGCGGCGGGGTCGGTCTGCGCGAGCGGGGTCAGGCCGGCGAACTCGGCGGCGCAATGCAGCAGGCCATCAAGGCGACCGACCTCGCTTTCCAGGCGCTGGGCCAGCTCGGCGTAGTCGTCGGGCGTCGCACCTTCCAGGTCCAGCGGATACAGCAGCGGCTCCGGGCCAACCTGCGCCACGGCGTCGTATACGCGGTTCAACTTCGGCAACTTGCGGCCAAGCAACACCACGGTCGCGCCGGCGCGCGCGCAGGCCAGCGCCGCGGCCTGGCCGAGGCCGCCATGGGCACCGGTCACCAGCACGACGCGACCGTCGAGCGCCCGCGCGTCCTGCGTGGGTCCTGCCACTGCATTCACTGGCTGAGGGTCTCGCTGATCATGCGTGCGAGCTCGCCGGAGTCGAACAACTCCATCGTGATGTCGCAGCCGCCGATCAGTTCGCCGTGGATGAACAGCTGCGGGAACGTCGGCCAGTTCGAATAGCGCGGCAGGTTGGCGCGGATCTCCGGATCCTCCAGCACGTTGACGGTGTGCAGCTCGTCCGCACCGGCGGCCTTGAGCGCCTGCACCGCGCGGCTGGAGAAGCCGCACATCGGGAACTGCGCGGTCCCTTTCATGAAAAGGACGATCGGATGGCTTTCGACTTCAGCCTGGATCCGCTCCATAACGGACATGGGTGCAACTCCTGCGATGGTGTGTTGCGGGGCCTTTGACGGCACGGCAACGAAGCGTGGGGATAGAATGTCCAATTGTAAGCCTTCCCGAGCCGCGGACGCTCCGGCATCCCGGATCGCACCCCCGGCCCTCCCCTTAGCCAGCCCTCTGGAGCCCGCAATGGCCATCGAACTGCCCGCCCTGCCCTACGACCGCACCGCGCTCGAGCCGCACATCTCCGGCGAAACCATCGACTTCCACTACGGCAAGCACCACAAGACCTACGTCGACAACCTCAACAAGATGATCGAGGGCACCGAGTTCGCCGGCATGGCGCTCGAGGAGATCATCCGCAAGTCGCAGGGCGGCATGTTCAACAACGCCGCGCAGATCTGGAACCACACCTTCTACTGGAACTGCCTGTCCCCGAAGGGCGGTGGCGAACCCGGCGGCAAGCTGGCCGACCTGATCACCAAGGCCTTCGGCGACTTCAGCAAGTTCAAGGACGAGTTCACCAAGGTAACGGTCGGCACGTTCGGTTCGGGCTGGGGCTGGCTGGTGCAGCGTCCGGACGGTTCGCTGGCCCTGGTCAGCACCTCCAATGCCGCCACCCCGCTGACCGGCGACGACACCCCGCTTCTCACCTGCGATGTGTGGGAGCACGCCTACTACATCGATTACCGCAACGCCCGCCCGAAGTATGTCGAGGCGTTCTGGAACCTGGTCAACTGGGACTTCGTTGCGGCGAACCTGAAGTAATCCGGCCAAGCCTCTCCCGCACGCAAAAACAGACGGCCGGGGAATCCCGGCCGTTTGCGTTTCATGCGATGCGATGCGCGGCGGGGTTACGAACGCGCCAGCGCCGCGATCACCGGATCAACCTGGTCCTGTCGACCCAGTCCTTCGCCGATGCGCTGCAACGATGTCGACAGCGCCTGCTCCGAATCGGCGCGGACCGTGGCGTGCCCGACCTTGCGACCGACCCGCGGCGACTTGCCGTAGTCGTGCCAGTGCCCACCCGGTTCGGACAGTATCGGCGCCGGCGACGGCATCTCGCCGATCCAGTTGAGCATGCAGGCCAGGCCGACCATCCGGGTGTCGCCCAGAGGCAGGCCGAGCACTGCGCGCAGATGGTTCTGGAACTGCGATGTCTCGCTGCCTTCGATGGTCCAGTGGCCGGAGTTGTGCACGCGCGGGGCGAGTTCGTTGGCGAGCAGCTTGCCGTCGCGGCAGAACAGTTCGAGCGCGAACACGCCGACGTAGTCCAGCGCCTGCGCCAGCTTGCGGGCGTGCTCGCAGGCGACTTCTGCCAGGGCGCTGTCGACGCGCGCCGGCGCCAGGCTGGCCGACAGCACGCCATCGACATGCCAGTTCTCGGTCAGCGGCCAGGTGCGGAACTCGCCATTGCGGCCGCGCACCGCGACCACCGACAGCTCGCGTTCGAAATGGACGAAGCCTTCCAGGATCAGGCCGACCTTGCTCGCCTGTGCGCCCAGCGCTTCCCATGCGCCATCGGCATCGGCCGGCGTCTTGATGCGGTACTGGCCCTTGCCGTCGTAACCCAGGCGGCGGGTCTTGAGGATGCACGGCGTGCCGATCTGCGCGATCGCGGCGTCGAGCTGTTCGCGCGTGTCGATCGCAGCGAACGGCGGCACCGGGATGCCAAGTTCCTGGAACAGGGTCTTTTCGGCGAGGCGATCCTGCGCCGTCGCCAGCGCGCGCGGGTTCGGGAACACCTGCACGCGTTCGCTCAGCCACTGTGCCGATTCGGCCGGCACGTTCTCGAAATCGAACGTCGCCACGTCGACGCGCGAGGCGAACTCGGCCAGCGCCGATTCATCACGGTAGTCGCCCACGACCATCGGCGCGAACTGTCCCGCGCAGGCATCGGCGACGTTGTCCATCACCAGGAAACGCAGGCCGAGCGGCGCGCCGGAAAGTGCGAGCATGCGGGCCAGCTGCCCGCCGCCGAGGATGCCGACCGTGGTCATTTCCGCGGGTCGTCGTTGGCGAGCACG
The DNA here is from genome assembly GCA_036524915.1 of Lysobacter sp. Classification (GTDB taxonomy): domain Bacteria; phylum Pseudomonadota; class Gammaproteobacteria; order Xanthomonadales; family Xanthomonadaceae; genus Lysobacter_J. The sequence goes on along the minus strand of DATDBI010000148.1, from coordinate 498 downwards.
TCGTCGGTCTGGCGCGTGCGGAACGTTTCCAGCGCCTGGCCGATCTCCGGATGCGCGGCGGCCAGCATGGCGGCGGCGAACAGCGCGGCATTGGCGGCGCCGGCGTTGCCGATGGCGAACGTCGCCACCGGGATGCCGGCCGGCATCTGCACGATCGACAGCAGCGAATCCATGCCATTGAGCGCCTTGCTCTGCACCGGCACGCCCAGCACCGGCACGGCGGTCTTGGCGGCGAGCATGCCCGGCAGGTGGGCGGCACCACCGGCGCCGGCGATGATCGCGCGCAGCCCACGCGACTGCGCCGTGGCGGCGTAGTCGAACAGGACGTCGGGGGTGCGGTGCGCCGAGACCACGCGAATCTCATGCGGGACGCCCAGCGCCTCCAGTTTGGCGGCGGCGTGCTGCATCGTCTCCCAGTCGGAGCGCGAGCCCATCACGATGCCGACAAGCGGCGCTACTTGGTCTGTTGGCATGGTCCTGCCCTTGTGCAAAGACGTA
>DATDBI010000147.1:0-5252 GCA_036524915.1 Lysobacter sp. | reverse complement strand
CGTCTGGGTCGCCAACGGCAACAAGATGTGGATCACCAACGGCCCCGAGGCCGACGTGCTGATCGTCTACATGCGCACCGCCGGCAAGGACGCGGGCAGCCAGTGCATGACCGCCTTCATCGTCGAGAAGGGCATGAAGGGATTCTCGACCGCGCAGAAGCTCGACAAGCTCGGCATGCGCGGCTCCAACACCTGCGAGCTGGTGTTCGAGGATTGCGAGATCCCGCACGAGAACGTCCTCGGCCAGGTACACCAGGGCGTCAAGGTGCTCATGCGCGGCCTCAACACCGAGCGCCTGGTGCTCACCGGCGGGCCGATCGGCCTGATGCAGGCCGCCCTCGACATCGCCCTGCCCTACGTGCGCGAGCGCAAGCAGTTCAGCGCCGCCATCGGCACGTTCGGATTGATGCAGGGCAAGATCGCCGACATGTACACCTCGCTGCAGTCCAGCCGCGCGTTTGCCTACCAGGTGGCGCGCGACTTCGACGGCGGCCGCAGCAGTCGCGTCGACGCCGCATCGTGCCTGCTGCATGCCTCCGAAGCCGCCGTGCAGGTGGCACTGGAAGGCATCCAGGCGCTGGGCGGCAACGGCTACATCAACGAGTTCGCCACCGGCCGGATCCTGCGCGACGCCAAGCTCTATGCGATTGGCGCCGGCACTAACGAAATCCGCCGCATGCTGATCGGTCGCGAGCTGTTCAACGAGAAGCACTGAAGGCAGGGACGACGACCGCGCACCGCCGCGGTCGTCGATCGATGATCAGAACCCCAGCGACCAGGTCGCCATCGCTCGCGTCCAGGTCTGGCCCTGCATGCTCTGGGCGTCGAGATCGAATGCGATGCGCCCGGCACTTCGCAGTTGCGTGCCCAGGCTGAAGCCGACCACGCCGACATCGCGGTCAAGCGCGGCGGCGACGATCGGCGTCGAGAAATCCAGTGCGGTGAAACGCGCGTTGATGTCCGCACCCGACTGCGACAGCAGGTGCTGCCACTCGACCCGCCCTTCCAGACTCCATGACGAAGCGCCTGCGGGCCAGTCCCACGCAAAGCGTGCGCCCAGCAGGCCCTGGCTGAGGGTCATCGTGGAGGCGGCGCTGCTCAGGCCGAATCCGGCCGCGCCTTCTTCGCTGAAACCCTCGCGATCGAGTTGCAACGTCTGCACTCCGACATAAGGCGTGACGCGCCCGCCAGCGGCGACCAGCGGCATGCCCGCCTGCAGGCCAACGGTGGCGTAGCGATGCGCGTAGTCGGCGTCCACCCGGAACGAATCGCCGCCAAGCAATACGTCGCGTTGTGTCCAGCGCTGCATTCGCCCCAGCGTGGCGCTGCCCATCAGGTAGCCGCGACCAAAGGCATAGGCGCCGTACAGTTGTGCTTCGGCCTGTCGGTTGTGCTCGCGATCGAAGCGCAGCTCGTGGTGTGCGTAGCCTTCGGTCTCCGACAGCGCCATGCCGACGGTCAGGCGGTCGCCAAGACGACGGTCCTGGCCGAGCATCCAGCCGTCGGCGTCGATGTCGAAGCGCGCCATCGCGCGCTGCCCATGCAGTCCGTCGGCCCACTGGCCGGCAACGCGCCCGGCCTGCAACGCATCGACCCGTGACTCCAGCGCGCGGCGGTTGCCCTCTATCGCCAGCAACGCGAACTGTGCATCGGCACTGTGGAGTTCGCCGGACAGGCTCGACAGGGCCTGCTCGACTGCCGCCGGCGTCGCCGCACCCTGGATCAACCCAGCGCCGGAGACGAACTCCGGCGTGATGCTGCCCTGGCCGGTGCCGGCGATGTCCTGGTCGATGGCATCGAAGGCGCCCTCGACCCGCTCGGCACTGCCGACGGCCGTCGGACTGAATCCCATCGACTGCGCCGCGGCGGTGACTTCCAGGCGGGTGATGTCGAGCCATGCCTGGTTCGCGTCGTAGCCCAGGGTGGCGGTCAACAACACATTGGGCTGCGCGGTGAGGCTGGTGAATTGCCCTGCGATCGAACCAGCGGACAGGAACACCTCCCGGCTCGTTGGAACATATCCCTGCAGGACGCCCAGCACGTTGACGTTGCCGGCCAGGCTGGCGGTGCCGCCGACCGTGAGCCTGGCGCCGACCATCAGCGCCAGTCGCGCGGCACTGCCCTGCTGGTAGTTGCCGCTGATTGCCGACGACCCCGAGTCCATCAACAGCGTGCCCTGATTGACGACGTTGTTGCTGACGCTGGCACCGCTGGCGCGGGTGCCGCTGCCGATGGCCAGTGTCCCGGCCGAGCCGACCGTGACGGGCGAGGTGATCCCGCTGCCGATGCGCAGCCTGCCGCCCTGCACCGTCGTCGCACCGGAGTAGCTGTTGGTGCCGTTGAGTACGAGTTCGCCGCTGCCCTGCTTGATCAGACCGCCGGCACCGAAGATCGAGTTCGACCAGGTCGAGGTGATGCCGTCGAAGGCGACCGTCACGTCGCCCCAGTCGAACCGGGCCGGGCCGGCGACGGCCTTGTCCACATCGAGCAGGCCGTGCCCGAATGTGGCATCCACGCCGGGGGCGCCGAGATCCTTCGCCGTGCCGAGCAGGGTCTGCCGCAACAGGTCGTTGTTGAAGTACGGAAACTTCTGCCACACCACCGCCGCCGCGCCCGACACCAGCGGCGCCGCAAGTGAGGTTCCCTTCCAGCTCCAGTAGCTCGGGTTGGTGGGGGTGTCCTTGCTGCCCGTGACCACCACCGTGCCCGGGGCGGCCAGGCAGTAGTTCATGGCCACGCCGCAGGCATTGGCGTACACGGCGCCGTCGCTGCCGACATCGAGCTGCTGGATGTTGCCGGGGTTGATCGCGGTGACTGCAAGCCAGCCGCGCTCCAGGTCGGCTGCCGGCAAGCTGCCGCCCGAGCCCAACTGGCTTGGCAGCGAGGCGATGCTCGACGGATTGGCCTTGCCCTCGTTGCCGGTGGCGAACACCACCAGGCCGTTGTTGCCGGAGACGAAGGGCCGGTATTCGTCGGCAATCGCCGCGGTGGCCGCGGGGTTGGTCCAGTACACGCCGCCCCAGGAATTGTTCATCACCCGCACGCCGCGGTTGATCAGGTCCTGGTGGATGCCCTTGAGTCCGATTGCACCGCCGATCTCGTTGCCCTGCCCGGAACCGTCATCGACAGGTTCCTTGTCCTCGATGATCCGCGCCGAAACGATCTCGGCGCCGGGGGCGATGCCGCCGGGCCAGGCACCGAACGCCGTGCCGGCCATGATCTGGGATACCGCCGTGCCGTGTTCGACGACATCGTCAACCAGCAGGTTGTTCGGCGGAGACGTCACGTAATTGAGATTGAACACAACGCGCGGCGACAACGCCGGATGGTTGCGCATGACGCCACTGTCGACCACGCCGATGCGAACACCTGCGCCGGTGATTCCGGCATTGCGGTACTGCAATGCGTTGGTCACCGTCAGGTGTTTGGCGAAATCCGGATTGACCGGAAAGACGACCGGCGCTGCCGGCGGAGGCGGCGGGGGCGGCGGCGCCGTGGGTGTCGCGGGCGGCGGGGTTGGCCGGACATTGCCGCCACCGCCGCCACCGCCACAGGCGCCAAGGCCAAACGCAACCGAACACGCGAGGGCGAGGCGCAACGCAGTGACAAGACGCGATTCTCGATGGTGCATGTCGTCCTCGGGGAATGGCGCGTCGCTCCCCAGCGAATCCGGCGCATCCGATGGCTCGTTTTAATCCAACCTTGATCGCCCCACAATCAGACCGTCCGAACTTTTGCGACGGCCGTTTCAGCTGACGGTCATCGCGACCGTCGCAAACCGGCTGCCCCTCGACCGGCCGGGCCGGCGTCGACCGGCCCCTTTGGCGCGACGTCAGGTTCCCGGCCGTGGCCTGAACGGGCCTGCCGCCTCGGCGGCGCCGCACGCCCGGGGGCCGGTTTGCGGCGGTGCAGCATGGCGCCGCATAATCCGGGGGTTCCAGCCCCTCGCGCTGGCCTGATTTGTCCTGGAGTTCTCCATGAGTGACGTGGTCATCGTCGGTGCCAAGCGCACCGCCATCGGTTCCTTCCTCGGCCAGTTCACCGGCGTGCCGACGCCAGTGCTGGGCACGGCCGCCATCACCGGCGCGCTCGAGCACGCCAACGTCGCCGCCGACCAGGTCGACGAAGTGATCATGGGCTGCGTCCTGCCGGCCGGCCTTGGCCAGGCACCGGCGCGCCAGGCCGCGCTGGCCGCAGGCCTGCCGACTTCGGCCGGCGCCACCACGATCAACAAGGTCTGCGGTTCGGGCATGAAGGCAATCATGCTGGCCACCGACCTGATCAAGGCCGGCTCGGCGAGTGTCGTTGTTGCCGGTGGCATGGAGTCGATGACCAATGCACCGCACCTGCTCAACAACTCGCGCACCGGCATCCGCTACGGCAGCGCCGAGTTCCTCGACCACATGGCGCACGACGGCCTGACCAGTCCGTACGACGGCAAGGCCATGGGCGTATTCGGCGACATGGCCTGCGAAAAGTACGGCTTCGACCGCGCCGCGCTCGATGCCTTCTCGACCGAAAGCGCGCGTCGCGCCCAGGCGGCCGTGAGTGGCGGTGCCTTCAAGGACGAAATCGTCCCGGTGACGGTCAAGGGCCGCAAGGGCGACGTGGTCGTCGATGGCGACGAAGAGCCGGGCAAGATCGACCTGGCCAAGATTCCTTCCCTGCGCGCGGCCTTCGGCAAGGAAGGCGTGCTGACCGCCGCCTCCTCGTCGAAGATTTCCGACGGCGCCGCCGCCACGGTGCTGATGAGCGCCGAGGAAGCGACCCGGCGCGGACTCAAGCCGCTGGCCCGGATCGTCGCCCACGCCGGCCATGCCCAGGAACCGGAATGGTTCACCACCGCACCTGTGAAAGCGATTTCAAACGTGCTGGCCAAGGCCGGCTGGCAGGTCGGTGACGTCGACCTGTTCGAGGTCAACGAAGCCTTCGCCTGCGTGGCCATGGCACCGATGAAAGACCTTGGAATTCCCCACGAAAAGCTGAACGTCAACGGTGGCGCGGTCGCCCTGGGGCACCCGATTGGTGCCAGCGGAGCACGTCTGGTTGTGACCCTGGTGCATGCCCTGCGTGCACGCGGCGTCAAGCGCGGCGTGGCTTCCCTGTGCATCGGCGGTGGCGAAGCCACGGCCATTGCTGTAGAACTGCTATAAGACGTTAAAAACGTATTACTTAAAAAAAACCGGACAAGCCGCTTGACACGCGTCACCGGCTTGTCATCATGTTATAGACGCGCAACTGCGCGTTGCCTA
>DATDBI010000146.1:0-1280 GCA_036524915.1 Lysobacter sp. | reverse complement strand
TGACTTTCGAGGCGGGCCAGTCGGCAAGGCGGGGCAACACGTCGAGCAGGTAGTCGCGCGGGTTGATTTCCAAGCGCCGGCAGGTTTCCATCACCGAGGCGATGGCCGCCACCCGCGGACCGGCTTCTTCGCTGCCGATGTGCAGCCAGTTTTTTCGGCCCAATGCCACGGGCCGGATCGCGTTTTCGCACCAGTTATTGTCGATTTCGATTTCGCCGTGGCCGGCATACACCATCAGCCGAGTCCACTGGCCCAGCGCATAGGCGCATGCCTTGCCCAGCTGACTTTGCGGCAGGCAGCTCTGCCGCGCGTCCACGATAACGGTTTTGAGTGTTTCGAGCAGGGGCACGCTCCGGCTCTGGCGCATCTCAAGACGTGCCGCGGCATCGAGCTTTGCCGCCCGTGCCTCGGCTTCGATCTGGTAGAGTTCGCCTATGCGCCGCACGATGTCGAAGGCCGTGACGTCTTTGTTGCCGGAGACTTCCAGCGCTTTGTAAAAGCCGCGCCGCGCATGCGCCCAGCAGCCGGCCATGCGGATGCCCACGCCTCCGATCTTGTCGTAGGCTCCAAATCCGTCGCATTGCAAGATGCCGCCGAAGTTAGCTAAAAATTTCCGCGGCCCTTCGCGGCTTCTGCCCATTTGAAAGTCGAAGACGACGGGGCCTCCAGGACGACTGTATTCCCAAAGATAGCCCTGGTGGTTTTTCCCAACGGTGCGCCCGCTTTGCACTCCAACCGGTGTTTCGTCGGCTTGAATGTAATTACCTGTTAACAGGTCGCTGCGCATGGCGCGGCTGATGGCTGTCAGCAAATCGCCGCTTTTCATCACCCATCCGCACAAGGTCATCCGGCTCAGCTCGACTCCGCTGTCGCGTTCGATCCCGACGCTTTGCCGGTAGAGCGGAACGTGGTCGCAGTACTTTTTAATCAGCACATCGACGGTCAGTTCGTTGGAGGCTTTGCCTTTTTCGATGATCTTCGCGGGTAAAACCGCAGTCGTTACCCCCAGCTCCTCGCACGCGGCGCAGGCCCGTTTCTCGCGTTTGATGATTCGAACAAAATACTCTGCCGGCTTGAGTCCGAGCTCTTCGCTGACTTCGTAGCCGATGAGCTTCTTTTCTCCTCCGCACTGCCCGCACCGGCACGCCTGCGGCTCGCAGCCAACAATGACTTCCACTCGCGGCAGATGCGCGGGCAGTTCTTCGCGTCCGGGATGGTTGCGCCGCGGCTTTCTTTGCGCTTCAACGCCCTGCTTCTCTGACTCGCTCAGAGCCGCTTCG
>DATDBI010000145.1:0-5933 GCA_036524915.1 Lysobacter sp. | reverse complement strand
GGCGGCCGAGCGCGAGGACGAGGTCGCCGGCGTGATGTCGCACGAAATCGCCCACGTCACCCAGCAGCACGTGCTGCGCGGCGCCGAACGCGCCCAGCGCGACCAGCTGCCGATCCTGCTGGCGATGCTCGGCGCGATCGTCGCGGCCCAGGCCGCCGGCGGCAATTCCGATGACGACGCCGCGCAGGCGGCGATGGCCAGCGCCATGGGCCTGATGCAGCAGCGTCAGATCGACTACACCCGTTCCAACGAATCCGAAGCCGATCGCCTCGGCATCCAGACCCTCGCCCGCAGCCACTACGACCCGGAAGCGATGGCGGATTTCTTCTCGACCCTGCAGGCGCGCTCGCGCAGCAACGGCGCCAATTACTGGGGCGAATCGCCGGACTGGCTGATGACCCACCCGGTCACGATCACGCGAATCACCGAAGCCAAGGAACGCGCCGCGCGGATCAAGCGCGAACAGGGCGGCACCTCCGAGGTCTGCGTGCGCGACCCGGACGGCCCGCCGCAATGCCGCACCGAAAGCACCGCGCAGCCGCAGTACTCCCTCGACAACAGCAGCAACCCGCTGCTGCCGCCAAACCTGGACGTGGGCCGGCAGCTCAGTGCCGCGGCCCAGAGCGGCGGCACCGGGCGCTTCGAGTTCGCGCGCGAGCGACTGCGCGTGCTCAGCGCCGACTCCCCCGGCGACGCCCTGCGCGAGTACGAGCGCCTGGCCGGCGGCAAGAAGTTCACCGAAGCGCAACGCTACGGCCAGGCCCTGGCCCGGCTCCGCGCCAACCAGGCCAGCGCCGCGGCGACGACGTTCGGCGAGCTGCTGCAGGCGCATCCCGGCGACATGTGGCTGAGCATGGCGATGGGCGAAGCCGAAGCGCGCAGCGGCAAGGCCGCCGCGGCCGACAGCCGCTTCGAAGCGCTGCTGCGGCAGACGCCCAACAACCGCGCGGTGGTACTGACCTATGCCGAGGTGCTGTCCGAGCGCAACACGGCCGCAGCCGGCAAGCGCGCCCAGGCGATCCTGCGGCCGCTGCTGGGCAGTTCCGGCAATGACGCGATCTTCCAGCGCACCTTTGCCCGCGCCTGCGAGATCGGCGGAGATCCGATCCGCGCCGGCGAGGCCTACGCCGAGGCCGCCTATCTGAATGGCCGGCCCGAGCAGGCCCTGGTCCAGCTCAATACCCTCAAGCGGCGCGGCGACCTCGACTACTACGCCCGCGCCCGCATCGAGTCGCGGATCGCGGCGATCACCCCGACCGTGCTGGAGCTCAAGCGCCAGGGCATCCGCGACGAGGACCTGCGCCGCCAGTAAGGCGCCTGGCATGCGGCAGCGCGGCTGCCCATGACCATGTCATGCCATCGTCACAAAACGGTAGTGTACTGACGCGGCTTCCAAAGGCCCCGCCATTCGGGCCCCTTCAGTCCTTCCCCCGGTGACCGTGTGCAGAAGCGCATCCTGATAGTCGAAGACGAACCCGCCATCCGCGACATGGTGTCCTTTGCATTGCGCAAGGGCGAATACGAACCGGTCCACGCCGGCGACGCCCGCGAGGCGCAGGCCGCCATCGCCGACCGCGTCCCCGACCTGATCCTGCTCGACTGGATGCTGCCCGGCACCAGCGGCCTGGAGCTGGCCCGGCGCTGGCGCAAGGAACAGCTCACGCGCGAGATCCCGATCATCATGCTGACCGCGCGCGGCGAAGAGAACGACCGCGTCGGCGGCCTCGAGGCCGGCGTCGACGATTACGTGGTCAAGCCCTTTTCGGCACGCGAACTGCTGGCGCGCATCCGTGCGGTGCTGCGCCGCTCGCGCGAGGACGACGAGGACGGCAGCGTCGGCATCGGTCCGCTGCGCATCGACGGTGCCGCGCACCGCGTGTTCGCCCAGGCCGAAGGCACCGACCAGCCGGTCCAGATCGGCCCGACCGAATACCGCCTGCTGCATTTCTTCATGACCCACCCCGAGCGCGTCTACACCCGCACGCAACTGCTCGATCATGTCTGGGGCGGCAGCGTGTACGTGGAAGAGCGCACCGTTGACGTGCACATCCGGCGCCTGCGCAAGACGCTCGAACCGCATCGGCTGGACGGCATGGTGCAGACCGTGCGCGGCGCCGGTTACCGCTTCTCCGCCTCGCTGGCGGCATGAAGCGGTCGCGGCCGGCGCCATCCGCGCGCGGCCAGAGAAGGGGCCTTCATCCGGCCCTTGATTGGCGACACAGTGACCATTCCCCTGGCGACCTGCTGGCGGCCAGGCAGGCCGCTCGCTACGCTCAGGGCGTCGTACCTCACTTCATGGATAGTTGATCCACGGCCATGCCGCCCCGCGCCCGCTCCGCCTGGTTCCGCACCCTCGGCCAACTCGCCCTGATCCTGGCCGTCGCCGCCGTGGTCGGCCTGGCGATCGGGCAGCCCTGGCCTGTCATCACGCTGGCGGCCCTGGGCGTCGTCGCCTGGCACTACTGGCGCCTGCGCAGCGTGCTGGTCCGGCTGACGGCGCGGCAGCGCCTGACCCCGCCACTGGGCGAAGGCATCTGGAACGAACTCGATCGCCTGCTCCATCGCAGCCAGTCGGAGATGCGCGGTCGCAAGAAGCGGCTGATCGACATGCTGCGCGCCTACCGTGCCGCGGCCGCCGCCCTGCCGGACGCGATCGTGGTGGTAGAGCGCAACAGCCAGCGCATCCAGTGGTTCAACGAGGCCGCCATCGGCCTGTTGCAGCTGAAGTACCCGCGCGACATCGGTGGCCCGGTCGCGCAACGACTGCAGCCGTTGCAACTGTCGCACTGGCTGGCGGCCGGGCGTAACGCCGAGACGCTGGAAGTGACCTCGCCGTGGAATCCGGCGGCGACGCTCAGCCTGCGCCTCATCCCCTACTCCGACGACCTGTGGCTGCTGGTCGCGCGCGACGTCAGCCGCCTGCTGCAGCTGGAGCAGATGCGCCGCGACTTCGTCGCCAACGTCTCGCACGAACTTCGCACGCCGTTGACGGTGGTGCATGGTTACCTCGACATGCTCGACCCGGCCGAGCACCCCGACTGGGCGCCGATGCTGGCCGAGATGCAACGCCAGTCGCAGCGCATGACCCAGCTGGTCGAGGACCTGCTGATGCTGTCGCGCCTGGAATCGCAGGACAGCCTGCCGGCCGAGGAGATCGTGGCGATGTCGCCGATGCTGACGACACTGCGGCGCGAAGCGGTCGCACTCAGCCAGGGCCGCCACGAGATCGTGGTCGAAGACGCGGCGGTGGTCGACCTGTGGGGTTCCAACAAGGAGCTGCACAGCGCATTCTCCAATCTGGTTGGCAATGCGATCCGCTACACCCCGGCCGGTGGCACGATCCGCATCCGGTTTCGACCCGAAGGCACCCGTCCGGAGGTCAAGGGCGCGGTGCTGGAAGTGGTCGACAGCGGCTACGGCATCCCGGCCGCGCACCTGCCGCGCATCACCGAGCGCTTCTACCGCGTCTCCACCAGCCGCTCGCGTGAAAGCGGGGGCACCGGGCTGGGGCTGTCGATCGTCAAGCACGTGCTGAACCTGCACCAGGCACGGCTGGAGATCAGCAGCGAAGTCGGTCGCGGCAGTACGTTCTCCTGTCATTTCGGCGCCGAACGCGTGCGCCCGCGCGAAGACCTCGCGCTGTCCTTCGAGGCATTGCCATGAACGCCGCAGTAGTGACATCAGCAGTAGAGACGCCGCTCGAATCCGATCCGCTGCGCGACCCGGGCCTGTACTTCAACCGCGAGCTGTCGCAGCTGGATTTCAACTTCCGCGTGCTGGCGCAGGCCGAAGACACGACGGTGCCGCTGCTGGAGCGCCTGAAGTACCTGTGCATCTCCTGCACCAATCTCGATGAGTTCTTCGAGATCCGCGCCGGCACCCTGCGCCATGCCCAGGATCTGGGCATCGCCACCGGCGCGGACGGCCTGTCGCCGGCGACGGTGCTGGCAAAGATCCACGAACGCGCCGCGCTGCTGGTGCAATCGCAGTACGAGTGCTGGAACCAGGTGCTGCGCCCGGCGTTGTGGGATGCCGGTGTGCGCGTGCTCGGCCGCGATGCGTGGGACGAGAACCAGGCGCGCTGGCTGCGCGACTATTTCCGTGACGAGATCATGCCGGTGCTGTCGCCGCTGGGGCTCGATCCGGCGCACCCGTTCCCGAAGATCCTCAACAAGTCGCTCAACATTGTCGTTGTGCTCAAGGGCAAGGACGCGTTCGGCCGCGAAGGCCACCTGGCAATCGTGCGCGCGCCGCGCTCGTTGCCGCGCATCATCCAGATCCCCGAGGAAGTCGGCGGCGGCAAGCATGATTTCGTGTTCCTGTCGGCGGTGCTGTCGGCCTTCGTCGACGAGATGTTCCCGGGCATGCAGGTCAAGGGCGCGTACCAGTTCCGCGTGACCCGCAACTCCGAGCTGATCGTCGACGAGGACGAAGTCGAGAACCTGGCGCTGGCGCTGCGCGACGAACTGGTCGGTCGCGGCTACCTGCGCGCAGTACGCCTGGAGATCGCAGAGCAGTGCCCGGACGACATCGTGCGCACGCTGCTGGAGAACTTCGACCTGACCGAGAACGCGGTCTACCGCATCAACGGCCCGGTCAACCTCAATCGCGTGATCCAGGTATACGACCTGGTGCAGCGACCGGAGCTGAAGTTCCCGCCGTTCCAGCCGCGCCAGCTGTCCGGCATCGAGTCAATGTTCGAGAAGGTGTCCGAGGGCGATGTCCTCCTGCACCATCCGTTCGACGCGTTCACACCGGTGCTGGAACTGCTCAGGCAGGCGTCGGAAGACCCGAACGTGCTGGCGATCAAGCAGACGCTGTACCGCACCGGCAAGGACTCGATGATCGTCGACAGCCTGGTCCAGGCCGCACGCAACGGCAAGGACGTCACGGTCGTGGTCGAACTGCGCGCGCGCTTCGACGAAGAGGCCAACCTCGGCCTGGCCGACCGCCTGCAGGACGCCGGCGTGCAGGTCGTGTATGGCGTGGTCGGCTACAAGACCCACGCCAAGATGATGCTGATCGTGCGCCGCGAGGGCCGCAAGCTGCGCCGCTACGTGCACATGGGCACCGGCAACTACCACAGCGGTACCGCGCGCGGTTACACAGACTTCGGCCTGCTCACCGCCGACCCGGACATTGGCGCCGACGTCCATCTGATCTTCCAGCAGCTCTCCGGCCTGGCGCCGACGGTCAAGCTCAAGCGCCTCCTGCAGTCGCCCTTCACCCTGCACGCCGGCGTGCTCAAGCGCATCGACCGCGAGACCCGCCACGCCAAGGCCGGCAAGCCGGCGCGGATCATCGCCAAGATGAACGCGCTCAACGAGCCGCAGGTGGTGCGTGCGCTGTACATGGCTTCGCAGGCTGGTGTGCAGATCGACCTGATCGTGCGCGGCGCGTGCACGGTGCGCCCGGGCATGGCCGGCATTTCGGAGAACATCCGCGTGCGATCGATCGTGGGCCGCTTCCTCGAGCACCATCGCGTGTACTGGTTCGCCAACGATGGCGTGCCGGACCTGTTCTGCTCCAGCGCCGACTGGCTCGAACGCAACCTGCTGCGGCGGATAGAGACGGGCTTCCCGGTGCTTTCGCCCGAACTGGCCACGCGCGTCTACGACGAGGCGCTGCAGAACTACCTGGATGACAACGTCAACGCCTGGGCGCTCCAGACTGATGGCGAATACGTGCGCGTGACGCCGGCCGAAGGCGCACCCACGCATTCGGCACAGGCCTGGCTGATGGCCAAGATCTCGGCCTGAGCCGGGCCCGAGCGGTCAAGGATGGACGCGGCAGTACCTTAACGGGGATCATGTGCCGATGAGCGACGCCTTCCCCACCAGCAAACTGCCGCTCGCCGACGGTGACCTGCTGGCCGCCGTCGACATGGGTTCCAACAGTTTCCACATGGTGGTCGCGCGCTACGTGCTCGGCCA
>DATDBI010000144.1:0-1219 GCA_036524915.1 Lysobacter sp. | reverse complement strand
GGGATGGGTTCTCGGCGGCGCCTCTTCTTTGCTGCCTTGGTGATCTTGGTTTGCGCCGGGGGCGTTCGCGACGCTGGTCAAGGCTGATATGCGCGGGTTGGTTACCGCAGGACGGTGCTGTTCGGCTGGAGCTGTCCGCTTGTCTAGAGTCGAGCGTCATCCATCGTCTGGACTGCTCATAGCGAGATCGCGGGTCGCTCCTGGCGCGGCTCCGGTCAGACCGTGATCATCAAGGACGTTCAGGTGGGGCGTGTCAGCTGGTCACGGGATCCTCCAGATCGAGGGTGGCCAGTGACCAGCACCAGCCGGCGAGCTCCCGGGCGATCGCGACGGCGGCGATGGTGCCGCGTTTCTTGCGGGCGATGAACCGCAGCCACTGCCGGTGCAGCCGGCGGTTCCCGGCATCGCCGCGGACCTGCGCCGTGACCGGGGCGAGCGCCCACCGGTCCCGCATGGTCTTCCCGGGCCGGTACCCGGACCGATGGTGCCAGGCGGCCTCGACCAGCAGCCGGCGGGCATGACCGTTACCGGTCTTGGTGATCGACCCGAGGCTGCGGGTGCTGCCGGAGGAGTGCTCGCTGGGAGTGAGACCGACGAAGGCGCCGATGCTGGCGCCGCTGAACCGGGTCCAGTCGCCGATCTCCACCGCCAACGCGAACCCGGTCAGCGTGGAGACCCCGCGCAGGCAGCCGAGCCGTCGCACGACCGGGGTGAACTCGCTGTCGGCGGCCATCGCGGCGATCTGGGTGTCCAGCCGGTCCCGTCGGGCGCGGGTGGCGGCCACCGTCTCGTAGCCGGCGTCGAACGCCGACCGGGTCCCCGCCGACCACCCGTTGTCAGCGCGCAGACGGCGTAGCCAGGTGTCGTGGGCGCCGGTCCAGGCATTCGTGCCGTCCCACACCTCACCGTGGCGCAGCAGCAGCTTCGACAGTCGGTGCCGGGCGCGCATCAGATCACCACGGCAGTCCTCCCGGGCCCGGACCAGGTCCCGCGCCGCTTCCTGCTCGATGCTGGGCACCGTCACCACGGTCAGATCATCCATCCGCAGCAGCCGGGCCAGCAGCACCGCGTCCCGGCTGTCGGTCTTCACCCGATCACCTGGGGCGCGGCGGATCTTCGACGGCGCCGCCACCACGCACCGGAACCCGGCCGTGGTCAGGTCCCGGGCCAACCCGAACCCGGTCGGGCCGGCCTCATACGTCACCGCGACCGGCGCCGG
>DATDBI010000143.1:0-8269 GCA_036524915.1 Lysobacter sp. | reverse complement strand
CTCCGCGGGCTTGGGCAAGGATTGCGCCGACGCGGCGCCGGTGGCGGCCATCAAGGCCGTCATGAGTAGGCTTCGAGCAAGCATGTGTGGGGTCCCCTGTAACGAGCCAATCCTAACCCGCAATTGGCGCGCTGCGTCACGTTCGCCGTGTGCGGTTCCGACGATCGGCCGGGGCCCGGCAAGCCTGGCGGCAGCACGGGCAAAACCTGCCCTGGCGCGGGGGCCGGGCGGGGCCACGGATCGTCGGCGCGACCGCCGAGGGGCGGCAGCCGGACGGGGCGCGCTGGCGCCCCCCGGCCGCGGGGTCCGCGGTGCGGCCTCAGGGCAGCAGCGCGACCTCGTCGATGACCCACATCGGGTTGTATTCGCCCGAGGCGAAGATGAAGCACAGGTCGTGGTTGCCCGTGGTGGCGGGCAGCGTCGCCTGCAGGGTGGTCAGGCCATCGGACTTGCGCGCCGGTGCCAGCGGCAGCGTCGCCACCGGCTCGCCCTCGCAGCTGTCGAGGCGCACTTCCAGCGCGCCGCCGGCGACCTTGGCCGGGCGGGTGACCACCTGCTTGGCATCGCGCCATAACTGGAAGTTGTGCGGGAGCTGGCCCACGCGAACCTCCAGGTGGGTGATGCCGTCGAGGCTGGCGCTGTCGTAGACCCAGCACGGATCGAACACGTCGGCCATCAGGAGGACGCGTTCGCTGCCCTCGCCCGCCGCCGGGGCGTCGTCCTCCATGCGCAGCGTCAGGCCCTTCTTGCATGATTGCAGCGCGTTGCTGTCACGCACGCGCAGGCTGCGCAGGTCGAGTGCGAGCGTCCGCGGCGCGGCCAGGGCGAGGCCGTCGGCAAACGCGTTGGCCTTGATGGTCGTGGGCAGCGCGAGGGTCAGCGGCTCGCTGTAGGCGGGCGACTTCGCCGTCGGCTCGCTGCCGTCGGTGGTGTAGTGGATCTGGCCGAACTGGCTCTGGTTCGACAGCGACAGCGTGCCCTTGCCATCGGCAGCGGGCGCGGCGGCGAAGCGCACCGCGAAGGCACTGTCGGCGGCCTGGAAGCCGCTGGCGCGGTAGCGACCCATGTCCGGTGCCATGCGCTGCAGGAAATCGTTCCAGTCGTGGCGATCGGTCGGCGTCCAGACGTTCTCGGCCAGTGCCGCCGCGCGCGGGAACGAAGCGTGCTGCATGCGCTGGTTGGTTCGCTGGTGCTCGGTCCACAGGTTGGCCTGCGCCCCGAGGATGTGGCGGGCCTGCTCCGGATTGAGCTGCGCTGGGATCACGTTGTAGCTGTAGTAGTCCTTCAGCGTGAACACGTCGAGGCGACCGCCCGTCTCGTCGGCGGCATCACTCTGGATATGGTCGAGGTAGAGATCCGGCGACGGCGCCAGCACCACGTCGTGGCCGGCGCGCGCGGCTTCGATCGCGCCATCGGTACCGCGCCACGACATCACGGTGGCATCGGCCGGCGGACCGCCTTCGAGGATTTCGTCCCAGCCCAGCAGGCGGCGGTCGTGCTGTTCGATGTAGCGGCCGAGCCGTCCCATGAACCAGCTCTGCAGCTGCATCTCGTCCTTGAGACCGAGTTCACGCAGCTTGGCCTGCACGACCGCGGACTGCTGCCACTGGTCCTTGGCCGCTTCGTCACCGCCCAGGTGGATGTACCTGCCGGGGAACAGCGTGATCACTTCGCCCAGGACATTCTCGAGGAAGGTGAACGTGCCGTCCTCGACGTTGAACAGCCACGTGTGCACGCCCCAGTCGGGTGACACCGGCGGCGCCTTGCCGGTCACGCCCAGCTCCGGGTACGCCGCGATCGCGGCCTGCGCGTGGCCCGGAAGGTCGATCTCGGGAACGATGGTGATGTAGCGCTCGGCGGCGTACTTCACCACGTCGCGGATCTGGTCCTGTGTGTAGAAGCCGCAGTACGGCTTTGGCTTGCCGTCGGCATCACGACCGGCGGCGCCGGCCGGGATCCGGCAGCCACCGATTTCGGTGAGCTTGGGATACTGCTTGATCTCGATGCGCCAGCCCTGGTCATCGGTGAGATGCCAGTGGAAGGTGTTGAGCTTGTGCAGCGCCATCTGGTCGAGCAGCGCCTTGACCTCGTCGGTGCTGCGAAAATGGCGGGCAACGTCGAGCATCATTCCGCGCCAGGCAAAACGCGGGGCATCTTCGATTCGCTGGGCGGCGATGGCTACAGCGCCCTGGCCGCCATCGGCCGTGGCCAGCTGCCACAGCGTGACGGCTCCGTAGAAGAGGCCGGCCGGCGCGCGTGCGGTGAGCTTCACGCCCTGCACGGTGATGTCGAGCGTGTAAGCCTCGTCGCTGGCGAGCGCGGCCTTGGGATCGATGGTGAAGGTGATGGCCGCGGCGGCGTCGTTACCGACGGCCGGGGCGAAGCCACGCGACTTTTGCAGGCGCGCGGCGAAATCGTTGGCGATGCGGGTGGCCTCGGCGTTGCCGCCGGTGACGACGATGCGGGCGTTGGGATCCATGACGAACCGGCCCTGCCCTGGCTCGACCTTGGCGGGCCGCGGAATCACCGGCGTGACCGCCGCCGATGTCGCAGGCGCGCTGCTGGCAGGCACGCTGCTGGCAGGCGTGACCCTGGCGTCAGGCGCGGAACCCTGGCGGTTGCATGCCGACAGGCCGACGGCCAGGGTCATGCCCGCTACGGCGGTCAGAACGGTGTGCAGTTTCATCGATCCCTCTTCTCAGCTGCGGGCGGCACGGATGAGGTTGGCCGCCGATGACCAGTCGCAAAGCAAGCGGGCCCGGAATGACCGGGCCCGCTGGGTTGAACCGGCTTCCTTGCGGAAACCGTCAGTACTTCGGATCAGTACTTGAAGCGGAAGTTCAGATAGTACTGGCGACCGTTGTTGTAGAACGCCTGCGGATGGCCGTCGGCGACGTAGTACTTCAGGGTCGGGTTGTTGAGGTTCATTGCATCGAGGGTAACCGACAGCCAATCCGTCGCCTTGTAGCCGAACGACGCCGCCAGCGTGCCCAGGTCGTCCTGGAAGTACTGATTGGCGCGCAGCATGCCGTGGTAGAACGACGAGCGGAAGGTGTAGGCCAGGCGGGCGTTGAACTTGTCGTTCTCGAAGTACGCCGACAGGTTGTAGTTGTTCTTCGAGGTGCCCACCAGCGGGTCGCCACCATCGGCCTCGCCATCGGCGTAGGTGTAGTTGGCCGAGATGCCGAAGTTTTCGCCGATCGGCTGCTCGTAGGTCAGCTCGACGCCCTTCACCTTGCCATCGCTGTTGATCGGGATGGTGACTTCATAGTCTTCGATGTTGCCGGTCTGGTCGTTCACGAACGGACGGGTGACCGTGCCGTACTTGACGTAGTTGTCCAGGTCCATCGAGAACACGCTGGCCGCCAGCAGGGCGCGATCAGCGAAGTACCACTCGAGCGATGCGTCGAAGTTGGTCGAGATGATCGGATCCAGGTCCGAGTTGCCCGCGGTACCGGTGTGGGTCAGGTTCGACAGCGAGACGGCACCGGCCAGCGCGGAGTAGTCCGGCAGGGTCATCGTCTGCGAAGCGGCCAGGCGCAGCACCAGGTCGTCGTTGAGGTTGAACTTGAAGTTGGCGCTCGGCAGGACGCGCTCGTGCGAGTTCTGGTCGCGCACGCGCTGGAAGTCACCGAACAGGCTGCTCACGTCCGGCGTGATCGCGGTGCCGGCCAGGGCGCGGTAGTACTTGATGTCCTGCTGGATGTCGACATAGCGCAGACCGACGTTGCCGTTCCAGCTGTCACCTTCGAAGTTCGCCTGCACGTAGGCAGCCGTGTTCTCTTCGTTGATGTTGAACTCGCTGCCGTAGTTGTGGCGGGCGCCGTCGTTGCGGAGCGTCGAGTTGTTCTTGACCGCCTGCTCGAGCGCGCTCTGGGTGAAGTACCAGACGTTGCTCGGGAAGTTGCCGCCGATGTCGTCACCGAAATCGCTCGGGTAGTAGCCGACCGGTGCACCGGCCAGTGCACCGGCGATGTTGCCCGGATCGGAGCCGTACGGGCTGTTCACTTCGCGCGTGTGGTCGGCGTACCGCACGCCGAAGTCGAGCGAGGACAACACGCCGCCGTTGGCGAACCAGGTGGCGTCGGCCGAGAACCAGTCTTCCTTGTCCTGCACGTCGTAGTACTGGATGCCCCAGGTACCGAAGCCGTTGGTGGTCGGACCGGCAGGATTGTTGAGGTACCAGTCCACCGCATTGCTGGTGCCGTTGACGGTCCAGCCGCCGCCGTTGCTGCCGGTCACGACTTCGGCGATGTTCTGCGTCGGGGTCTCGCCCTTGCCCTTGGTGGTGCCGACCTGGGTCTTGAGCGAGAAGGTCTCGCTGATGTCCCATGCCGCGTCGAAGGTGACGTAGCCGGTCTTCGCCGCCGATTCCGGACGGGAGATCATGTCGTAGATGCCGTAGCCGACCGGCATGCCGTTGGCGTCCAGCTGGCCGCTGTAATCGGCATGCACGAGGGTGCCGTTCTCGATCACGTAGCCCGGGTTCGGCGCCTGGTTCGGCACGAAGTTACCGGTCCACAGCATGTAGTTGCGGTTGTAGTTCTTGGCGTCCATGTCGGACACGAACGCACTCAGACCCACCGTGATGTCATCGCTCGGCTTGGCCTGGAACTCGATCAGGCCGCCCTTGCGTTCACGCGTCTGGGTGAAGTACGCCGAACCGGGCAGGTTCGGATACATCACGCCGGCGAGATCGGGATTGCTGATCGCGGCAGCGGAGTCCGGTGCGATCGTCGAGAAGCCGCCGACGATTTCCTGGCCATCACGACGCAGCTCGCGTTCCTGATAGAACAGCTGGGCCATGAAGCCGAAGGTGCCGGCGTCGTTCTTGTAGTTGAACAGGCCGCTGACCTGCGGCTTGGTGCTGCCCGGCAGGTCGGAGTAGACGGCGCCGATCGAGCCTTCGGCCGAGATCTGGTTGGTGAACTCCAGCGGCTTGCGCGTGATCACGTTGACCGAACCGGCGCTGCCGCCTTCGACCAGCTTGGCTTCGGAGGTCTTGTTGACGATCGCCTGGCTGACGATTTCCGACGGCAGCAGGCTGTAGCTGACGCTGCGGCCCACGGTCTCGACCTGGCTGAGGATGAACCAGTCGGCGCTGCCGATGGTGTGGCCGTTGACCAGGGTCTGGGTCAGGCTGGGGCTGGTGCCGCGCAGGCTGACGCGGTCGTTCTCGTCGAAGCCGCCTTCGTTGGCGCTCGAGGAGCTGATGCTTACGCCCGGCAGACGCTGCAGGGTGTCGGCGACGTTGTGCGCCGGCAGCTTGCCGACGTCTTCGGCAGTAACCACTTCGACGTGGTTCTTGGCGTCACGCTTGGTGTCCAGGGACTTTTCCTGGGCACCGCGGATGCCGGTGACGACCACGGCGTCCAGATCGGTGGCTTGCTTGCTGCTGGCGGCCGGTGCCTGGCCTGCAGCGGCATCCTGCGCCAGTGCATTGCCGGCAAATCCGAGCGCTGCAACGATACTGATCGATAGCATTGACTTGCGAAGCTTCATTGCTCTCCCTCCCACGGGCTGTGTGCGACTCCGCTTCGCCGTTTCTTGCGTCGGCGTTACGGAATCAGTTTTCTGGTCCGTGCCCGGCTTGCGCCGCGACCCGGGTCCGTTGTCCTGGAACTGCTGTGTCCTGGTGGTTCATTCGCTGGCGTGCTCGACTGCGTGCTCGAGGTACCAGCTCGCCGCGCCGATCACGCCAAGGCGCTCGTTTTCGATCAACCGCACCGGCACGCGCTCGAGCGCGGCGTGCATCACGCCCTTGTCGAGCAGGCGCGCATGGAACTGGCTGTGCGGCAGGAAATCCTTCAGCCGCGGCAGGATGCCGCCGGCGATGAACACCGCCTTGGCGCTGCTGACGGTGACGAGATCGCCGATCACGCTACCGAGCAGCGCGCAGAAGGTCATGACCGCTTCGCGGGCAGGCACGTCGCCGAGGCGGGCGGCCTCGGTGATCGCCGCCGGTGCGCGCAGGCTGGGCTCGATGCCGTCGATGGCGCAGATTGCGTCATAGAGATGGACCAGGCCGGGGCCGGAGACGAAGCGCTCGGTCGGTACGTGCGTCTGGCCGCGCTGGCGCGCCCAGTCGAGCATCGCCGCTTCGCGGGCATTGCCCGGGGCGAAGGCGGTGTGGCCCGACTCGGTCGGCAGCACCACGGTGCCGCCGCGATGCGGAATGCGGATGGCTGCGCCCAGGCCGGTACCGGGACCGATCACCAGGACCGGGCCGGGCGCGGCGTCGCTGACGCCCGGCGTCAGCAGCAGCGAATCGCCCGGGTCCATGCACTGCGCGGCGTGCGCGGCGGCCTGGAAATCATTGATGAACTGCAGTTCGCTCAGGCGCAGTTCGCTGCGCAGCTGCGACAGCGAGATGCGCCAGGGCAGATTGGAATTGATCACGGCGTCGTCGAGGACGACGCCGGCGCTGGCGATGGCAACGCGGTCGATGCCGGCGCAGGCGCTGTTGCCGGCGATGAAGTCGGCCAGGATCGCGGCCAGGCTCGGGTAGTCCGCGCACACGTATTTGCGGTGCGCCAGGACGACCACGTGGGATTCGTCGGCACCGCCGGCACGGACCAGGCCGACGCGGGTGTGGGTGCCACCGACGTCGGCGGCGATGAAGCGGGTGTCGGGATGCACGAAGGAAGGCACGGCGCTCACCCGCGGACGGCGCGCATGGGCAGCGCGCTCACGTGAGGGCAGGACTGGCTTGGCGTTTCCTTCGAATCCCACTGCATGTTCCCTCCGCTGGCGCCGGTTCCCCACCGGCACGGGCCGAGATTGGCTCGCCCCTGACAACGTTGTCAACCAAAAGTTATGAAATTGTCAGAATGGCCGGAATTACAGGCCAGACGGGGTCATTTCTTGCTGCGTCGCAACATGCCGATTCAGGCGTTTCGGACCTGAGCGCCTTCTACGAAAGGGTCTCTGGCGCGATGACCTGACTTGTGACAACGTTGGCCGACGGATGTCGTACGAGTCATCGTGCGACATTGACCGCACTCCTTGGGAGGGGAACCCACGCATGTCCACCACCACTGCCGCGGCGCCGCGCAGCCATTACGGCTCGATCGCGATCATCGGCGCGCTGTTCTTCATCTTCGGCTTCGTCACCTGGCTCAACGGCCCGCTGATCTCGTTCGCCCGGCTGGCCTTCGATGTCAGCGAGACATTGGCGTTCCTGATCCCGAGCGCCTTCTACATCTCGTACTTCTGCCTGGCGCTGCCGTCGTCCTTCATCCTCAAGAAGACCGGCATGAAGAAGGGCATGGCCCTGGGCCTGTTCCTGATGGCGGTCGGCGCGGCCGTGTTCGGCCAGTACACGACGGCGCGCGTCTACGGCGGCGCGGTCGGCGGCATCTTCATCATCGGTGCCGGCCTGGCGGTCCTGCAGACCGCGGTCAATCCGTACATCAGCATCCTCGGTCCGATCGAGGGTGCGGCGCAGCGCATCGCGGTGATGGGCATCTGCAACAAGCTCGCCGGCTGGGCCGCGCCGTTCGTGATCGGCACGCTGGTGATGCATGGCATGGGCGACGTTGCCAGCGCGGTTGCCGGCGCTGACGCGGCAACCAAGGAAACCGTGCTCAACGAATTCGCCGCGCGCATCCATACGCCTTACATGGTCATGGCCGGGCTGCTCGCCTTGCTGGCGGTTGCGATCCTGTTCTCGCCGCTGCCTGAAGTGCGCGCCGAGGAGGTCAACTCGGAAGGCGATGCGGGCGAGAAGAAGAGCCTGTTCCAGTTCCCGCACGTGTGGCTGGGCGCGCTGTGCATCTTCGTCTACGTCGGCGTGGAGGTGATGGCGGGCGACGCCATCGGCACCTACGGCCAGGCCTTTGGCCTGCCGCTGGACGAGACCAAGTTCTTCACCGGTTTCACCCTCGGGGCGATGCTGCTGGGTTACGTGATCGGCCTGATCGTGATCCCGCGCTTCATCTCGCAGGAGCGCTACCTGAGCTTTTCGGCGGTGTTGGGCGTGCTGCTGGCGCTGGGCGCGTTCCTCACCAGCGGCTATGTATCGGTGGGCTTCGTCGCCGCGCTCGGCTTCGCCAACGCGATGATGTGGCCGGCGATCTTCCCGCTGGCGATCCAGGGCCTGGGACGTCTCACCGAGAAGGGCTCGGCGCTGCTGATCATGGGCATCGCCGGCGGCGCGGTGATCCCGCAGCTGTTCGTGCACTTCAAGCAGCACTACGACTTCCAGCTGGTGTTCCTGCTGCTGGTGGTGCCGTGCTACCTGTACATCCTGTACTTCGCGCTGCGCGGC
>DATDBI010000142.1:0-1094 GCA_036524915.1 Lysobacter sp. | reverse complement strand
CTCAGTCGGCCAGGTTGCGGCCGTGGTAGAGCTCTTCGATCTCGCGCTTCAGGCGCGCTTCGATCTTCATGCGCTCCTTGAACGACAGGTTCTTGGCCTTCTCCTCGAACAGGTAGTTGTCGAGGTCGAACTCCTTCAGGTGCATCTTCGTGTGGAAGATGTTTTCCTGGTAGACGTTCACGTCGAGCATCTCGTAGCGCGACTTGATGTTCTTGGCCAGGTAGTCCTGGATCGAGTTGATCTTGTGGTCGATGTAGTGCTTGCGACCCTTGATGTCGCGGGTGAAACCGCGCACCCGGTAGTCCATGATGACGATGTCGGACTCAAGGCTCTCGATCAGGTAGTTCAAGGCCCTCAGCGGCGAAATCACGCCGCAGGTCGCCACGTCGATGTCGGCGCGGAACGTCGCGATGCCGCTGTCCGGATGCGTTTCCGGATACGTGTGCACCGTGATGTGCGACTTGTCCATGTGCGCGACGACGGCGTCGGAGATCAGTTCCTTGCCGGCATCCTTCTTGTCGATCACCGGCTCCTCGGAAATGAGGATGGTCACCGACGCGCCCTGCGGGTCGTAGTCCTGGCGGGCGATGTTGAGGATGTTGGCGCCGATGATCTCCGCAACGTCCGTCAGGATCTGCGTCAACCTGTCGGCGTTGTAGGCCTCGTCGATATACTCGATGTAGCGACGGCGCTCGTCCTCGGATGCCGCGAAGCAGACATCGTAAATATTGAACGAGAGGGCCTTGGTGAGGTTGTTGAAACCCTGCAACCTCAGGCGAGGCAACGGCTTGACCACGGCGGTGAGATCCCGGTACGGCTGTGAGGGGCGAGATTATGAGGCAATTGTTGTGACGGGGGAACGCGTGGGCTTGGCGCTGGTTCGCGCGACAGGCGTCCCGGGGTTGCCGGGGCCGCCGAACCTGAATCGGCATTCCGTCACAGTCTGGCCAAAGCCGGGTGACGCTCTACGGCGGATATTTGCCCAAAGCGTTAGTTCGGCCTAAGCTCAACGCATCACAAAACCTTCACGCCCATGTCCGCCAATCCGGTTGTCCCCTCGCCCGCCCTGCGCCGAACCAACAGCCCTCTGCTGC
>DATDBI010000141.1:0-2837 GCA_036524915.1 Lysobacter sp. | reverse complement strand
TGGGGTCGGGGACGTTGGAACCGGGCCGTATGCGATAATCCCGCGTTGATTTTCAAGGAACCGGCTAGCCTCGCGCGGCCCCGCATGCAGCAGATCAGAAACTTTTCCATCATTGCCCACGTCGACCACGGCAAGTCGACCCTGGCCGACCGCATCATCCAGCTGTGTGGCGGCCTCGAGGCCCGCGAGATGGAAGCGCAGGTCCTGGACTCCAATCCGATCGAGCGCGAGCGCGGCATCACCATCAAGGCGCAGTCGGTGTCCCTGCCGTACAAGGCCAAGGACGGGCTGACCTACTTCCTCAATTTCATCGACACCCCAGGCCACGTCGACTTCAGCTATGAGGTCAGCCGCTCGCTGGCCGCCTGCGAAGGCGCGCTGCTGGTTGTCGATGCCGCCCAGGGCGTGGAAGCGCAGTCCGTCGCCAACTGCTACACCGCGGTGGAGCAGGGCCTGGAAGTGGTGCCGGTGCTGAACAAGATCGACCTGCCGACGGCCGACATCGAGCGCGCGAAGGCCGAGATCGAAGCGGTGATCGGCATCGACGCCGAAGACGCCGTGGCGATCAGCGCCAAGACCGGTCTCAACGTCGTCGACGTGCTCGAGGCGATCGTCCATCGCATCCCGCCGCCGAAGCCGCGCGACACCGACAAGCTGCAGGCGCTGATCATCGACTCGTGGTTCGACAACTACCTGGGCGTGGTCTCGCTGGTGCGCGTGATGCAGGGCGAGATCAAGCCGGGCGACAAGCTGCTGGTGATGTCGACCGGCCGCACCCACCAGGTCGACAAGGTCGGCGTGTTCACCCCCAAGCGCAAGGACCTGCCCAAGCTCGGTGCCGGTGAGGTGGGCTGGATCCACGCCTCGATCAAGGACGTCCACGGCGCCCCGGTCGGCGACACCCTGACCTCGGCGGCCGACCCTGCCTCCAAGCCGTTGCCCGGCTTCCAGGAAATGCAGCCGCGCGTGTTCGCCGGCCTGTTCCCGGTGGATGCGGAGGACTACCCGGACCTGCGCGAAGCCCTCGAGAAGCTGCGCCTCAACGACGCCGCGATGCGTTTCGAGCCGGAAAGCTCCGAAGCGATGGGCTTTGGTTTCCGCTGCGGCTTCCTCGGCATGCTGCACATGGAAATCGTGCAGGAGCGCCTGGAGCGCGAATACAACCTCAACCTCATCAGCACCGCGCCGACGGTGATCTACGAGGTGCTCAAGACCGACGGCTCGATCATCCCGATGGACAACCCGGCCAAGCTGCCGCCGGTAAACATGATCGAGGAAGTGCGCGAGCCGATCATCCGCGCCAACATCCTCACGCCGCCCGATTACGTCGGCAACGTGATCACGCTGTGCGAGGAAAAGCGCGGCGCACAGATTGGCATCCAGTACATGGGCGGCCAGGTGCAGATCAGCTACGAGCTGCCGATGGCCGAAGTCGTGCTCGATTTCTTCGACAAGCTCAAGTCGGTCAGCCGCGGCTACGCGTCGCTCGACTACCAGTTCCTGCGCTTCCAGGCCGGTCCGTTCGTGCGCGTGGACACGCTGATCAACGGCGACAAGGTCGATGCGCTGTCGATCATCACCCACCGCAGCCACGCCGACCGTCGTGGTCGCGACCTGTGCGAGCGGATGAAGGAACTGATCCCGCGCCAGATGTTCGACGTCGCCATCCAGGCCGCCGTCGGCTCGCAGATCATTGCCCGCTCGACGGTCAAGGCGATGCGCAAGAACGTGCTGGCCAAGTGCTACGGCGGTGACATCAGCCGCAAGAAGAAGCTCCTCGAGAAGCAGAAAGAGGGCAAGAAGCGGATGAAGCAGGTCGGCCGGGTGGAGATCCCGCAGGAGGCCTTCCTTGCCGTGCTGCAGACCGACAGCAAGTAGTGCCGGGGCAGCCCGGAGTCGCGGCCGCGGCGAGTCCCACCGGTACGGACATGCAAACCGCCACAGGCTGCGCATGACGAACAGCAGATCCATCGCTATGCTCGGGATGAGAGGTTGCCAGGGGGCGACCCTCCGCTCCGCCGCGATTTTCCGTAGTTCCAATCCCGTTTCCCCCTTTCCGGCTCTCCCGAGGAGCACGCATGCGTTGGTTTGAAATCATCCTGGTCGTCCTGACCGTGTTCACCGGCCTGGTCTGGCTCCTCGACAAACTCTGGCTGGCCAAGCGCCGGGCCGCCCGCCAGGGACTGCTTGACGACGGCAAGGAGCCGGTCGTAATCGACTACTCCAAGGCGTTCTTCCCGGTGCTGGCGGTGGTGCTGATCCTGCGCAGCTTCGTCGCGGAACCGTTCCGGATCCCGTCGAACTCGATGATGCCGACCCTGCTGACCGGCGATTTCATCCTGGTCAACAAGTTCACCTACGGCCTGCGCCTGCCCATCAACAACCACAAGTTCGTCGCCCTGGGAGAACCGGCGCGCGGCGACGTGGTCGTGTTCCGCCCGCCGCACCATCCCGACCAGGACTGGATCAAGCGCGTGGTCGGCCTGCCCGGTGACCGCGTCGGCTACCACGACAACCAGGTGACGGTGAACGGCCAGGTGCTCGGCTACGTGCCAGTCGGCGTCTACCAAGGCACCGGCAATGGCACCGAGATGACCGGCGCCGAGGAGCTGCGCGAGGACCTGCTCGGTCGCGAGCACAACGTCCTGGAGCGGACCAACCTGCCGTTCCTCGACCAGGGCGAGGGCGACTGGGTCGTGCCGGCCGGTCACTATTTCGTGATGGGCGACAACCGCGACAACAGCGAAGACAGCCGATACTGGGGCTTCCTGCCGGAGCAGAACCTGCGCGGCAAGGCGTTCCTGATCTGGATGAACTTCGATGGCGGCGTCGACCGT
>DATDBI010000140.1:0-2451 GCA_036524915.1 Lysobacter sp. | reverse complement strand
CAGCCGCATCCTCGACATGGGCGACGTGCTGTCGCTGGTCGAGCAGGTCGAGCAGCAGGTCGACAAGGACAAGGCGCAGAAGCTCGCCGAGAAGGTCGCCAAGGGCAAGAAGTTCGACCTCAACGACATGAAGGACCAGCTTGAGCAGATGCAGAACATGGGCGGCCTGCACGGCCTCATGGACAAGCTGCCGGGCATGGGCCAGATCCCGGACTCGGTGAAGAGCCAGGTCACCGGCAAGGAAGTGCCGCGGATGGTGGCGATCATCAATTCGATGACGAAGAAGGAGCGCCGCAACCCGGGATTGCTGAACGGCTCGCGCCGCGCCCGCATCGCCCGGGGTGCCGGACTGACCCCGGCCGACGTCAACAAGCTCATGAAGCAGTTCCAGCAGATGGAAAAGATGATGAGCAAGCTGTCCGGCGGCGGCATGAAGGGCCTGATGCGCGGGATGAAGGGCATGATGGGCGCCCGCGGCGGCATGCCGTTCAGGTAAGCCCGGACTGACCGGGCAGGGCTTTCCTCACCCGGATCAATGGCTTATACTTTTTGGCTTACCTCGCCATTCCGGCGACTGGGCAACACAGGAACTACCGAACCATGGTCAAGATTCGTCTCGCACGCGGCGGCGCCAAGAAGCGTCCGTTCTACCACGTCATCGTCACCGACAGCCGCAATGCACGTGACGGCCGCAACATCGAGCGCGTCGGCTTCTACAACCCGGTCGCCCAGGGCGCCGAGAAGAAGGTCGAGCTCAACGTCGAGCGCATTGCTCACTGGGTTGGCAACGGCGCGCAGCTGACCGACAAGGTCGCCGTGCTGTACAAGGAAGCGGCCAAGGCCGCGACCGCAGCCTGATCTGCCGGCCGCGCTTCATCCGCGCGGCCGTGCTTTTAGAGCACCTGCAATGACAGGCTCCTCAGAGGAGCGCCCAGGGCGCCGCATCCTGTTAGGCAGGGTGTCCGGCGCCTTTGGCATTCGTGGCGAAGCGAAACTCGAGTCGTGGACCGAGCCGCGCAGCGCGATCTTCAATTACCAGCCCTGGATCCTGCGCGACGTGCACGGCAACGAGCGCGAACTGCGCGGCGTGCGCGGAAAGCAGACGGGCAAATACACCGTTGCCAGCTTCCCCGACGTCACCGACCGTGATGCCATCGAAGCGATGCGCGGCACCGAGATCTACGTTCCGCGGTCGGCCCTGCCGCCGCCGAGCGAAGGCGAGTACTACTGGGTCGACCTGGAAGGCCTGCGCGTGGTCACCGTCGACGGCGTCTCCCTCGGCGAGGTCTCGCACCTGTTCGCCACGGGCGCCAACGATGTCCTGGTCGCGCGCGACGACGAGCGCGAGCGGATGATTCCGTTCGTGACGCCGCAGTACGTGACCTCCGTGGACTTC
The DNA here is from genome assembly GCA_036524915.1 of Lysobacter sp. Taxonomy (GTDB): domain Bacteria; phylum Pseudomonadota; class Gammaproteobacteria; order Xanthomonadales; family Xanthomonadaceae; genus Lysobacter_J. The sequence goes on along the minus strand of DATDBI010000140.1, from coordinate 1,055 downwards.
GAGAACGGCGTGGTCACGGTCGACTGGGATCCCGAGTTCTAGTTCCACCCGCCATGCGCATCGACGTCATCAGCCTGTTTCCCGAGTTCATCGGCCAGTGCGCCGCGTTCGGCGTGGTCGGCCGTGCCGGCGAGCGCGGGCTGCTGTCGCTGCATGGCTGGAATCCGCGCGATTACGCCGAAGGCAATTACCGCCGGGTCGACGATCGCCCCTGTGGTGGCGGGCCCGGCATGGTGATGCTGATCGATCCGCTGCGGGCCAGCCTGCAGGCCGCACGTGCGGCCGATCCGGCCCCGGCCAGGGTTGTCTACCTCAGCCCGCAGGGCGTGCCCCTGACCCAGGCCAAGGTCCGTGAGCTGGCCGGCCGCGAGCGCCTGATCCTGCTGTGCGGGCGCTATGAGGGCATCGACGAGCGTCTGATCCAGGCCGAGGTCGACGAGGAGATTTCGATCGGCGACTACGTACTGTCCGGCGGCGAGCTGGCGGCGGCGGTGGTGGTCGATGCCGTCGCGCGGCTGCGCGAGGGCGTGCTGGGCGACGCCGAATCGGCGGTGCAGGACAGCTTCGAGGACGGGCTGCTGGACTGCCCGCATTACAGCCGTCCGATCGAGCACGAGCTGGGCAGCGTCCCGGAGGTGCTGCTATCGGGCAACCACGCCCATATCGCGGCCTGGCGGCGGATGCAGGCGCTGGGCCGGACCTGGCAGCGGCGCCCTGACCTGCTCGACGAGGCCGCCCTGTCCAAGGCCGACCGGAAACTGCTGGCGGCCTACCGCGCCGAACTGGCGGCCGGGGATGGGGGCAAAGCGGCCACGGAGGCCGCGTCAGCCGCCTCCGGACCTGACCCGGCCAAGGCCAAGTCCTAGCCACACCAGGAAAAAAGCCGTTATAATTCGCGGCTTCCATTAGCTCCACCATGCCAGACGCGGGTCCACGTGCACTCGCGCTATAACGACTCAAACAGGCCAAAGCCATGAACAATCCGTCGATCCACACGCTCCTCCAGAATTTCGAAGCCGAGCAGATCAAGCGTCAGCTGCCCGACTTCAGCCAGG
>DATDBI010000139.1:0-13566 GCA_036524915.1 Lysobacter sp. | reverse complement strand
GCGATTCTTCGGTGCCGCGCGTAACGTCGAGGAAGGCGGCTCGCTGACCATCATCGCCACCGCGCTGATCGACACCGGCAGCAAGATGGACGAGGTGATCTACGAAGAGTTCAAGGGCACCGGCAACTCGGAAGTGCACCTGGACCGTCGCATCGCCGAGAAGCGCGTCTACCCGGCGATCAACATCAACCGTTCGGGCACCCGTCGCGAGGACCTGCTGATCGAGCCGGAACTGCTGCAGAAGATCTGGATCCTGCGCAAGCTGCTGCACGGCATGGACGAGATCGGCGCGATGGAGTTCCTGCTCGACAAGATGAAGACCACCAAGTCGAACGACGAGTTCTTCAGTTCGATGAAGCGCTGATCCTCGCGCCATGGTGCAAGCGAAAACGCCCCGCAATGCGGGGCGTTTTTTTTGCTGCCGGGTGCCCGGGTCAGCCGCTGATCGGTGTCAGCAACTTCCGCCCGGTGCCCAGGAACTGGATCGAACCGGCGGCGACGGCATCGGCACCAAGCGAGGCGTCGACGGAGTCCATCCACGGCGCGCTTTGCCGCGGGCCGGGCACGTAGGACTCCCACGTTCCGTATTTCGGGCCTCTGTCGCCGCGGAAGACGAAGTCGACAGGCACGCGTACCAGCCAGAACGGCGCATCGATCTCGTCACCGCTGGTGGCCGGGTCGAACGTCCACGCGCTCGCGCCCCGCACCGCAGCCTGGGCGAACATGCGACGCCAGCGATCCATGCCGGCCTCGCTGTCGATCACCTTCAGGTTCACCTGTTCGGCAATGGCGTCTTCGACGTTTCCGTTCCTGCCGACGCGCACCACGACGTAGACGGTGCCGCCCACGCCTGCCCTGGCGGCGTCCATCGGATAGACCGGCGGCTGAAGCGGCCTGCTGGCATCGGGTTTGCCGAAGTGACCGGCGGCGATCCGCACGTCGATTCCCTCGCCGTCGGCGGCGCGTTTTGCCACCAGGCGGATGCTCATGGCCGTGCGCGCCGGCACGGGCTTGCCGGCAACGAGGATCGGTTCGAACTTCCAGCCGGACGTTGCCCGGTCCAGTAGTTCGTTCACCACCGGAGGCAGCTCACCGCTCCGGTCGAGGGTGTAGCCGCTGACACTGCCGTCGGGCTCGATGTCGACCGTACCGGTGACCAGCAGCGTTGATTCGACCTGCTTGCGCACCGCGGCCGGACCGGCCGCAAGTGCGGACCCGACGAGCAACGCCAAAGCCAGAGAGACGATGGTTCTCAAACTCTTCATTCCGCATCCTTATGAGAAGTTCGATGGTGAGGACATCGTGACCGGGCGGAGCGACACGACATGTGTCGAGGCCGCCGGGCTCAGCCAGCCGGTGGCGTCAGTCAGCCGCCAAGCGGCGTAAGCAGTTTCGGCCCCGCACCAATCGATTGAATCGCGCCATCGGCGACAGCATCCGCACCAAGCGACGTATCGATAGCGCCGAGCCACGGCGCGCTCTGGCGCGGGCCCGGCAAGTAGGTCTCCCACTCGCCGTACTTGGGCAACTGCCGGCCGGGAAGCAGGAAGCTCACCGGCACGCGCACCAGCCAGAATGGCTCGTCTGCTTCGTCGCCACGGGTCGGCGGGTCGAACATCCAGCGCGTCGCCGCGTCCAGCGCTGCCTTCGCCAGCACGCGGCGCCAACGCTCTTGCCCGTCTTCACTGACGAGCACCGCCAAGTTCACCTGCTCGGCGATGGCATCTTCAATGCGGCCGTCCCTGCCCACGCGCAGGATTACGTACACGGTGCCCGCAATGCCCGCATCGGCGGCATTCAACGGATAGATTGGCGGATTCAAGGCCTTCTTGCGCGGCGAGTCGTCGCCGCCGGGAATTCCGAAGTTTCCGCCTGCGACGCGGACATTGAAGCCTTTGCCATCATCGGCGCGCTTGGCCACCAGCCGCACACTCATCATCGTTCGCGCACGGACCGGCTTGCCATCGACCTGGACCGGTTCGAACTTCCAGTTCGAGGCGGCCTTGTCGAGCAGTTTCGTGACCACCGGCGGCAACTCGTCGCCGTGGTCGAGGACATAGCCGCTCACGCTGCCATCGGTCTCGATGTGGATCCAGCCGGTCACCAGCATCGACGACTCGGCCCGCTTGCGCGCGGCGCCCGGGCCGGCCGCCACGGCGGCACCGAAGCACAGCATCAGCGCCAATAGCACCGCGCATTTCCATGTTCTCACTTTCTCTCCCCTGTGCCGCTGGTTGCCGTGCCGGCCAGATCGACCCCTTCGATCGGCTACCGCAAATCAGACCCGGATTGGGTGCTTCGCGCAACCCCTCTCCGCGTTCGGGGACCTCGCCTTCGCCCGAGGTGAAGACACTGCAGCGTTCAAGTGATGGGCGGCACCTATACTTCCGCCCAGGAGGTGCTCATGCACAGCGGCGGTCTAGAACTGGCTTTGGTGTTCCTGTTGGCAGCGGTGATCGCGGTGCCGGTGTTCCGCCGTTTCGGGCTGGGCGCGGTGCTGGGTTACCTGACCGCGGGCGTCGCGCTGGGGCCGTACGGCTTTCGCGTGGTCACCGAAGCCGAGCGCGTGCTGACCGCCGCCGAGATCGGCGTGGTGATGCTGCTGTTCGTGATTGGCCTGGAGCTGTCGGCGGCGCGCCTGCGGGTGATGCGCAAGCCGGTGTTCGTGATTGGTGGACTGCAGGTGCTGCTCAGCGGGCTGGTCCTGGGCGGGCTGTCGATGCTGGGCGGGATGACCTGGCAGGCGTCGCTCGTGATCGGCCTGGGCCTGACCCTGTCGTCGACCGCGGTGGGCCTGCAGCTGCTGTCGGAACGCAAGGAACTCACCACCGACCACGGCCGCGTCGCGTTCGGCGTGCTGCTGTTCCAGGACCTGGTGGCGATCCCGTTGCTGGCGGCGATCCCGCTGCTCGGTCGCGCCGGTGCGGCCGAATTCGGCTGGGACGAGGTGCTCAAGGCCGTTGGTGCGATCGCGGCGCTGGTGGTCGGCGGCCGCGTCGTGTTGCGGCATGTGTTCCGCGTGGTCGCACGCGCGCAGATGCCGGAGGTGTTTACCGGGGCCGCGCTGCTGACGGTACTCGGCAGCGCGTGGCTCATGCAGGTTGCCGGGCTGTCGGCCGGCCTGGGTGCGTTCATCGCCGGCGTGCTGCTGGCCGACTCCGAATTCCGTCACGAGCTCGAGGCGCAGATCGATCCGTTCAAGGGTCTGCTGCTGGGCCTGTTCTTCATCGCCGTGGGCATGAGCATCGACCTGCAGCGGGTGCTGTCGGAACCGGCGATGATCGCCCTGCTGGTGGCGGTGCTGATGGTGGTCAAGTTCGCCATCCTCTACCTGATCGGTCGTCGCCCCGGCGGGCTGGACCCGCGGGCCGCACTGAAACTTGGCGGCGTGCTGGCGCTGGGCGGCGAGTTTGCCTTCGTGGTGTTCAACGAAGGCGTCAAGGCGGGCCTGATCGACGATCCGATGCGCGACCGCCTGGCGGCCGCCGTGGGCGTGTCGATGGCGCTGACGCCGCTGCTGCTGATCGCGATCGGCCGCCTGCTGGCCAACGAGCGGACACGCAAGCAGGAACGTGAGTTCGATACGTTCCCCGATGACGGCCAGCCGCAGGTGCTGATCGCAGGCTTCGGCCGGTTCGGACAGATCGTGGCGCGATTGCTGGTGGCGCAGAAGATTCCGTTCATCGGTATCGAGCACAGCGCCGACCAGGTGGATTTCGTCCGCCGATTCGGCAATCCGGTCTACTACGGCGATCCGGCCAAGAGCGAGCTGTTGCGCTCGGCCGGCGCGGCCAACGTCAAGGTGTTCGTGGTCGCCATCGACAGCGTCGAGGAGAACCTGCACACGGTGAGCACGATCCGCCGCCTGTATCCGGGGGCGACCGTGTTCGCGCGCGCGCGTGATCGCCGCCATGCCTGGGAACTCATGGACCTGGGCGCGCGCGCATTGCGCGAAACCTTCTACAGCAGCCTGCGCATGGGCGAGAAAGTGCTGGTCGAACTGGGATTGCCGGAGGACGTCGCGCGCGACCACGCAGAACGTTTCCGCGAACACGACCAGCGCCTGCTGCGCGCGCAGTACCTGATCCGCGACGACGAGGACGCGCTGCTGCAGTCAACGCAGGATGCGCGACGCGAACTGGAAGAGCTGTTCAATGCCGACTTCGGCGAAGGCGTGCTCGGCGAGATCGCCGATGCGACGCGCAACGAAGCCAACGTGCTGGACGAGGAGTAACCCTCGGCGCCCCGGCACTGGCCGGGACGACGCGAGGGATGACGCTTAGCGCGGCTCGCGCAGGAAGCGCGCCATCGACACGTTCTGGCCCGATGCGGGTGGCGCGAACTCGGCGGCGATATCGATGAACCCGCGCATCACGGCGATCTCGCGTGGCGTGCGGTTGAGCGCATCGCGCAGATCAGGATCGGCGCCGGCACGCATCAGGAACTGCACCACGCGCAGCAGGCCGTGCAGCGCCGCCAGGTGCAGCGGGCCGAAGCCGCGCGGGTCCTTGGCGTCCAGCGCCGCGTCCTGGTCGATCAGCAACTGCATGCCGGCGATCAGCACGTCTTCGTCGGCACCGGTGCCCGGCTCGGCGCGTGCGCCCAGCAACAGCAGCAGCGGCGTCGCGCCAGCGGCCGGGTAGTCAGCGTCGACGCCGGCCAGCAACAGCGTGTCGAACAACGCCACCAGGCGCGAACGCTCGCGCGCATTGAATCCGTACATCGCCGCGCAATGAAGCGCCTGGCGTCCCTGCGCATCACAGGCCTGGACGTCAGCGCCGGCAGCGAGCAGGCGCGCGGCCAGGTCGGTAAGGCCCAGGGCGCAGGCAACCATCAGCACCGTCAGTTCGCCCGGAAGACGCTGCTCCAGCGGAGCGCCGGCAGCGATGAGGCGGTCGACGATTTCGGCGTGGCGCATGCTCACGGCCGCCGACAACGGGGTCGCGCCGGAGTTGGCGGTGGCCTTCGGATCGGCGCCACGGGCGAGCAGCAGGTCGACCACGGCGCGATGACCGCCACCGGCCGCGCGCAGCAGGGCGGTGCAACCCTGTGCGTCGACCGCGTCGACCGGCAAGCCCAGGTCGAGCAGGCGACGCACCGCGTCGGCGTCGCCCATGATCGCGGCGGCAGGTACGTCCTGCGCCTGCAGGGGGCGCTTGGGCAGCGGCCAGCCGCGCCAGTCGAGCCAGTCGGCAAGGTCGCGGCGGCCGGACGCCAGCGCGACGCCGAGCGGGGTTTGTCCGTCGGCCGCCAGCAGGTCAGGGGCGGCACCGTGTGCGACCAGCCGCTTGAGCATGCCGTCGCGGCCCAGCGCGGCGGCCAGGTGCAGGGCGCTCATGCCGTGGCTGTCGCGGGCATTGAGGTCGACGCCGATGGCGAGCAGGCGCTCGAGCAGGCGGTTCCAGTCCAGTCGCACGGCCAGCGCCAACGCCGGGTCGCCCGCGGGCGAGCGCGCGAACGGGTCGGCGCCACGTTCGATCAGCTCCAGGGCCACCGCTTCCAGCGTGCTGCCGTCCGCATCGTCGCCATGGCATGCGGCCAGGAAGCGCGCCAGGCCACCGGCACCGGCCGGCGATACACCACGCCGCACAAGCGCCAGCAACGACGGCACGGCCTCGCGGCCGCGCGCCATCATCGCCATCGCGGGCGTGTCGCCGGCGATGTTGCGCATCTCGGCATCGGCACCCTGGGCAAGCAGCCAGTGCACGCGCTGCGCGGAAGTCGCCGACTCGTCGTCGTGCAGCAGGGCGCCGCGCTCGCCAGCGCTGAGCAACTGCGCCAGTCCACCGAGTTCGTCGGCACGACCATCGCGCAGGCCATCGCGCAGCAGCACGGTCGGGGCGCGATCGGGCAGCGGTGCATCGTCTTCGCCGTCCTCGCTCAGCGCCGACGGCAACGGGTAGGCGCGATCGAGCGCGGCCACCAGCGACCAGCGACCGGCTTCGGCGGCGCGATCGATCGCGCGCTTGCCATCGGCGTCACGCTGTTCGGCATCCACGCCCAGGTCGAGCAGGCGCTGCACCAGCGCCGGCGACGGAGACTCGGCCATGCAGGCGAGCACGAGTGCGTTGCGGCCGCGGCTGTCGATCGCGGTCGCGGCCTCGGCGCCTGCGCGCGGAAGCTGGGTCAGCAGGCGCTCGAGCAGTCCGAGGTGGCCACCGCGGGCGGCCTCGAGGAACGGGCTGCGCCCGTCCAGGTCGCGCGCGTCGGCGTCGGCACCGGCGGCGAGCAGAGCGTCGGTGATCTCGAGATGGCCGGCAAAGGCGGCTTCGTGCAATGCGCTGCGACCGCGACGATCGCGCGCATCCACACGCGCCTTGTGCTTGAGCAGGAGGCCAACGCCGGCGACGTCGTCTTCGTCACCACCGGCGGCGGCGAGCAGCACCGGCTGGCCGCCGGCGGGCTCGGGGCGCGCGCCGCGCTCGAGCAGGAACCTGGCCAGGCGCCAGTTGCCACTGGCGCTGGCAACGCCAAGCGGCGAAAGGCCATCGTGATTGAGCGGATCGAGCTCGGCCGCGGCATCGCGCAGCAGCGCGGCCACGCCCGGGTCGGAGCTGCGCGCGGCGTGGTGCAGCGGGGTGTTGCCTTCGGAATCGGTCAGGCGCGGGTCGGCGCCGTTGGCCAGCAGGGTCATGACCGCATCGGGTCGTCCGTGCCAGCTGTCGCGGGTGGCGGCGAGCAGCGGGTTCATGCCCGCATGCGTGGCGTTGAGGTCGATGCCGCGACCGATCAGCGTGCGCAGCAGGCGCAGGTCCGGCAGCACCGCGGCAAGCACCGCCAGGCTGCGCTGGTCGCGCTCGTCGGCCGGGGGCGGCGCCGACACGTCGGCGCCCAGCTCGATCAGTTCCAGCGCGCGTTCAACGCGACCGCCACGCGCCGCGGCATACAACGCCGGCGCCAGCGGTTCGCCGTCGACGAGGGCGATGGGTTCGTCTTCTTCGTCTTCGTCATCGGCGTAGGCAAACCCGGGCAGCGGATCGGCCGGGGCGACCTGCTGCAGCAACAGATGCAGGGGCGGCGTCGCCAGTGCGAACAGCACCGCCACGGTCCAGCGCGCGCCACTGCCGAGCAGTCCGGGCCAGGCCAGCAGCAGCACAGCGGCGGCCAGCGCCAGTACGATCGCGGCGACGGCGAGCCCGCGCCAGGCGCTGAGTTCGAGCTCGCCCAGGGCCTGCCAGTGCTCACGCAGCGGGCCGCCTTCGCGCTCCATGCCCAGCCACAGCGGCCACACCCGCCACAGCCCAAGCAGGGCCACGCCAACCACCGCACTCAGGCCGAGCGCGGATGCCAGCGAACCGCTCTGCAGAAGCGAAGACAGTGGCCAGGCCACCACGGCGGCCAGCACCACCACCGCCCCCGCCCACAGGAGCGCCAGCAGTCCGGCTTCGCGCAGCGCCTCGTGTCGGGTCGGCAACTCACTGTCGCGCCAGCCGCGCACGGCCAGTGCCGCCAGCGGTTGCGCCAGCACGCCGGAGATCGCGGCCAGCACGCCACCGAGGCCGGCCAGCAGGCCCAGCACGACCGCGCCGGCCAGCAGGCCGCCCAGTCGCATCGGCATCGTCGGCGAGGTCCGCAGCGGCATCGGCTCAGGCATCGGTCCCCCAGTCCTCCGTCATCGGATCGTGCTGGGTCGGCGGGAACTGCAGGTGGAAGCCACGCGAGGCCAGGTTTTCACGGACGACGGCCACGTCCTCGCGGGGGAGCTTGCGCTCCGGCGTCATCGCCACTTCGAGGACGAACTGCATCGCCCCCAGCTGCGTGCGAAGTGGTTCGGGCAGGCGCGCGAAGTCGTCGCGCTTGGCGAGGTACACGTAAGTGTCGGCCTTGCGGAGGCTCTTGTAGACGTAGGCTTGCATCGGTCCGGACGAAAGCAGCGGCAAAAACGGCCGCAACGTGATGTTGGACACAGCATACCTGTCGTTGTGGCGCGCAGGCACAACGGGAGGTTCAGGGAATCAGCCTTTCGGCCCTGCTCGAATCAGCCGCTCCCGGCTTCAGGCCTCAGTGATAGCCGGCGTCGGCAGCGACCTTGCCCCTGAACACGCTGTACGACCAGTACGTGTAGCCGAGGATCGCCGGCAGCAGCACGATCAGGCCGACCAGCACGAAGCCCTGCGAGGACGGCGGCGAGGCCGCATCCCAGATGGTCAGACCTGGCGGCACGATGTTCGGCCAGATGCCCAGCACCAGCCCGGCGAAACCAAGCGCGAAGAAGCACAGGGTCAGCAGGAAAGGCGCCGCGTCGCGGCCCTCGCGCATCGCCGCGCGCCACAGGGCGAAGGCGTTGGCCAGGGCCAGCAGCGGCACCGGCGCCAGCCACCAGAAATTCCCGCCCTCGAACCAGCGCGCCATGATCCGCGAATCGAGGAACGGCAGCCATGCACTGACCAGCCCCATGAAGGCGACCACCACCAGCACCAGCGGCCGGGTCAGGCTGCGCGCGATCAGTTGCATGCGGCCCTCGGTCTTGAGGATCAGCCAGGTGGAGCCCAGCAGCGCGTAGCCGAAGACCACGGCCACACCGGTCAGCATCGAGAACGGGCTGAACCAGCCGAACGCGCCGCCCAGGTACTTGCCGCCCTGCAGCGGCATGCCCTCGACCAGGGCGCCGAGGATTACGCCCTGGGCGAAGGCGGCGAACATCGACCCGAGCGCGAACGCCGCGCCCCAGGCCGGCTTGCTGCGCTGCGCCTTGAAACGGAACTCGAAGGCGACGCCGCGGAACACCAGCGCGATCAGCATCAGCAGCACTGGCAGGTACAGCGCCGACAACACCACCGCGTAGGCCTTCGGGAACGCGGCCAGCAGGCCGGCGCCGCCGAGCACGAGCCAGGTTTCGTTGCCGTCCCAGATGGGGGCGGCGGTGTTCATCATGTGGTCGAGCTGGTGCTCGTCCTCGGCGAAAGGCGCCAGGATGCCCAGGCCGAGCACGAACCCGTCGAGCACGACGTACATCAGCACGCCAAAACCAATCACGCCGAACCACACCACGGGAAGCACGGTCGCCATGTCCATCACGCGCCCTCCTCGAGGTTGTCGCCGGCCGCCGACAACGGCCGCGCCGGTGTCTTGTCGCCGCCTTCGGTGTGCTGTGGGGGTTCGTGTGGCAGCGGGCCCTTGAGCACCTGCTTGCGCAGGTACCAGATGCCGGCGCCGAACACGATCGCGTAGACCAGCGCGTAGACGATCAGCGAGGTCATCACGCTGGCCGCGGCCAGGATCGGGCTCACCGCGTCGGCGGTGCGCAGCAGGCCGTAGACGACATAGGGCTGGCGCCCGATCTCGACCACGTACCAGCCGGCGAGGATGCAGACGAAGCCGGACAGCATCAGCGCCTTCCAGCCCAGCAGCACGATGCGCGACTCGTACAGTCGACCGCGCCACAGCATCCACAGCGATGCCATCGCCAGCAGCAGCATCAGCGTGCCCAGACCGACCATCACCCGGAACGCATAGAACACCGGCTTCACCGGCGGCCGCTCGGTAGCCGGCACCGACTTCAGCGGCTGGATCTCGCCGTCGAGCGTGTGCGTCAGGATCACGCTGCCCAGCTTCGGGATGGCGACCTCGTAGTCATTGCGCTCGGCCTTCTCGTTGGGCACGGCAAACAGCACCAGCGGCACGCCCTCGCCCTTCGGGGTGTGATCCCAGTGTCCCTCCATCGCCGCGACCTTGATGGGCTGGTGCTCGAGCGCGACAAGACCGTGCTGGTCGCCAACGATCACCTGCGTCGGCACCGTGATCGCAGCGAAGATCACGGCCGCCTTCACCATGCGCCTGCCGGCTTCGACATGGACGCCGCGCAGCAGGTAGGACGCGCCGACGCCGCCGATCACGAAACACGTGGTGATGAACGCCGCCAGCACCATGTGCGCCAGGCGCAGCGGGAACGACGGGTTGAAGACGATCTGCCACCAGCTCGACGGCTCGAACACGCCATCGACGATGGTGTAGCCGGCCGGCGTCTGCATCCAGCTGTTGGCGGAGATGATCCAGAACGTGGAGATCAGCGTGCCCAGCGCGACCATGCAAGTGGCGAGGAAATGCATGCGCTCGTTGACGCGGCCCCAGCCGAACAGCATCACGCCGAGGAAGGTCGCCTCGAGGAAGAACGCGGTGAGTACTTCGTAGCTGAGCAGCGGCCCGAGGATGTTGCCGGCCTGCTCGCTGAGCGTTGCCCAGTTGGTGCCGAACTGGAAACTCATGACGATGCCCGACACCACGCCCATGCCGAACGAGAGGGCGAAGATCTTCGTCCAGAAGAAATACAGGTCGCGCCAGAGCGTGTCGCGGGTGCGCAGCCAGCGCCATTCGACGAAGGCCAGCCAGCTCGCCAGGCCGATGGTGAAGGCCGGGAAGAGGATGTGGAACGAGATGACAAAGCCGAACTGGATACGCGACAAAAGCAGTGCGTCCACGGCGTTACTCCGTGACTTCTTGCACATGATTGTGCGCCGCGTCACTGGGGCTGTCACCCTCGTTTGGGTCACTTCACTGTTTCCCATGACGCATGGCCCGATCCAGCAAACCCCCGGGCTGATACGCTGCGCCGGTTTTGTGCACATCCGCCTCGTCCATCCGCCCGGTCCTAATTCATGCGCCTTACGCCGCTTGCCACTGCCCTGACCCTGTCGACGCTGCTGCTGTCCAGCGCCTACGCACAGTCGCCCTCCAGCCCGCTGACCCTGGCCCAGACCATGGCCGACCCGGACTGGATCGGTCCGCCGGTCGAACAGGCGTGGTGGTCCTGGGATGGCCAGCGCGTGCAGTACCAGCTGCGGCGCGAAGGCGCGTCGATCCGCGATACCTGGCAGCAGGGCATCGCCGGCGGCAGCGCCGCACTCCTGGATGGCGCCGCGCGCGCCGACCTGGACGCGGCCAATCCGGCGCTCGACGCCCAGCGCACGCGCATGGCGTTCGTGCGCAACGGCGACGTGTTCGTGCGCGACCTGCGCAGCGGCGCACTGACCCAGGTCACGCGCAGCAATGAAGACGAAGCCACGCCGCAGTGGAGCAACGACGGCAACCTGGTCTTCCGCAGCGGCAACGACTGGTACCAGTGGCGCGCCGGCCAGGGCACCGCGCAGGCAGCGATCGTCAAGGCCGAGAAGGACCCGGCGGCGGCACCGAAGGCCGACGACCTGCGCACGCGCCAGCTCGACATGATTTCCACGCTCAAGAACGACCGCGCGCAGAAGGATGCCGCACGCGCACAGAGCGAGCAGTGGCGCCAGGCCGACCCGACCCGCGCGGCGGCACCGACGTATCTGGGCGACGATGTGAAGGTCGTCGACAGCGCCCTGTCGCCAGATGCCAAGTGGCTGCTCGTGGTCACCGCGGCCAAGGACGCCGACGAGGGCAAAGCCGGCAAGATGCCCAAGTACGTGACCGAATCGGGTTACGAGGAATTCGAGGACGTGCGCGTGCGCGTCGGTCGCAATGCGCCGGTTGCGCACAAGCTGTGGCTGGTCGATGTCAACGCATCGAAGGCGACCGAGCTGAAGTTCGACACGCTGCCCGGCATCAAGGACGACCCGCTCGCTGCCATGCGCAAGGCGGCCAAGCAGGATCCGCTCAAGGGCGATCGCGCCGTCCGCATTGAAACCGATGGCGACGGCACCGGCCCGGCGATCCACTGGAGCAGCGACGGCCGCCAGGCGGCGGTGCTGATTCGCTCGGTCGACAACAAGGACCGCTGGATCGCAACGATCGCACCGACGGGAAGTGATGCGAAGCTCGCTGTGCGCGACCGCCTCACCGATCCGGCGTGGATCAACTGGGGCTTCAACGACTTTGGCTGGACCGCCGACGGCGCGTTGTGGTTCCTGTCCGAGCGCAGCGGCTACTCGCACCTGTACCTCAACGACGGCGGCAGCAAGTCGCGCGCGTTGACGTCGGGCAAGTGGGAAGTCTCGGCACCACAGCTGTCCAACGATGGCCGCAGCTTCTACTTCGTCTGCAACCGCAAGTGGCCGGGCGATTACGAAGTGTGCGCGGTGGACCGCAATGGCGGTGACGTGCGCGAAGTGACGTCGCTCGATGGCGTTGAGGACTTCTCGCTGTCGCCGGACGGCTCGAAGGTGCTGGTGCATCATTCCGACAGCTACATGCCGCCGCAGCTGGCGGTGGTCAACACCAGCGGCGATGGCCTGGTGCAGCTGACCGACACGCGCAAGCCGGAGTTCGAGGCGCGCGAATGGATCAAGCCCGAGTACGTGCAGGTGCCCAGCAAGCACGGCGCCGGCGTGGTCTGGGGCAAGTACTACGGCCCGAAGAACCCTGACCCGTCGCGCAAGTACCCGATCGTGATGTTCGTGCACGGTGCCGGCTATCTGCAGAACGTGTCGGACCGCTACCCGAACTACTTCCGCGAGCAGATGTTCCACAACCTGCTGGTTCAGCAGGGTTACATCGTGCTCGACCTGGACTACCGCGCCAGTGAAGGCTACGGCCGCGACTGGCGCACGGCGATCTATCGCCAGATGGGCCACCCGGAACTCGAGGATTACCTGGATGGCCTCGACTGGCTGATCGCCAACAAGGGCGGCGACAAGGACCATGCCGGCATCTACGGCGGCAGCTACGGCGGCTTCATGACGTTCATGGCGCTGTTCCGCTCGCCGGGCACGTTCAAGGCCGGCGCCGCACTGCGCCCGGTGGCCGACTGGTCGCAGTACAACCACGAGTACACCAGCAACATCCTCAACACGCCCGAACTCGACCCGCAGGCGTACAAGGTGTCGTCACCCATCGAATTTGCAAACGGCCTGCAGGACAACCTGCTGATCGCCCACGGCATGATCGACGACAACGTGTTCTTCAAGGACTCGGTGGTGCTCAGCCAGAAGCTGATCGAGCTGCGCAAGGACAAGTGGGAGATTGCGCCGTACCCGATGGAGCGCCACACCTTCACGCACCCGGACAGCTGGTACGACGAGTACCGCCGGATCTATGAGCTGTTCGAGCGGACGTTGAAGTAATCCGCCACCCAACGCCCGGGCGCTATGCGCTCGGGCCAGGCTGCGGCAGGAAGCGTTGGATCATCTCGATGCAGCAGCCGTGGCGGGCGGCTTCACTTCCTTCCAGCTGCTGTCCGGATCGAACTTCGTCATGGCCTTGGCCAGCTTCTCGCTGTCCGGGCCGAGGTCCTTTTCGAAAACATCGCCTTCGTGGCTGATGATGAAGCTCATCACGCCGGTGTCGCCGTACTTGGACGGCCAGCCGACCAGCGCGAAGCCGCGGCTCATGTTCTTGCCCAACAGGTAGTTGTAGGCACCACCAGGCGCTGACGGCCCCTGGGCGGTCAGGATCTTGAAGTGGTAGCCGTGAAAGGGTGGTGGTGCCTCCGCGCCCGCCTTGCCAAGTGCCCGGCCTTCCTCCGCGGCATGTGCAACCAGGTCACCCAGCGGACTGCGCTTTTCGCCTCGACGGGCCGGCCAGTAGAGACCATTCTGGCGGCCCGGTTCGCTCGCGAACGTACTCGCATAACGTCCTGCGGGCAGTCCATCGTGTCCCCTGCTGGCATAGAGGCGCTGAGCAGCGACGTAGGTGCGGCTGATCCGGATC
>DATDBI010000138.1:0-5168 GCA_036524915.1 Lysobacter sp. | reverse complement strand
TGCATCACGCGGTATTGCTTACCGCCGGTGACTACTACTGCGTACATGACCATATTCCTCTGTAGTTATTTTGGTCGCTGCTGCACCCAACTCGGGCGAACAGAAGCGGAATTCTAGGGCTTTCAGCAGGTTACGGCAAGTACTGGGCCACTCCCGCGGCGACCGGCGCCGGACCGCAGCCTGCCGCCCCGTTAACGCGGCCCATGCTGTACTGCCGGGGCGGGCCAGTCGTACCCGCAGCCTCCGTCAGGACGCCTGAGCGGGAGGAAACCGCATGTTCAGCCAGATTCTCGAGCAAGTGACGGGCCGGTTCGGCCTGGAGCCGGACCAGGCCAAGCGGCTGATGGGGCTGCTGGTCGCTCAGATTTTCAACCCCAGGCATGGCGGCCCGGCCGCATTGATGGACTCGTTCAGGAACCAGGGCCTGGAAGGGCTCATGGAGTCCTGGCTCGGTCCAGGGCCGAACCAGCCGATCACCTCGGCCCAGCTGGAGAGCGTCCTGGGCAGCGACACCCTGGCCAGCTTCGGCGACCGATTGAACCTGCCGACCGCGACCGTAGCCAGCGCCGCGGCGGCGATGCTGCCCGATGCGATTGACGAACTCAGCGAGCACGGCGACCTGCCGATCCCCGCCAGCCCGCTGTCGCAAAAACTGCAGCACTGGTTCGGCGGCGCCGGCGTAGGCCTCGACGAGTTCGGGCAATGGACAGCCCCACCGGCCATCGCTGCGTCCCTTGCCGCGACACCTGCCGCTGCACCGCCGAAGCCCGAGCCACCGGTGGTCGCCCCCGCCCGGCACCGGTCGGGGGCACACCGCTGGCTGCCGTGGCTGCTGATCGGCGCGGCGATCGTCGTCGCGGTGCTGCTACCGCGCGGATGCCATGGCGAACGCACCGCGGTGATCGAACGCTCCGCGTCGCAGGGCAGTGCCGGCGTCGACGCAGCCACCCAGGCACTCGACCTGCTGATTGCGCGCAGGTTCACCGCAGACGACCTGGTGCATGCGATGAACCTGATGGTGATCCACTTCGACAGCGACAGTGCACGCATCTCGACGCAGAGCGATGCGATCCTCGCCAAGGCGGCGACTGCCATGAAGTCGGCGCCGCCGGGCACGCGCGTGGGGATCGGCGGCCACACCGACAACATCGGCAATGCTGCCAGCAACATCAAGCTTTTGCAGGACCGCGCAGACGCGGTGAAACAGCGACTGATCGAACACGGGGTAGATGCCGCGAACCTGGCAAGCATCGGCTACGGACAGGACCGGCCGGCTACCGACAATGCGAGCGATGCTGCACGCGCGAGCACCCGGCGCATCGAGTTCAGGGTTGTGAAGTAAGCCATCACTTTCCACAACGATCGCGGTTGCCGCCTGCGCAGTTGCGTGTTCACCATTGATGAAGCTGATGGTGTTGGCGATCTGCGCGAAAACACCTGAATTTCCAGTGTCAAACGCTTGCGCTTTGTTGCTGGTTTGGAATACGTTCACGTTGTGCGCGGCTACAGGGGGCCGTGATCACCATCGATGGTTCCTTGCTGCTGCGCGCTGGCATCCGCGGCACGGGGAATTACCGCGATCGGAAATGACGCGATTCGGGGGACCCCTGCATGTCACTGGAAGGATCCTGCACGCCAATCACGGCCGGCGATCGCGCTACTGCACCCATTCCATGTGCCCACGCGCGACTGCACTGCAGCCTCTGCGTCCTGGGCACACACCCTGTCGGGCGACACGGCACTGCTCCGATGTAGCCGACACCAACCCCGGCGCCAGGGGGAGGCCCGGGAAATTCTGAGCAGCCAACAAAGGATGTTGTCATGACTCGCAAGACTCGCTCCCTGAAGTGGACCGCGCTGGCCATCGCCACGGCGTTCATCGTTGCACCTGCCGCCAATTCGGGCGGGAAGTTGCCGAACGTCAACACGTCCAAGGTCTCCACCATTTCCAAACAGGCGGCCAAGGCGGCCAAGAAGCAACCGGTTCAGTACGACCGCTTCATCGTCACCTACCGGTCGGACGCGAAGAAGCTCAGCGCCGCCGCGAGCGGTACGCAGCTGGCCACGGCAGCCAAGGCGCTCGGCGTGGGCATCGCACCGATGCGCACACTGGCCACCGGCAGCTCGCTGATCCGCACGGATCGCAAGCTCGACCTCGCCGCGACCAAGCTGCTGATGATCGAGTTGCTCAAGGATCCGAACGTGCTCGCGGTCGAACCCGATCGCCTGCGCAAGCCGATGATGGTGCCCAACGATCCGCTGTATGCGCAGCAGTGGCACTACAAGAACGGCCCCGGCGGCATCAACGTCGAGCCGGCATGGGACATCAGCACCGGCAGTGGCGTGGTCGTGGCCGTGCTCGACACCGGCATCACGCCACATTCGGAGTTGAACAGCCAGACCGTCCCCGGCTATGACTTCATCATCGACCCGGAAGTGAGCGTCGATGGTGACGGCCGCGACGCCGACCCGAACGACCCGGGCGACTGGCACGACGGCGAATGCAACATCTTCAACATTCCCGAGGACAGCAGCTGGCACGGCACGCATGTCTCCGGCACGGTGGCGGCAGCGACCAACAACAGCGTCGGCGTGGCCGGCGTGGCGTTCGGCGCGAAGGTGCAACCGGTGCGCGTGCTCGGCAAGTGCGGCGGCTACGAGTCCGACATCATCGACGCGGTGACCTGGGCCTCCGGCGGCACGGTGGCGGGCGTACCGGCCAATGCCACTCCGGCAGAAGTCATCAACCTCAGCCTCGGTGGTGGCGGCGCGTGCTCGGTGGCCGAACAGGCGGCCTACACGGCTGCGGTCGGCCGCGGCACGACCGTGGTGGTATCGGCCGGCAACTCCTCCGATGACGCGGCCAACTACTCACCGGCCAGCTGCAACGACGTGATCACGGTGGCGTCCGTCGGCCCGACCGGCGCACTGTCCGGGTTCTCGAACTACGGCAATGTGGTCGACGTCGCCGCACCGGGTGGCTCCGGCGTGGCGCCGGCCGCCGACAACATCCTCTCGACGCTCAACCTGGGCCTGCAGGGCCAGGAAGGCGAAGGCTATGCCTGGTATGCGGGCACCTCGATGTCGGCACCGCACGTGTCCGGCACGATCGCGCTGATGCAGGCCGTGGCACCGACGCCGAAGACGCCGGCGCAGATCAAGAAGATCCTCGAGAACACGGCCTACGCGTCCGGTGGGTTTGCTGGCGGTTGCAGCTACGAGAACTACTGCGGCGCGGGCATCATCGATGCGCGCTATGCGGTGGCCGTCGCCGCCGGCACCGAACCGTTGCCGCCGGATGTCCCGCCGCCGCCGCCGCCGCCGCCGGCGATCCCGCTGACCAACGGCGTCACCGTCACCGGCATCTCCGTGGCCGCCAACGGCACGATCCGCTACGAGCTGCTGGTGCCCAACGGCGCATCGAACCTGTTGTTCGCGATGTACGGCGGCACCGGCGATGCCGACATCTACGTCAAGCGCGGAACCGAGCCCACGTTGACCTCGTATGACTGCCGTCCGTTCAGCGCCGGCAACAACGAGAACTGCTTCTTCCCGGCACCGCAGGGCGGCAAGTGGTACGTGACGATCCGTGGCTTCAGTGCCGCGGCCGGTGTGTCGCTGTATCCCAGCTTCACCGATGCCAACTGGCCGCGTTCGGTCGAGGCCGAGGCCACCGCGCTGAGCAACCACCGCACGCGCGTTGACCTGACCTGGACCTTCGGCAAGAAGAACATCGACATCTACCGCAATGGCGCCATCCTCAAGACCGTGAGGAACAAGGGTGCCGCCACCGATACGTTCCGCATCATCGGCAGCGGCACCATGAGCTACAAGCTCTGCAACAACGGTACGCAGGAATGCGCGGATCCGGTCGAGATCGATTACGTCTCGCACAAGTAAGGCCGGATGGAAGCCAATGGAGGGCCCGGCAAGCCGGGCCCTCCGATTCGTTGACATGCACGTTCACTGACCTGCAAACGGAGCACCCATGAAGCCAGGCCGCATGACTGCATACCCTTCCCTTTCGCCACTCCGCTCGCGCGTGGCGCCCGCTGCGGTGTTCGCGCTTGTCGTGCTGGCTGCGCTGTCCGCCCTGGGCGGATGCAGTCGCGACTCCACGCCACCCGCCTCCACGCAGGCGCAGGCGACGCCTGCCACGCCGGCCGCAGCGCAGATTGATGCGCGCCTGAGCCTGGTCAACAACAACGGCACCGTGCGCTACGACGGCACCGTCGGCAGCGAATCCAGCCGCAAGGCCATCGTCGCGATGCTCGGCCAGGCTTACGGGCCCTCCAACGTATCGGGCGATCTCATCGTCAACCCGGCCGCCCGGCCCGCCCCCTGGCAGGACCCGCTGCCGCAATTCCTGGCCGCGTTCACCATGCCGGGCGCCGCCATCACGTTCGAGGGAGAGCGCATCGAGCTGAGCGGCTACGCCTCCGAGCCCGACCGCGCCGCCCTGCTGGCACGTGCCCAGCAGTTGTTCCCCGACTTCGCCCTCACCGGCCTGTTCCGCGGCCTCGCTGGCCCGGCCGTCGCCGGCTCAAGCGAGGACGATGCCGCGCAGGCACTGGCAGGCCTGAAGGCGGGCGCCTCGCCGGGCGAGCTGGAGCAGGCCCTGAACGACACCCCGATCCACTTCGTCGATGGCAGCGCGCAGGTCAGCGCCGACAGCCTGCCGATCCTGAGCCAGGCGGCCAGGGCCATCCAGGGCAACGCCGGCGAGCGGCGGATCGAAATCACCGGCCCGGCCAGCGCCGGCGAGGACCTGGCGCTGTCGCAGCAGCGCGCCGAGGCCATCAAGGTCCAGCTGATCGTCAACGGCATCAGCCCGGCCGCGATCGAAACCAGGGGCCATGCCGCGGGGACCGCCGCCAGCGGCGCAAGCTTCCGGCTGCTGTAGCCGCTGGACCACAGTCGCTGGGCCCCGGCAAACGCACCCGGGCTGCAGCAAGCGGCGCCACGCATGCCCGTCGGGGCTGACGCCCCTCCCACGAGCCCCCTCCAGCGGGGGTTCCAATTCCAGCATTTGCCCCCATCTTCGCCAGTCGATACGCTCCTCTGTTCGCCGTCGCAATGCGCGGTGGCGACCTCCCCCCAAGACAGGCAACCGATGGCGCTGGACTACATCCGCATCCGCGGCGCGCGGACGCACAATCTCAAGAACA
>DATDBI010000137.1:0-2017 GCA_036524915.1 Lysobacter sp. | reverse complement strand
CTGGGCGGCCCAGCGCGAGATGCCCTTGTCGTCGTAGATCGTCAGCGTGTCCGGCGTATTGACGCGGTAGATGTACTTGCCGGTCGCGGTGTCGATGCCGCCGTACTCGACGACGCCACGCATGCCCGGGAACGACATTTCCTCGACGCGGCCCCAATCCTTGTTGAGCAGGTTGCCGACATTGAGGATGTCGACCGACAGCTCGGCCTTGTGGCCTTCCATGAAGCCCGGGAATTCCTGGGCGATGTGCAGGTCGAACTGGTTGACCCACTCGCTCTGGACGGCGTTGCGCTCGGCAACCTGGCCACGGTGCGAGTTGAGGTACTCGTCGCTGTTCATCAGCGCCCAGAACACTGCTTCTTCCGCAGCCTTCGTGGCGCCTTGGCCGACGATCACGTCGCCAGGACCGGTCGGGATGTACAGCAGGTCGTTGGCACGACCGTCGCCGTTTGCGTCGTTGTCGAAGGTGTAGCTGTACGGACGACCCGAGCGACCTTCGTAGACCAGCGACACGATGGTGTTGTTGTCACCGAAGAACGCATGCTTCCAGCTGGCGGTTGCCAGGAAGCGGTCCTCGATCTCGTAGCTGGACGTCGCGCTGACTTCCTCGTTGGACTGGAAGACCGAGACGTTGCCCAGGTTCGAGCTCGAGGTCGAGCTGGTCAGCGGGCTGACTTCGTTGGCGTTGGTGTAGGTGTACGACGCGGCCCACGACCAGTCGCCGTCGTTGAACGGCTTCTGCAGGCCGATGGTCAGCTGCTGGCTTTCACCCTTGCCGGTGTTCTTGGCAATGATTGCGTCGTTGAAGCCCGTCAGCGCCGCGCCCACGCGGTTGCCGCGCGCAGTTGCGCCGCCGCTGGACACGCCATTCTGGTTCCAGTTGGCTGGATTGCGGCCCTGCGGGTTCCAGTAGATGGCACGACCGTCCTGGCCGGTTGCACCCACGTTACCCAGGTTGAGCTGCTGGTAGTAGATGCCGTCCTTGACCGAGGTCAGCACCAGCTCGGTCGAGGCGACAACGCCCCACCACGGCAGCTCGGTGTCGAACGCGATGTTGGACTTCCACACCGACGGCTGCGTCACATCGGAATCGATGAAGTCGACCGACTGCTGGCCCGGCGTACCGCCGTTCTGGGCAATCGCCAGCTGGCCGTGCGGATCGGCCGAAAACACGTTGGTGCCGTTGGCGTCGAAGTAATCGGTGTAGGTGACGCCGTTGTTGGCATACGGGTTGGCAAGCCACACCGTCGCCGCCGCACCCTTGAACAGGCCCACGCCGCCGCGCACCTGGCTCGGACGCTCGGTGTCCATCGTGTAGTTGAAGCCGAAGCGCGGCGACCACAGCTCGGCGCCGTCGACGGTGTTGTCATTGCGCACGCCGAACAGCGACGAGGCCTGCGCATTGAACACCGGCTTGTCGTCCACGATGGAACGGTCGTAACGCAGGCCGTAGTTCAGCGTCAGGTTGGCATTGACCGCCCAGCTGTCCTGCACGAACAGGCCCAGGTTCTTCTGGGTGAACGTGGCAGCCATTGCATCCAGGTCGCCACCCAGCGGGTAGAACAACTGATAGCGGCTGGAACGATTGGCAGCGTAGTCGGCGATGCTGTTGAAGGTGTAGACGCCATTCACTCGGCGGCCGAACAGGTTGTAGACCTCGTTCGACTCGTAGTCCGCGCCGAACTTGACGGTGTGGTCGCCGAGGAACAGGTTGCCTGCGAAGAACGCGTTCCAGGTCTTGGTGCCGAGGACGTTGGCGTGGGTGTTCTCTTCGGTACCCAGGTTCAGCGTGTTGCTGCCGATGCGGACCGCAATGGCCGGCAGGTCCGCCAGCGGGTTGCGAACGGCCGAATAGTCGCGGTACGAGACCTTCGCTTCGGTCGAGAACGTATCGGTCCAGTCGCTGAACAACTGCGCGCTGTAGGTCTCCAGTTCGAAGTCCTGCACGTAGTGGTAGGTGTTCAACGCCAGGGTGGAGGCACCGAAGCCCTGCAGGAACGGCGTGCTCTGCTCGGTC
>DATDBI010000136.1:0-27816 GCA_036524915.1 Lysobacter sp. | reverse complement strand
GCGCCGGACCTTGTCCTCGGTCTCGGCATAGTTGCCTTCACCGAAGTGGTGGTAGACCACGTGTCCGTCCCGGTCGATCAGGTACAGCGCCGGCCAGTAGCGGTTGTTATACGCCTCCCAGGTTTCGTAGCCGTTGTCCTGGGCCACCGGGTACTCGATGCCGAAACGCTTCACGGCATCCTCGACGTTGCCACGGATCTTCTCGAACCCGTACTCGGGAGTATGCACTCCGACGACGACCAGTCCCTGGTCCTTGTAGCGCTGGTGCAGTTCCTTCACATGCGGCAGCACGTGCACGCAGTTGATGCACGAGTAGGTCCAGAAGTCGACGAGGACGACCTTGCCGCGCAGCTGCGCCATGGTCAGCGGAGCACTGTTGATCCAGTGGTTGATGCCCTGGAACTCGGGCGCCAGCGGCGCGGGGGAAATGCTGGTGCCCGGGACGGGATCGGCAGCATTGGCGCCGGGCGTGCAGGCAACGGCCAGCACGCTCATGCAAAGGGCGGTGAGGATGGGCTTGAGCATGTTCATGGTTATAGACCGGTAGCGATGGAAGGGAGCCACTGCGTGGCCCAGGCGGAGAACAGGACGTCGTACTGATAGAGCTGGAGCACGGCAACGGCGATGGCGACCGCGCCGAAGACGCGGCGGAACAGTTCGGCACGACGGTTGAGGAAGGCCAGGCGCGAGGTCACCCAGCGCCCGCCATAGGCGATGGCGAGCATCGGCAGGCCCGCACCGACGGCATACGCGGCAAGCAGCGCGGTGGCCTTGCCGGGTGCCTGCGAACTGGCGGCCAGCGACAGCACCGACGCCAGGATCGGGCCCGCGCAGGGTGTCCACGCCAGTCCGAGGGAGGCACCGACCAGCAACGCGGCGACACCGCCGCTGCGCTGCGGGCGCATCGGCGAGAGGCCGGCGCGGGCGGCCCGCCACTGCTGCACGCGAGACACCAGCCAGTTGAACGGCGCCGGCCACAGGCATGCCAGGCCGGCCAGCAGCAGCAACCAGATCGATCCGGTGCGGATCGCCTGCTGCAACTCGCCCGACGAGGACGACAGCGCGCCGATCAGGATGCCGCTGGCGGCGAACGTCGCGACGAATCCGGCGACGATCAGCGCCGGCTCGACGCGGCTGCGACCGGCACTGGTAGCCAGCACGATTGGCAGCACCGGCAGGATGCACGGCGAGAGGATGGTGGCGATGCCGGCCACGCTCGCCAGCGCATAGGGGACTGCGGAACCGATCATGACTCAGCCTCCCTCGTGCGGCGCGGGATCGACGGTGGGCGCGGCCTCGGCGCCGTGTTGGCTGGCATGGGCCATGTCCGGCGACAGACCGGCGACGGCGAGAAACGCGAGGGCGAGGACGTTGCGGAGCATGTCGGGACCGTGTGTGTTTGTCGGGACGCCATTGCATCGCTGGCGTGTATCCCGTGGGTGTCGGTGCGCGGCCGTTTTGTAAGCGGGGAATGCGCCGGCGGGCGATCGTACGATTGCTTACAAATCCGACTCGCCGCCCTGAGCCGTCGAGCGCGCAACAGCAAGCGCTGGCCGGTCAACTGGCCAGCATCTGCATTCGTGGTGTGCCGTCCTGCCCGCGCGGCCGCGGGCAGGTACGACGGCGGACGTCAGACGAGGTTGATCGTGACGTTGATGTTGCCGCGGGTGGCCTTCGAGTACGGGCAGGTCTGGTGCGCGGCTTCGACGAGCTCGCGGGCAACGACCGGGTCCAGGCCGGGCAGGCTCACGTTGAGGCGCGCCTGCAGCGCGTAGCCGTCAGCGCCCTGGCCGAGGTCGACTTCGGTGTCCACGGCGAGGTCAGTCGGCAGTTTGATCGTCTTGTCGGCAGCGGCCTTGCCGATGGCGCCGATGAAGCAGGCCGACCAGCCAGCGGCAAACAGCTGCTCCGGGTTGGTGCCGGAGCCGGAGCTTCCGGGAGAGGACAGCTTGATGTCGAGGCGGCCATCGGAACTCTGCGACTCGCCGTTGCGACCGCCGGTGGTGTGGGTCTTGGCCGTGTAAAGCACTTTGTCGATCTGGGTGAGCATGACGTTACCTTGGGAGAGGGGAGGGATCGGCTGGCAACCGGCACCTGCATTGCAACCGCCGGGTGCAGTCCGACGGTGCGTATCCTTTCAATCCCATGTCCGCCGGATGTGTCCGGGGCCTGCTGCTTTGCAAGCTTGTGTGGATGCGGGGCGCATCGACACACTCAGATACAAAGCTGAGTCAGTGCTGGGCGGATCGTGCCCGCTGCGTCCCGCCAAACGTATGGGTTGTCGCGACGACCACCGTGCGCGGACGCTCGTTTATCGCATCCACCTGGCAGCCCGTTGCCTCGATCGCGCTGACAACGTCGTCGCCCCAGAATCGGCCCTCGATGCGAACGCTGCGCTGTTGCATGTCGATGTGGATCCGGGCGCCAAGGTCGACGCGCAGGAGCGCGCGCACGAGTTCGCTCTCCTCTGCGTCCGGATTGGCCAGTACCAGCTCGAGATGCGAATGTGGTTTTGAAGGAGTCATTGCGTGGCCTCCGGTAAGAGGGGGGTGAATGTTGCGTCAGCGTTGGCGCGAATCCTTTCGCACCACGTCTTCGATATCGCGACTTTCCAGGACCGGGTTGGCGGCGCCATCGCGGGCGACCGCGAGCATTGCCTGGCCGATGCGCTCGGTGGTCAGTACCGAATGCGGGAACAGGCGGCGCGAGAGCGAGAGCACCGGGCTGCTGAGCGTGTAGAAGGTCTGGATCCAGCCGGTCTTCGATCGAACCCCGTGCAGCGGCTGGATGATGCCCGGCCGGAACAGATACACCGCTTTGAACGGCAGGCGGCGCAGCGCATTCTCGGTGCGGCCTTTGACCCGCGCCCACATGATGCGTCCGCGTTCGCTGCTGTCGGTGCCAGCGCCGGTCACGTAGACGAACGTCATCGCCGGATTGAGGCGTGCGAGTGTCGTGGCCGCCGCCAATGTGATGTCGTACGTGAGCCGCGCGTACTCGGCTTCGGTCATGCCCACCGATGACACGCCCAGGCAGAAGAAGCAGGCATCGAACCCCTGCATCTCGCTCTCTATGGCGGTGTAGTCGAGGAAATCCTGGTGGCTGAGTTCGCGCAGCCTGGGGTTCGCCAGCCCGGTCGGGGATCGACCCACGACCAGCACGTCGCTGACGTCGCTGGCGTTGAGGCACTCGCGCAGCACGCCCTGGCCGACCATGCCGGTTGCACCGAAGATCAGGACCTTCATGACTGGCCTCCCACCCGCGTTTGCGTGGCGAGATTGAAGCGCGTGACGTGGGGGAAGGAATAGGTCATGGCGGGGGTCCGGAGGAGGGGAATATTGTTACTGAGTGGGCACGCACTCATTAAATTGCGAAAAAAAGGGCTAATCGGCAGCGACCGCCCGCCAGAACGCCTCGAATCCCGCCGTGCGGTACTGCTCGGCGGCGGTGGGTTCCTTGAGGATGAAGTCCATCGTCGCCTCCGCTATCGCGGCCAGGATCGCGCCGACGTAGGCCGGCGGATGGTCGCGCAGAAACCCCTTGGCCATGCTTTCCTGGATCATTGCCTGGAACTCGGCAAAACCGGCAGAGCCGACGGCCCTGGTGTCGGCGGTGATGCGGTCGGACACCGTCAGCTGGGCCACGACCTTGCGTTTGTCGACATTCACCAGTCCCCAGTCGATGTATTCCCGCCACACATGGCGCGCGCGTTGCTTGATGTCGGCGGCACGGGGGTAGGTGGAGAGCATCGCCTCGCGCAGCTCGCGCTTGAGCTCGAGATAGAGATGGTTGAGCAGCTCGTCCTTGTTGCTGAAGTAGGTGAACAACGTGCCTTCCGCGACGCCTGCGACCTTGGCGATGCGGGCAGTCGGCGCGTTGATCCCGTCCTCGGCGAACACCCGGATGGCGGCGGCGAGCAGGGCATTTCGTTTGTCTTCGCTGCGGGGGCGGGCCATGGCTGTCGGAAATGGCTGAGTGCGTACTCAATCATATGCCTTGACGCCGGCCCGACGCAACCTCCGGCGTTGACGAGGCGATAGACGGCTAGCGCATCGTATGCCGATATGCATATTGCTGTTAAACGATAATCGGAATATCGTCCAGCGATACATCGCGCAGGAGAATTCACGTGTCCCAAGCCGAAACCACGGCGCTGAGCGCCTCACGGATACTGCTGACGATCCTGCGGATCCTCAACATCGGTACGGGCATCGGCCTGGTCATCGCCCTGCCGGCGAGCTTCTTCTTCGAGCCGACGTTCTTCGAGTTCTTCAGCAAGAAGCCACCGCGGATCGACCCGTCGATGCTGTTGCCCGTCCTGCGGATGTGGATGTTGCTGGCATTGCTGATGGTGGCGCTGGTGCACGTGCAGCTGACGCGTCTGCTGGCGGTGGTGGCGACGGTGCGTGACGACCCGTTCGTGCCAGAGAACGCCGTGCGGCTGAAGACGATCGCCTGGTGCATGCTCGGCATCGAACTGCTCAGGCTCGCGTTCGGCGTTATGGCCGGGGCAATGAATGCAGCCGGCTCGAACATCGACTGGGAGTTCTCCGCAAGCGGATGGGTCGCCGTGGTCCTGCTGTTCGTGCTGGCGCAGGTGTTCGAAGTGGGCACGCGCATGCGCGCCGACCTGGACACGATGATCTGACATGGCCATCTCCGTGAAACTCGACGAGGTGCTGCACGATCGCCGCATGACCCTGACCGAGCTGTCGGGCAAGGTCGGGATCACGCTCGCCAATCTGTCCATCCTCAAGACCGGCAAGGCGCGCGGCATCCGCTTCGCAACGCTCGAGGCGATCTGCGCTGCGCTCGACTGCCAGCCTGGCGACCTGCTCGAGTTCCGCCGGGAAGAGGCGGGGAGTGACGCAGCAGAATTGGACGCGGGCACGGAGCTTCCGTGAACGCGTGACGACGCGGGCGAGCGCTCAGG
The DNA here is from genome assembly GCA_036524915.1 of Lysobacter sp. GTDB lineage: Bacteria > Pseudomonadota > Gammaproteobacteria > Xanthomonadales > Xanthomonadaceae > Lysobacter_J. Next base: position 22,883 of record DATDBI010000136.1, on the reverse strand, counting down.
GTTCGACGACGACGGCGCGACGGATCACAGCGCGGGCGGCATCACGATCGCGCGTGGCCTCGGCGCTGAGCCACTGGCGAAAGCTCGCGATCTTGTGGCTGTCGTGTCGGGTTGCAGGGTAGGTGAACCAGAACGCGCGCCCGTCACTGACGACGAGATCGTGCGCAGGCACCAGCCGGCCGGCATCGATCTCATGGCGAAACAGGATCGGCGAGCCGATCGCGACGCCTTGTCCCACCATGGCCGCGGCGATATCGAGGTACTCGGCGGACAGCTGCGTGCCGAACTGGTCAGGCGGGGTCACTGCGTCGAAGCCAAGCGCGCGATACCACAGCGCCCACCAGTCCGGTCGGCCCAACAGCGGTACCGGCAATGGTCGACGCGGGTCGCGACCGATGTCCGCCACCGCTTCGCGCAGCGACGGCGCGCACAGCGGCATGAACAGACTCGGCAGCAGTTCGACCGTTCGCATGCCCGGCCACGACCCGTGGCCATTGCGGATCGCCGCGTCGTAACGTCCGCCGCTGAGGTCTTCTGCAGTGGCCGACAGATCGAGCTCAAGCGCGATGTCGGGATGGCGACTGCGGAAACGCCCGAGTTTGGGCGTCAGCCAACTGGTGCCCAGCGACGGCAGGGTGGTCAGCGACAGGTGCGTTTCGTTGACCTCGGCCGCGTGCTGGAAGCTGGCGCGCAGCGCAGCGAAGGCGTTGATGGCTTCGCGAGCAACGATGTCGCCCGAGCGCGTCAGGATCACGTGGTTGGGGTGGCGCACGAACAGGGTGACGCCGATCTGCTGCTCGAGGCGACGCACGTGATAACTGACCGAGGCCGCCGTGGTGTCCAGCTCCTGCGCGGCCCTGGCGAAGCTGCCCAGCCGGGCAGCGGCCTCGAAGGCCCGGATAGCCGATAGCGAAGGGAATCGACGGTCGCTGACCATAAGTCTGGCTAAGTGTGCGGGCCGCATTTCGAGTGGTCAACGTGCCCCGGCGCTCGCCATGATCGGGCCACGATGTCCCATGCCGGAAAGGAGTTCGCATGAAAGGTCCGTCTCTCGCCCAAGCCCACTTCCGCGCCCGCCGCGATTTCATCACGGCCGCCCTCGCGGCTGCGGCGACGTCTTCGCTGGGGTTGCCGGTGCTGGCCGCAACGGCCGATGCAGCAGCCTCCGCGCACACCCGGGACTGGCAGTGGCTGCTCGGCAACTGGAACGTATGGCACCGGCGCCTGAAAGAGCGCCTGGCAGGCAGCGACGAGTGGGAGGAGTTCCCGGGCAAGAGCGCGTTCTGGATGACGATGGGCGGGCTGGGCAACATCGACGACAACGTCATCGACATACCCTCGGGCACCTACCGCGGCCTGAGCATCCGCGCGTTCGATCCGCGCGCCGGCACGTGGGCGATCTGGTGGCTCGACAGCCGCGCCGCGACCCGGATCGAGCCGCCCGTGCGCGGTGGCTTCAAAGGCGACGGCGGCACCTTCACCGGCCGCGACACATTCAAGGATCGCCCGATCGTCATGCGCTTCCGCTGGAGCGACGTGCACGGTGCGAAACCGTGGTGGGAGCAGGCGTTCTCACCCGACGATGGCGCGAGCTGGGAGGTCAACTGGCGCAACTACTTCACGCGTACATCGGCGCAGCCTCATCCGTTGCCGAAGCTTGCCGACGCACCGAAGGACTGGGACTTTCTCGTAGGTAGCTGGAAGGTGAGCCATCGTCGCCTGCGCGAACGCCTGGTCGGGAGCAACCAGTGGGACGAGTTCGGCGGCACGCTGGTCAACTGGCCCGTGCTCGGCGGCAAGGGCAACATCGGCGACAACGTCATGGCGTTCCCGAGTGGCACGGTGCGCGGCATGGGCATCCGTGCCTTCGATGAGGCAAGCGGGCAGTGGTCGAGCTGGTGGCTCGATGGCCGCGACCCGGCCAACATCGCAGCGCCGGTGCGCGGTCGATTCGCCGATGGCATTGGCACGTTCATCGGCGATGACACGCTCGCGGGACGCGCGGTCAAGACGCGCGTGCAATGGTCGAGGATCACGCCACGTTCTGCGCGCTGGGAACAATCGAGCTCCGCCGATGGCGGTGCGACCTGGGAGAGCAACTGGGTGAGCGATTTCACGCGGGCGGGGTGAGAGGACAACCCACGTCATGGCTCCCTGACGTCGTTGCCCTTCATCTTCTCTGCGTCCAGGCCGTCCTCGTAGAAGTACACGTCGGCCCAGGCGCAAGCGGGGAGGGGGTCGCGTGCCGGCAAGCACGCCACCGCAACGCCGTCTTCACGACCAGCCATTCAGGGTGCTCGCAATTCAGCGGGGGGGACGTGTATGGCACGGTTGGAAGGCGGTTTGATTTTGGTGGTTGAGGATCATCCGGCCATTGCCGAGTTGATCGGCGAATGCCTGGAACGGATTGGATATGACGTCGACTTTGCGTGCGACGGGGTCGAAGCGCTGAGGCGGCTGGAAGAAGATGCCTACGACCTGGTGATCCTGGACCGGTCGCTGCCACGGATGGACGGCATCGACGTGTGCCGCCGCATTGCCGAGGGAAAGGGGGCCAGGCCGTCCGTCCTGATGCTCACCGCGCATGAGTCGTGGGCGGACAAGGTGATCGGCCTGGAGGCGGGCGCGGATGACTACCTCACCAAGCCCTTTGCCCCGGCGGAACTGCAGGCACGTGTCACGGCGCTGATCAAGCGCAGCCGCAGGGAAGTTGCGGGCATGGTGCTGAAGGTGGCTGACCTCACGCTCGACTGCGAGTCGATGCGGGTGCATCGGGACGGCGTCGAGATCCATCTCACGCCGACCGGGCTGCGCCTGCTGACCATCCTGATGCGTCAGTCGCCGCGGGTTGTCAGTCGTGAAGAGCTGGTGCGGGCGCTTTGGCGTGGCGAGGAGCCGGAATCCGACAGCTTGCGCAGCCACGTCTATCAGGTACGCAAGGCGATCGACGCCGCGTCGGATCGGCCGTTGTTGCATACGATGCTGACGGCCGGCTACAAGATTGCCGATGTCGGGGTGCGGGTTGATGCGGCTGGGTACCGTCAGCGGGAAAGCCTTGAGACTGCCTGGGCGCAGTGCTGAGTCACGGCCTGGCGCCTGTGCGCCCTCATCGGGCGCACTTGCTTGCTCGCGCGTTGTCAACGCGGATGAAGTCAGTCGTCCAGGTCCGGCAGTTTCAGGCGCGTGTAATAGAAGTCGCTGGGCTGCCCGATATCGCGCGCGTAGAGCAGCAAGCCGTGATCCCACAGTACGGTCGGATGAAACTCGTCCCAGATTGTGTTCACGCATGGTCCCAGGTTCTGGGCGGGAGTAAAACGGCCGTCGCGCAACCGGCTCACATACAAGTCGCCAAACCCGTATCCCAAGTCGGGGAGTGCGTCCCCCGGAAACTCCAGCCGAGTGAACAGCAGCGTGCGGCCGTCCGGAGAGATCTCGGGGTTGAACTCCCACCGCTCCGTGCTGTTGACGCCCGCGTCCAGCGGTTCGGCAGGGGAGTAGCGGCCATTGGCCGTGCGCAGGCTCCGGTAGATGTTCCACTCACCCGTCCGATCGCTGCCGAAGTACAGGTTGCCATGGCGGTCTGTACTGGCGTACAGCTCGTCGCCGGCACTGTTGACCGCGGCACCCAGGTGCACTGGCTCACTCCAGCCGCGCCGTGTGCGTTCGACCTTCCACAGGTCCATCTTGCCCCCGCCGCCGGGTGTGGGTCGCTCGGACGAGAAAACCAGCGTGCGACCGTCGGGGGATACGTGCGGGTCCATGTCGCTATGGAGACCGGAGAATGGCGCAACTTCCGGGTCGCCCCATCCCCATGGCAGCCACTTCGACGTGAGAATGGTGGCGCGTTCACGCGTGCCCGGCCACCAGCCGGTCGTGGTCGACCAGTATGCGTGCAAGCGCGAGGGCGTGAAGCTCAGGCGCCATTCCCAGCGATCGGTGGAAATGCTCCCCTCGGCGTACTTGCTCACGGCCGGGCACTGGGACGTGTTGCCTGCGGCGTCAGCGGGTAGGGCAAGGGCGCCGCCGATCAGGATCGTGGCCCACAAGTGCAGATTGTTGTATCGATACGACATCGCACACTCCTTCGTCCAGAGAGGCGTCAAACGTCCCATCGCAGATGCCGACATCGGCGAGGATCGGGACGAACGAGGCGATAGCGGGGACGAACACCCCCGGGGCGATTGCAAGCCAGCCTAGGCGGGTCTAGCGTAGTGCCCCATGCGCAACCGACCGCTGCTGCTGTGCTTGCTCGTCCTTGGCTGGTGGACGCTGAACGGTCTGATCTGGGCCGGGCAGGTGCTGAACATGGGTGATGCCACCGGCAGGGCGCTCGACCCATCCCATGTCCTTCGGCTCGAGTTGGCGAGCGCGTGGCTGTGGGCGCCGATCACCCTGGGGCTGTTCTGGTGCGTGCGGTATCGTCCGGTTGAGCGCGGCATGGTGACGCAGGCGCTGGCACTGCAAGGCATGGCCGTGGCGGCGGCCATCGTGCTGCGTGCGTTAGCGGTACTCGCTTTCAATGACGCGGTCGGCTGGTACGCGCAACTGCCGCCGTTTGGTGCGGTGCTCGCAACCAGCGCGCTGAACAATATGCTGATGGCGTGGATGATCGTGGGCGTTGCACACGCGCTCGTTTATGCCGAACGTGCGCGCGACCGGGAACGGCAGTCACTGGAGCTCGAGTCGCGCCTCGTGCAGGCGCGGCTGGAGGCTTTAGCGGCGCAGTTGAATCCGCACTTTCTTTTCAACGCCCTCAACTCGATCGCGGAGATGGTGCATCGCGATGCCAATGCGGCCGATCGCATGCTGGTAGATCTTGGTGCGCTGCTGCGCCACAGTCTGGGCGCCTCGGAGCATCAGGAGGTTGCTCTTCGCGACGAGCTGGTCGCGCTCGACCATTACATCGGCATCGAGAAGGTGCGACTGGGCGATCGATTGCGTGTGGAGTGGGGCATCGATTCAGAATCGCTGGATGCGAGAGTTCCGCATCTGGTGCTGCAGCCACTCGTGGAGAACGCAATCCAGCACGCGGTTGCCATGCGCACGGAGCCTGGTGAAGTCTCAGTGCGCGCCGCCCGCAGCGACGACCGGCTGATCCTGGAGGTGCGTGACGATGGCGGTACGCGTCCGGTACGGCGAGGGTCGGGTATCGGTCTTCGCAACACTCGTGCCCGAATGGACTGCCTCTACGGCGCGGACCATCTGCTGGAAATCGTCGCCCTGGTCCCGGGGGGGACCCTTGTCAGACTCGACCTGCCGTACCGGGTTGCGGAAGCACCATGAGCTCGCGCCTTCGCGCTGTCGTCGCTGACGACGAAAGCATTTCTCGCGCGCGCTTATGCCGCTTGCTCGGACAGGCGGGTGGTGTCGATGTGGTCGCCGAATGTGCCGACGGAGATACCACGGTGGCAGCAATTCGGCGCCTGCGACCGAGTGTCGCGTTCCTGGATGTGCGCATGCCAATGCTCACAGGATTTGGTGTGCTGGAGGCACTGCCGCGACCGCTTCGCCCCAGCGTCGTATTTGTGACCGCGTACGCGGACCATGCGCTGGCCGCGTTCGACGCCGACGCGGCGGATTACCTCCTCAAGCCGTACTCTGCGGAACGGCTGCAGGAGGCCCTTCTGCGCGTTCGACGGGAGCTATCGTCTGGGCAGGAGGCGCACAGGGCAGACCACGGTGCGCCCGCCAGCAGCTACACCGAGCGGCTCGCAGTCCCGTCCGGTGCGCGTCTGCAACTGTTGGCAGTCGAGGAGATCAACTGCGTCCTGGCGCAGTCCAATTACGTCGAGTTATGCGTCGGGACCCAGCGTTACCGTTTGCGTGAAACGATGGGGTGCATCGAGGCGAAGCTGGACCCACGTCGCTTCTTGCGCGTCCATCGCTCGCGCCTGGTGCGCCTCGCAGCGATCCGTGACATCGAGCTGATGGAAGACGGCCGCTACTTGCTCCGACTGCATTGCGGCCTGCGCGTGAGCAGTGGCTCAAGCTACAGGGATCGCGTGCGCACGATGCTCGGTCTAGGTGGCGCCAACTAAAATTCGGCTGCAGCCTCCGAGAGGAAACTGGACCAGTGGCATAGCGGCCGGCAGGATTCAAGGGTAGGGTTTCCCGCTCTCGACCCTAAGCGGTCGTTGCGACCGCACCGAGTGGCGCGGAAGGTCAATCGTAAAGACACACCCAGAGCCTGGAATGTTACGCACGCTGAGAATGCCCCCGTTTGCCTCGATGCTGCGCCGGGAGATCGACAGGCCCAATCCCAGGCCACTTCGGTCTTCAGCCCCTTGAGTGAAAGCTTGAAACATCTTCTCCGCGTCGCCTGGTGGAAGACCTCCGCATTGGTCCTCGACGTCGATCAAGATGCGGTCAGCCATTGCATATGCATTGAGGCTGACTTCGCTATGAGGGTGCGAAAACTTGAAGGCGTTCTGCAGAAGATTTCCGGCCGCTGCCAGCAGTAGATCCCGATCCGCATCGAGCGCTAACAACGGATCGACGTTGGAAACATTCAATTTGCAGCCTCTTACGTCCGCTTCAAGCGATGCAGATAGTTTCAGCTCGGTAAGGAAAGTGCCAACGGAGAAGAGTCGATTCTGCAATGGCATGCCCGCTGTCATTCGGACCTCTGCCAATGAACGATCAATCAGATTGCTCAAGCCCACCAGGGCCCTGTCAAGTACGCCACCCGTGGCGCCGGTCAAGCCGACACTGCCATCTTTGATGATGGAAAGCGCCAAGGTGGCCGTAGACAGCTGATTGCGCAGCTCGTGGGCAAAGAATCCAAGTCGCTCATTCAGGGCATGAGCCTGCTTATCGGCGACAACAAAGTCGCGCTGATAGCCGAACTCAGTTACGGCGTTCGCAATGGCGTTGTCCAAGCAGCGATTGAGTGTCCTGAACTCATCGATGCTAACTGCCGCTTCCTGTTCAAACGCTAGATCGGTGATTGCTTGGCACAGGTCACCGTAGTCGTGGACCACTTCCTCGATGGTGAACCCTTGTTGCATCAACTCCTTGCCGTGCTGGGCCGCCGATTCACCAATCTCCGACAGCGCCGGCTTGCCACCGCCAGAGCGGCCAGAAACTTTTCGACTCTGCATTGGATCTGAAGTCGTCTCCAAGGCGAGCGTCCTGATTACCTGGTCGATGAACACGGTGATCCCGTGTTCCAACTCTTTCCCGGCGGTACCGGCCGGCGCCGGCTCGGCCACCTTCGCCCTGCAGCGGGCTATCAACGGGCCTCGATTCGCGATGAGGAACTGGTACATCATCCCCCGACTGTACTCCTGGTCCGCGGACTGAGCGCATCTGGTCGAAAGCGGACATCGGGCCACTGGCGCGCCGGGGCCGGTGCTGACGTCCGCTTCCGACCCAAAGCGGTCACTCGAGCCCGAGCTTGTGATCAATCCCGCGAACGATGGGTTCTGACCCAAATGAACATCCGCTTGCAACACGCGGGTCAAGCCGCGCCCCCGAAGCGGCGTCGGATTGGACGATCCGCCAGGCGCTCGGGCTGCGAAGCGACGACTGCGGCGCCTCCGGGTTGCGGCAGGCGCCGCCGCCGCCGATCAGCCGCGCCCCGCGTGCGGAGCCATGCTCCGCGTCATCGACTGGACATCGCCCACGGCCTGTATCCGCGCCGACGCCAGTTCTTCGGCCAGGTAGCGCGCATTCGTGCCGCCGAGCCACACGGGCACGCCGGGCGTCAGCTCGGCATCGAGCTGGCGCAGTTCCTCCAGCGCCGGGCGGGCCTGCTGCGGGTCCAATGAACTCAGCGCGACGCCGGCCGCGCCGAGCTTGGCCGCGACTCGCGCGATTTCAAGGGCGGGCAGTTCGGTGCCGAGGTAGAGCACGGGCACGCCCGCCTCGTGTGCCTGCAGCGCCGCGCCGATCAGGCCCAGCTCGTGGCGTTCGTCGGGAAGCGTCGCGAACAGCACCCGGGGCCGCTGCTCGCGCGGAGGAGGGCTGAGTACCGCGAGCAGACGCATGCGCAGCAGGCTGCTGACCAGTCGTTCCTGCGCGACCGCGAGCCGGCCGTCGGCCCAGCGCAGCCCCACCTCCCGCAACAGCGGCATGACGACACGCATCATCAGCACCGTCATCGGCAGCGTGGCGATCGCCACCGAAAGGTCGCGGTCGAACACGTCGACGCGGTAGTCGGCGATCGCATCGAGCATGCGCGACGGCAGCCCCTCCACGCCGCCGTAGGCCGCCCGCCGGCCGTCGTCGAGCAAGCGGTCGAGGGCATCATCGTCCAGCGCGGCGAGGTCGCGGATCGGGTGGCCGCGGTCGGTCAGGCGGTGCAAACGCGAGAGCCGCTCGATCGTTTCCGGGTCGTACAGGCGCCGGCCCTGGGCATCCCGGACGGGGTGGATCGCGCCATGCCGGCGCTCCCATGCGCGCAGAGTCTCGGTGCTAAGTCCGGCGAGTTCAGCGGCGGCCTTGATGGGGTACATGGGACGAAATGTACACGGCGAAATGTACATGCTCTGTACATGGCTAGCTTGTACAGGTGTCTAACAGCAGGGGGGTGAGACTCGGCCTCGTGCCACCCTTCCTTCTGGAGAACCGCCATGTCCATCCGCCCCCTGCCGAACCGCCTGCGCGTCCTTGCCGTCGCCCTGGTCCTGGCCATTTCGACGCCGGCCGCCTTCGCGGCGCCCGCCGGCGGCAACGGCGCCGCCCCGAGCGGCGCTCCGGCACAGTCACGCGCCGACATCGTCGACACCGCCATCGGCGCCGGACAGTTCAAGACCCTCGCTGCCGCGCTGGAAGCGGCCGGCCTGGTCGACACGCTCAAGGGCGCCGGCCCCTTCACCGTGTTCGCGCCAACCGATGCCGCCTTCGCCGCGCTGCCGAAAGGCACCGTCGAAAGCCTGCTGAAGCCGGAAAACCACGACAAGCTGGTCGCAATCCTCACCTACCACGTCGTGCCGGGCCGCGTGACCGCGAGCCAGGTGGCGGGGATGGATGCCGCCACCACGGTGCAGGGCGGCGACCTCGCGATTCGTGCGTCCGGCGGCGCAGTGACCGTCAACGGTGCCCGCGTGATCAGCGCCGACGTCGCCGCCAGCAATGGCGTGATCCACGTCATTGACAAGGTGCTCCTGCCGCAGGGCTGATTACCCAACCCGCACACACGGAGAGATGAACAATGAAAAGTCTGAATCTCGTGACGCTGGTACTGCTGATCGTCGGTGGTCTGAACTGGGGGATGGTCGGCGCATTCCAGTTCGATCTCGTCGCCGCGCTGTTCGGCGGTCAGGACGCGATGCTCGCACGCGTGGTGTACGTTCTGGTCGGCCTGTCGGCGCTGTGGCAGGTCGTCTCGTTGACGCGGCCCGCGTCGCACGCGGCAGCAGTACGTAGTCCGTAGCACGCCTGCAGGGTTCCGTTGGCGCCGGACGCACAATCGCGGCTGGCGTCGACGTTTTTTACGGAAGCCGGTGTACTCCGAAGCAACCCCGGCACGCCTGTTGCGGGCTTTGCAGAGGCCAGTAGCGGCTGATGTCGAAAGCCGCAGGCTTTTGTAACCACCTCATGGTCAGGCCGCCGAAAGCGGTCATTGGGGTAGGGCGGACGCCTTGGCCTGGTGCTGATCTCCGCTTCCGACCCATTGCGGTCATGCCCGAGGGTTCGCCTTGCCGACCGAACCCCGACTTGAGTCGTCCCGTGCGACGACTACGCACGTGGTGCGACTGCCGGCCCTGGCGCAGTCAGGCCGATTCCATTGTCCGGGGCGGCAGTCGTCGCTGCCGCCCCGCCTTGTGCCTATGACGCGGGCTTGTCTTTCAGCACCGTCGCGTAAGCCTCGTTCATGTACTCCAGCAGGTCCTCGCGCAGTGCTTGCAATGTCCTCTGCGCATCCGACCGGAACGCCAGCGCGGCCTGCTGGAATGCAGGCCACCAAGGCAGGGTGGCGGCCAGGGTGGTGTCGAGGACCGTGTTGACCGCCTTGCCGATGTTCAGTGGCGTCGGCTCGGCCTTGCCAAGGGCCAGCTGCACGAGCCGGATGAGCTCGAGGTTGTCGCCGATGTTGGCTGGTTCGCGCTGTGGCGGAGCCTGGCTCTCATCTGGTACCGGCTGGAATTCCGGCGGGATGCGACTGACGTAGGTCACGCGGTGAAAGATGCGCCACACCCCATTCTCGTCGTAGGCGAGCTGGCGCAGGGAGACGGCGGCCGGTTCGTCGCTGCGGGCCAGCCACACGTCATCGACGACGTTCTGGAATTGCTCGGCATTGCTGCGGTCGGGTGGCAGGTAGAAGGTCATGAAACGATAGCCGTCTACCTTGCCGGGGCAGACCGACCTGCTGAATGGCTCCGGGCTGGCGTCGCCGAGGTAGCGCTTGAGGAAGCTGTCGGCGTCCAGTTCGACTTCCAGGCCGAACGAGCGTGAGTCTTCGCTCTTCTTCAGGACGGTCACTTCCAGGTGGCCGCCGACCAGGAAGTCCACCTCCGCATAGAAGCCCATGCCGAAGAACGCGCCCATGCCATCGCCCATCAGGCCGGCCATGCCCTTGAACTCGTAGGAACCCGAGTGCGATTCGCCGTAGGTCGTGCCGTACTGTTCCTCGTCCTTGTACAGGCCGCCACCGGCCGACCAAACATAGGAGTTGACCATTCCTTTGCGCGAAACCCCTGCCTTCCAGTCGTAATAGGGGTCGTCATCGCGGACCTGGTCGAGTCCGGCATTGCCGGCCTGGCCGCGTCCCGTGGCATCGAACTGTTCCCAGTACGCCTCCAGTTGCTTGCTCTGTCGCTCGATGCGGCGCTTCTGCGCGTAGGCCTCCACCGGCTTGAAGTAACTGCCGCGCTCGAGGTTGGCGTCCAGGTAGCTGGGGTCGTTGACCAGGCCGATCTTGCCGTCCAGCGTGCCGTTCTTGGTATAGCGAGGCCGGATGGGGAACGTGAGGATGTTGATGTCCTCGGGAATCTCCTGGTTGGGAACCAGGGTCAATGCCACCAGCGCGCCGGTGGTCTTCAGCGTTTGCGCGTACATGTCGGCGGTCATCGATTTGACCAGGGCGAAGCCGATGTTGTCGGGCATGAAGCGCCGGCCGACGAGCGGGTTGAGCCAGCCGTCCGGATTGCCCGGAGCGGGCGGGCCCTTCTCCTCCCACTCGCCGCCGCAGCCGATGGCGTTGGAGAACGTGCGCGTCCGGTTGCCCTGCAATTCCTGTCCGGTTTCGGTGCTGGTGCTGAAGGCGAACGTGGCATGCACGCCGATGTGGCCCTCCAGGTCGACCATGTCGGCGTGCAGGAAGGGCGACCCGCCCTTGACCTGGTTGATCATGTACAGGCCGGCCTTGACCTCCGTGTCCAGGTCGAAGCCCGATTGCTTGGTGGACGAGTAGGCACGGACCGACTCCTCTTCCTGTTCGATGGTCACCTTGCTGGCCTGTTCGTAGTACAGGAAGTCGCTGACGTGCGGGTCGACGTAGAACGGACGCGACTGGTTCTCGCTCGGCAACGGCGGCGCGCCTTCGATGAAGCCGATCAGTTTCGGGTTGGTCTGCACCTGGCCGACGTACGTGCTGTCGAGGTCGCCGAGCTTGAACCCGGTCTGCAGACCGATGCCCAGGTCCCGCGGCGCGACATAGAGGCGCTTGATCACCGAGAACATCTGGCCGGTGGCATCGCGTTGCACGTCGGGGTAATCGACTGCGGCCGGGGCGCTGGTAACGCGGGCTGACTCCGGCGTCCTCAGGCCACCGAGCACGTTGTGGACGGCGGGTCCTTCATTGTTCACCGGCGCGGTCGACACCACCCAGGCCGGATACGCACCGGTGCTGCCTCGCTCGAGCACGGCGTCGTTGCCACGCCCCGTCCAGTCGGCCACGGTCACGCCGGACCCCGCATCGAAGCGCCAGTAGCCGGCAAGATGCTCCTCATTGCCCGCGAGGGGACGCGACATGCTGTCGGTGATCTGTTCCTGGGTGAGATTCGTGTTCCACAAGCGGATCTCATCGACGCTGCCGGTCCAGCCCTGGGTGAACGAATTCTCCGCACGCATGCCGCCGAGGCGGAACTGCTGTTCGCCGTAACCGCCGAACGCTTCGGGCAGGAACTCGTCGACGGGGATCGGGTCGCCGTTGACGTACAGTCGCAGCGCTGCGTTGGCGTCGTACAGGCGCCACAGATCGTTGCGCGTCAGCCGGACGTTGTTGGCGCCGGCCTGGTCGAAGGCCACGTTGCCGTCCATTTCGCTGAAGGGCCACCATGCGGCCAGGCCGTCACTGGAGACCGCCGCTTCCGGCCTCGACAACGTGGCAGCATCGGCTTCGACCAGTGCCTTGTTCCACAGTCGCACGTTCGACATGGCGCCGCTGTAGGCGGCATGCAGGTACGCCGCGTTCGGCCCCGTCGCGTCGGGCCGCGTGCGCGCCAGCTGCACGGCGGTGGCGGAGCGGGCCAGCGCGTACTGGCCGTCCTTGATGGTGCTTTGCGCAGAACCGGCGCGTTTGCCGTCGACGAACACGGTGACGGTGATGACTTGATTGGCCTCAATCTCGCCGGGCTTGTCGCCGGTGGCCGGCACATTGGCTGTACCGGCGGAGACCACCTTGGTCACCACGGTGGTGTCGAGCGTGGCCGCGATGTGGTGCGGCACCCCCGACACGATCGGCAGCTGCGTGAGCGCGGTCAGGTCCAGCACGTCCTTGCCCGCGACCAGGCGCACCCGCATGTACGGGCAACCGCCCGCGGCGATGCCCAGTTCCCAGCTCTGGCCGTCCGCCTGGTCGCTCCACTTGCTGACCAAGGCTTCCGTGGCGGTACTGCCGGCGGTGTCCGGGGTGACCCACAGGTCGATGCCGAAGTCCTGGTCGAAATCGAACGAGGCATCGTTGCCGGCGTCGCCATACGCCGCCTGGCTGAACTGCAGGGCATTGGCGGTGTCGTAGACCGCGGCAAGATGTGTCCAGTTCGCGCGCGGCACCACGGCCGCACTGCTGCGCACTGCCTTGCGCCGGCTCCCCGCATAGGCGCTGTAGAACACGCCGGGCAACCGCCACGTGCGAGTGTTGCCGATGCGACCGTCGAAGGCACTGCCCGTCTGCGCGGTGTTCTTCGCCACATCGCCATCGGCATCGCTGCTGAGTGGCCAGCGCAACTGCAGGCCTTCGGCATCGGCGGGAAGCTGTGCATTCATGTTGGCCGCGATCTCACCCGCGCCGAGGGCCCGCGACCACACGCGCAACTCGTTCAGGCCGAACTGGATCAGGTTGCCAGGGCCGTTGTTGCCCGCCACGACGAACTGCGTCGCTGGCACGGGCGCTGGCACGACCAGGGTTCCACACGCATTGCCATCGACATAGAGCGTCAGGGAACCGCCCGCACGCGCCAGGCTCACCTGGCTCCACGTTTGCGACAGCAGCGCAATGTTGCTGTTCAGCGACGAAGCGGCGCCATTCTTCTCCAGCGTGAAGGTCAGGATGCCGGCCTGGTCGAGGGTCAGGCGCTCGAAACCATCTCCGGACACGCGCGACCACAGCACTTGAAGGTTGCTGCCGATGGTGGAGAGGTTCGGCTGCAGCCATGCCTGCACGGTGTAGGCGCCAAGTCCGAAGGCGCCGTCGGCATTGCTCAGCTCGATTCGTGTGCCGGTGGCATTGCTGGCGGTGACCTGCAGGTACTGCGATTCCAGGCAACCCAGCATGTAGCACGCGACGTCGTCGACAGCGAGCGGGTCGCCGGCCTGGTTGTAGCTGACGATGCGTGGACAGGTGGAAGAGGCTGTCCCGTTTGGATCCACCCAGGCTTCCATGGACAGGTCGCCGCGGATATGTAGCACCTGCGCCTTGGTCGGGTTGCTGATGTCCACCACCGCGGCGTTGCTGTTGAATGCAACGGCGAAGCGTTGCGGCTCGGCCAACCATCCGCCGTCGACACCGGGCTGCCACAGCGGGGCTTGCGCGATGTCGCTGAGCATGGCCACCTGGCCGCTGACAGGCACGGATGCGGCGGCCGCGCCAAACAGCGCCGAGCCGTCGCTCAGATCGGTGTTGGGATCGCTGCTGTCGGCGCCTTGCAGGAACAGCGCGTCGCTGCGCTTGGCGGCGATCTCGCCGATCGCGCCGTCGACGATGACCGAGAACAGGGCAGTCGCGGCCTGCAATCCGTCCGTGGTGCCTTCGTAGATGTGCTCCTGGTCGGACACGTCCGTCGTCAGGCCATCGCAACTGATGAACAAGGTATCGGTCAACTTCTGGCCGGCGGCGGTGGTGCAGTCGCGCAGCGCCTGGGTCACGTCGTTCTGCAGGCGCTCCACGCCCTTCGCCGCGAAGCTCAGCGTCTCACCGTCCACGACCAGTTCCAGTGCCAGGTCGCAGGTCGAGGTGGTCGCACCCGCTGCGACCCTGATCGTAGCCTTGGTGATGGCGGTGGTGCGCGCAAGCAGCAGCAAGCGCGATGCGCCCGCCGACAGGCTGTAGATCGGCATGCCGGTGCGTGCGGCCGCATACGGATAGCCGGTGGACAAGCCGGTGAGGACCGAGGTGAAGGCGTCGACGGCCAGGGGCACCTGTGGCCAGGCCTGCTCGATCGCCGGTCCGCCATCGGCGGGAGCAAATCGCATGGTCAGCGTGGCGGGCTGGCCCGCCCCTGCCTGGACGATGTCGACCGAGGCCAGGTCCAGCCCGTCCGGATCGACGACACCTTGCTCGTCCTTGGCCGGGCGACGCGTCGTGATCAGCATGTGGCCGGCGGTGGCCTCGAGCCAACTGGACTTGTGGTTGCCGCCGTAGTCGAAGAAGTGGGTTTCGCCGCTCCTGAGCTTCGGATCGCTCGGGTCGCCCGATGCCCGTCCGGTCAGTACCTCGATGCACCGCATGAGGCTGCGCGGGACGCCGCGCCAGGTTTCGCCGGCGTTCGTCCGAGTGGTCATCTGCAGCGTGCACAGGTCGGCGCGGGTGACCGTTGCCGTGCCCGTTTCAGCCGTGGCAGGCGTGACCACCACCGCGCAACCATTCATCAGCGTGCCCGCGCGATGCGCGACCAGCGCCATGGCCTGCGCCTGGCCGTCGCCAGGCGTTGCCGCCTGGGTCGTCCACGGCACGTAGTAGATCGCGCGCGCGATGGCCGCGTCGTACTGCGCCACGGAAAATACGTCGTCCCTGGACTGGAAGTAGAGGTGCACCAGCCCATCGCTGCCGTCGAGCAGGAACGGGGTGGAGGCCGGCGTTGCGAAGGGCAGGTAGCCGGCCTCGATGGTCAGGCCGTTGCCGTCGACCTGCAGCACCGCACTGGTGGCCGCCGCCACTGGCGACGTGGTCGCCTGCACCTGCGGGCCGTGCAAGGTTCCCGCATTGCCATAGCGCGAGAGGTCCGGCACGGTGATCACGCCGCCGGAGTGGGCGACGTGATCGAACGACCAATAGCCGACCAGGTCGGGCTCCTGGTCCGGGTCCTCGATCTCGGTGTAGAGCGTCGCGACGATCTGCGGCAGCGAGCGAGCGGTCTTCCAGATGCGCACTTCGTCCAGCCCGCCATGAAACGGGGGCAGGGCCGCATTCGCTGCGGCGCCCATGATCGACACGGGCTTGCCCGGGGGATTCTTGCCCTGGAACGTCTTCGACGCGATCAGGGCACCGTTCACGTACACGGTCAGCGCCCCTGAAGACGCGTCGAACGTGATGGCCACCTGGTTCCAGACGCCCGATTGCAGCACGCTGACCGGCGTGCTGAGTTTCACCTCGGCGAAACCGGTCTCGACGAAACCGTTGAGCACCCGGATGAATGGCGCGGTTTCGGCTGCTGGCGCCGCCTGCGACCCGCCCAGCACGACGCGCGCGGTGTCGTCGATTCCATCGGGTTGCAGCCACGCTTCGAGCGTGAAGGAGCCGCTGAGCGACAGCGCGCTCTGGTTGTCGGTCAGGTCGATGCTGGAGCCGTCGCCGAAGTAGAGGGTATGCCCGGCCGGCTCAACCTCGCCCAGGACGGTCTCCTTCTCGATCTGTGCGAGCGTTCCGTCGCGTGCGATGGCGAAGTCGATCGTGGCGGTCGAGCCTGCCTCCGGCGCCGCACCGCGGGGCAGGACGCCCGCGGCGAGCAGCACTCGCCCGCTGCGCTTGAGCCCAACGGTCTTTCCATCGGCGGCGGTCGCGGGTTCCTGCTTGTAGTACACCGTGGCCTCCAGGCCGGTGACCACGTCCATGGGCACGGCGGTGTCATCGGTGCTGCAGGACAGCGCGAACTGGCGGTCGGGCAGGATGGTCTTGCGGGTGGGATCGACTTGCTTGCCAACCACGTCGAACAGGCCCGACTCGTCGCGGGCGAATGAGAACATCGAGATGCAACCGGCCTTGCTGTCGTGGCTGAAGATCTGCCAGCGCGGACGGTCGCTGGACTGTGCCGGTACCAGCAGGACGCTGAAGCCGCCGTCGTCGATGTTCTCCACCATCGACAGTTCCAGCGTGGGCTCAACGAAATAGTCGCCGGTGGGGTTTTTGTAAGAGGCCACGTCGCGGTCGCTGGCGGCTATATCGCGCTTTCCGCTGCGCTGGAACCGGACTTCCCACGCCGGCTCCAGGGTGCGCACGGTCTGGTCGCTGTCGCGCTCGCCGCGCGCTTCGGTCATCGAATAGCGGTTGCAGTAGAGCGTCTTGCGGTTGGAGCGACGGAAGACGTAGACGTACTTCTGGTCGCTCAACACCTTGAACTGGCCGTGCGCCACGCCACCGGTGGTGTCTTCGGACATCGGCACGGTGACCATGCCCATGCCGACCGTTCGCAATTCCTTGGCGAAGTCCAGCTTGCGGAACCCGGACCAGTCCAGGGCGTCATCGCTCGATGCGATCTCCAGGTCGAGCACGTTGTAGTAGAGGTCATCGCTCGTCGGATCTGCACCGGCGGTGAAGACGAACACGATGCCACGGTGCAGCACGGTGGTCGCGTACTGATAGCCGACGTTGTCCATGGCCTCAGCTCCCCATGCCTGACTTGATGAAGTACTTCACGTAGACGTTGATCGGGCGCGTCTCGCTGTCGCCGCCACTGACCGCAAAGTCCACGGCGCGGCCGCCGTCTTTCCAGGTCGCCGCATGCGGCGGGCTACCGATCGTGTAGGCGGTCGCCTTCGAGCTTTGCGGCACGTGGGCGAGGTTGGCGGTGAACGCCTTCTTCGGACGCCCCAGCGCGTCTTCCTGCACCGTGCCCACCGGGTCGATGGCCGGTTCGGCGAAATTGCCCTGGATGTCGGGATAGAGGTCGTAGTGACGACGGCGAAGGTGGGCGTCCGGGTCGATGTCGCCCTGGCGGTCCGCACCGCGCAGGAACTGCCCGCGGTAGTCGGGAACGCAGAATTTGCCTGCGTCATCCTTGCCGTAGATGAAATCGATGACCTTGAACAAGGCTGCGTAATCGACGCTGCTGCCGTCGTAGGCCGAGCCGTCGCAAGGCAACCAGGCACCGCTGGCCGTGGCGGGCAGAGCCGCACCCGCGAACGCCACCACGGCACCGATAGGATAGAAATCAGACACAAGGCCTCCTCGGCGCGCGCACGGCGCGCCGGCTGGATTGCAGGGATGGAACGCCCCTTCGGGCGATGGCTTCAGTAGCGCACGAACCAGCGGATGGCCACGTTGGTGGGCCGTGTTTCCGCATCGCCGCCGCCCACGCTCACCTCGACCCGGATCGAGCCCGGGTTCCAGTTGGTGCTGGAGCGCCCAAGCGTAGTGTCCGAGGTGAATTCCCCGGTCGGCAGGTTTGGCACGGAGATCTGCAGTGGGGTGTTGCCGTTGGGTAGCGCCGCGGCATCTTCCTGCGACGACCCGACCTTGTCCCCCGCATTGCCTTCCCCGATCTTCAGGTTCGGCCGCGCCGGCAGGCGCTCATTGCGATCGGGATCGGTGAGTTTGCCTTCGGCGACGCCACGCAGGAAGTAGCCGCGCAACTCCGGGACGCAGAAGTTCGGTGCGCCGTCACCGCCTTGCGAGATTCCGATGACCTTGAACAGCGCCTCGTAGTCGCCGGTGCAGTTGTAGTCCGAGCCGTCGCATTCCAAAAACCTGCTCGAGTCCGGGGAACCGTTGCCGGCGAAGGAAACGATCGCGCCGACCGGCACCTCCACCGGGTTCTTCTCGGAGTCCAGCGCCTGCGACTTGATGATGAAATGAACGTACTTGTTCTTCGGTCGCGTCTCGTCGTCGCCACCGCCGTCGATCGCGGCCGCCGCCGAGTTCTCGTTGCCGCTGGTCACCTTGGCCGAGGTGCCCTTGTAGGCGCGGTGCTGCCCGTCCGGGAGGTGGGAAACGGTGGCAGAGTAGGGCGTGGTCGGGTAGGCCGTGGCGTACTGCTGGACCGAGCCGACGCTGTCGCCGGCATTACCGCCGTTGTAGGCGGCGGTACGGCTGGACGCATCGGGGTCGATGCGCCGTCCTTCGTCCATGCCGCGCAGGAAGTAGCCCTGGTAGTCTGGCAGGCTGAACATTTCCTCGTTCGGTGCGCCGCTCGCGGTGCCGATGGCTGCAAACAGCTCCGGGTACTTGGCCCGTTGGAGATCGTTCTTGTAGCAAAGCAACCATCCCTTGGCCTCAAGCGAACGGGGATTGGTCCCCACGTAGGGCAACACGCTTCCGACCGGAATGTCTCCGGACAGTGGACTGGTCATTGGCAAACCCCTTGGCATGAGCGCGGTGGGAGCGAAATGGACCGGCTTCACGCGTTCATGAGGCCAATCCATGCCGTGTGTGTACTTCCGATTCGAAGTGTGCGGCCGTGCACACTTGAGGCGCCATCGTCCGCATTGGATGGCTCGGGCGTCAAACGCTTTGACTTGCAAGAAGAGCAATCCGCTTGCGCAGCGCTCAAGCCTCGTTGAGCACCGCATTGAGCAGACCCGCGAGTTGCTCGCGCACGTGCGGACGCAGCTGATCGGCCAACGTCGCTATCCGCGAGTGGGCGCTCTGGACCTGCGCCTTGTGCATCTCCATGTGGCCGCGACCGGTCAGGAACCAGTCGACCGAGATGTCCAGCGCGACACACAATGCGGTGACGTTTTCCACCGTCATCGTGCCGTTGTGACGCCATCGGCTGATCGCACTTTCGGTCACGCCCAGCAACGTCGACAGCACCCGGAGCTTGTGGATTCCGCGTGCATACATGGCCTCCGCCAGGCGGGTCCCCCGCACATTGTCCATTCGCGCTCCGTTCCTGGAGGTCTGATCGTGAAAGAGGACTGCCAGCGACGTGCAGCGAGCAGAGCACCACGCCGAATGGTCAGGCAGCCCGATTGCGACAACGCGGCTGCTCATCCGGGACGGCGCGGTGTAGCGAGACAGTCCGGCGTACCGCTTCGTGATTCACCACGTCCTGATCCGCGCGTGACGGCCACGCGCGGGACCTCGACATGGCATCGGGTGCTTCGCTGCGCGCGGGCTGACGTGCTCCTGCACCAGGATTGTCTGACCGCCTTCGACCCCACGTTGACTGGGCGATTTCCCCTTGCCGCCCTTGCTGCCCTTGGCCTCAGGATCGGCAATTGGGGCTGTTTACTCAAGGTCTGAACCTCCCAAGTTTCCGTGATTGCCAACAAGCCAGCTGGCCCTTAGCGCGACCACTTCGCGGCCCGATGCCGCTACGACGATTCGTGGGAAGTCGGCCTGGCCGATCTCGACAGCTCGACCGGTGGCGGGTTTGGAGGGCTCTGCGAGCGGCGCAATCATTCGGGCAGGCTTTGCCCGGCTTCCAGCGCGACCGCAGCGGCTGATGCCGACGTCCGCTTCCGACCCAAACCGGACGCTCGGAGGCCTGCATGCCCGGGCCCACGAATTCCCAGATCCGACGGAAGGGCTCATGAGACGAAATGGCCGTCGAACTTGGCCGTTCTGCTCTTTAAGGTTCGTTTCACCGGTTGGGCGGACATCACATAGCGGTGAGGCCTTCAAAGCGGATTCCGCTAAGGCAACTTGCCTATGAGAACTCTGTTATCTGGTAGAAGCGTCACTCATTTCCAGGAGGGAGTGTGACACTCAAGCCCATCGAAACACGAAAGACACCCGGCGTCCTAAAAGCGATGATCGTCATTTGTGTAGCGCTTTCGGCTGCATCCTGCCATCGCCCGGCGGACCGGTCGCCGGGCTTCGAGGGGGGCGCAAAGGATGCAGTCGCGCCAGAGAGATTCGACCGCATCGAGTCTCTGGTAAGGCAAACGTCGGCAATCGTTCGTGGCCAGGTCACCGCAATTTCCTATTCATATGACGATTGCCTCGGGCCACGGACAGTGGTCAGCCTGAGCAGGGTTGAGACGCTCGCCGGGACATCGGTTGGCGATCACATCAGTCTCAACACGTTCGGCGGGAAACTGCCGAACGGTAAGTTCGTCACCGCGAGCGAGCTCCCGAAATTCGTCGACGGCGCGTCCTACGTACTCTTCCTTTTCAACAGAGACTGGCGCTTCTCACCGGTAATAGGCGATTTCGCATTTCGCGAGGAGACAATCGGCGACCGAAAGGTTCTCGTCGACAGTGATGGTTTCGGGGTTTCAGGGGTCGGAGAGCTCGGTATCGAGCGCAACACTGCGCGGCTGACGGAGCCGGCGCTAAACCGTTTCGGAAGCGAGCGCGCAAGCATTGTCATGGACGCGGTGAGGGAACCGTTGCCAGCAAGGCTCTGCAGGGCAGGAACCCCATGCGAACCTTCAACTACTGACGGCGATGCGGGCGCCCGCGAACTACTACCGCAAGGCCGGCCGATTGCAGTCGCCGCTCGACCGGCGATCCTCCCAGGCATTGGGTCCACCGAAGTCAGCGCCGCCATCACTATTGACGAACTCGTCGCTGGGATTGGGCGCGCGGCTGACAAATCCGGACAACGACTAGGAGGGCAGGCTCAGCTCAAGCCGCGCCTCGGTTGCATGCGAGTCACCCCAACAGCTCGGTGGAGGCAAAGATGAATTCAAGCATCCATTCAAGGACCAGGGTCTGGTCTGTCTTCGTCGCACTCGCGCTGTCGAGCTCCGGCGGCGTGCAGGCCGGTTGGAAAACCTGCGACGGGGTTCCCGTCCGCCCAAAATACATGCCGCTTGGCTTCATCGTGAACGGCTGTAGCGTCGGCGACAATTCGACGCCGCGCGGGCGCAGCGTAGTGATCGCACTCGGAGAAGTCATGGGCTATGCGCCGCTCGCCAAGCTCGTCAGCTGGGTCTCCGGCGCGTGCAAAATCACCCACGAGGACGATGTATCCGACATCGCCGTCGTCGATGCCCCCGCCACCGACGGCAGGCCGGGCCTTACGCTCACCTGGACCGACGGTTGCACGGCCATCGGTGACGAGCACATTCTCGAATCCGACGTGATGGCACGCTCGGACCTCGACTTCAACGAGCCCGACCATTCGTTCGTTGCCTTGAGATCGTCTGACGCAGGGCTTGGCCGCGCCGTCATGGTCCATGAAACCGGCCATGGTGTTGGGCTCGAGCATGACGGCAATTTCGCGATCATGCGTGACGGCATGCCGGCTCGCGTGCCGTGGATCGGCGGTATATATGGTGGTTTCGGGGCAGGCAATGCAAGCCACGTCCGGTTCACCGCGATCGACATCCATTCGGCGAGAGTCCTCCACGGAATCCCGGCTGACTATCCGAACCTCTATGTCTCCGCGCAGTGGTTGAACCGCAGCAAAGGTGCGAATGTCATCGATAACAATGACATGGACCAGAGCGGCAATCCGCTCGGTTCGCCCAGAAACATGTGCCCGGGGCAATCGATGACGATGATGACGGCGGTCGGCAACGTCTCGCAGTTCTCGCGCAGCAGTGACCTTCGAATCTATGCCGACCAGGTGGGCAACTGCACATCTCTTGACGGCGTTGGCACCGAACTCTCTTATTGGGGCGTTTCCGTGCCGGCGTACAGAACGAGCAACTTTATCATCACCCAGACGATCCCGGTCACTATCCCGCGCGGCGTTCCACTCAGGATCTATTCGGCCGTCAACGTGCGCGAGAAACCGGCGGGCGAGAAGAAGGCGTTCGACGACTGCGCGCGAAGTGCCGGAACGATCATCGTTGGGAATGCTGCTGTCTGCGGCTTGTAAGGCATGCGCCTGGTCTCTGCAGAACCTCCCATCTGGGAGAGTTAGCAAGATCGCTCACGGCTCGTGGATAGTGACCCTCGCACTCGACCCGATACCCAACCGGGTTCTCGGCGTGACAGCGAACAAGGCGTCGTGTGCAAGCCTCGGAGCAGGGGGCGGCTCGCGAACGACCGCTTCTGGCCGAACGCGGTCATTGAAGTCGGGCGGTCGTTCCTGCCGGTGCTGACGTCCGCTTCCGACCCGCTCCCCAAAAATGGGAGCGCCTCGTCCCCACGCGAATGCTGCTGATGGTGGCGACCCCGCTGCACGGGCCTGCACTCTGCCGATGAAACTGCAACACCGCCCTTTTTTGACGTGTGGCTGGCTGCTAATGACGCTTGGCGAGATGGTGGTTTCAACAGGCCGGCCGCGTGCCGGTTTCGCATAGTTTGCCGGCTTGCGTGGGTGATGCCCGTCACAGTCCGTTGTTGGTGTAGACTGCCGCGCGTCCTGCGGTGGCCAGGGAGCCTCCCGGCTCCAGGGTTCCATCACGAGGACGGCGCCCTACGGGGGTAGGGCAATCAGGGGCTGATCCGTTCGTGCGCTGTCGCCATCCGATGGGCGACGTTGATCGTGCGCGACGGGTCGCGCAGTCCCTGAAGTGGGCTGGGGAACTATCCAGGTGCAAGTACAAGCCCGTGGCATGGCCGGCGGGTTGTCGTGTTGTGCGAAGGGGGCTGCTTGGGGACGCTTGACCGAAAATTCCATTTCATCTCGGGCCTGCCGCGCTCGGGATCGACGCTGCTGGCCGGCATCCTGCGCCAGAACCCGCGTTTCCACGCCGCCATCAGCAGCCCGGTCGCCGGCCTG
>DATDBI010000135.1:0-11965 GCA_036524915.1 Lysobacter sp. | reverse complement strand
CGAAGGCGACCTGCGCAGCCCCGAGGGCGCGCGCTTCGCGATCATTGCCAGTCGCTGGAACCCGCGCATCACCGATACGCTGGTGGCCGGTGCACGCAAGACGTTCACCGACAACGGCGTGGCCGAGACCGCGGTCGACGTCATCCGCGTGCCCGGTGCCTGGGAGATCCCGCTCGTCGCCGCCCGACTGGGCGCTGCCGGGCAGCACGCTGCGGTGGTCGCGCTGGGCTGCGTCGTGCGCGGCGACACGCGCCATTACGAACAGGTTGCCGACGGTTGCTCGGACGGCCTGATGCGGGTGTCGCTGGACTACGGCCTGCCCGTGGCCAACGGCGTGCTCGCAGTCGAGCGCCACGAGGATGCCGAGGCCCGCGCAGGCGGCAGCCACGGCAACAAGGGCGAAGAGGCGGCACTGGCCGCATTGGAAATGAGTCACCTGCTGGGGCAACTGCCATGAACCGCCGTCGTAACGATGGAATCGATCCCGTAGCCCGCTCGCGCGCGCGCCGTCGCGCCCTGCAGGCCGTGTATGCCTGGCAGATGTCCGGTGCCACCGCGCCCGACGTGATCTCGCAGTTCGCCCACGAGCAGGCGCATGAAGTCGCCGACCTCGAGTACTTCGAAGACCTGGTGCGCGGTGTCGACCAGCATTGCAACGACCTCGACGAGGCATTGCAGCCGTTCCTCGACCGCGAGATCGACCAGGTCGACGCGATCGAGCGTGCCGCCCTGCGCATCGCCGCCTACGAGCTGCGCCTGCGTCCGGACGTTCCGTACCGCGTGGTGATCAACGAGGCGATCGAGTCGGTCAAGCGTTTCGGTGCCGAGCATGGCCACACCTACGTCAACGGCGTGCTCGACCATGCCGCCGCCGCATGGCGCGCGACCGAAGTGCAGGCGCCGCGCGGCAAGTAAGGTTTCACTCCCTCTCCCGCCGCGGGAGAGGGCCGGGTGAGGGCAGGGCAGCGAGGACACGACCATCGCCGAATTCGACCTGATTGCCCATATCCAGACACGTGCCCAGTCACGCGTCGCGCCTCGCGACGACGTGGTGCTGGGCATCGGCGACGACGCCGCGCTGCTGCAGGTGCCGGCCGGGATGCAACTGGCCGTGGCCACCGACACGCTCAACGCCGGCGTGCATTTCCCGATCGAAACCGCACCTGCGGACATCGGCTGGAAGGCGCTGGCGGTCAACCTCTCCGACCTGGCCGCCATGGGCGCCGAACCGGCCTGGTGCACCCTGTCGCTGTCGCTGCCCGACAGCAGCGAAACCTGGCTCGACGGCTTTCTCGACGGGTTCCTCGATCTCGCCTCTCAGCACAGCATCGCGCTGGTCGGCGGCGACACCACGGGCGGCCCGCTCTCGATCAGCGTCACCGTGCACGGCTTCGTCGCGCCAGGGCGCGCGTTCCGGCGTGATGCCGCACGCGTTGGCGACGACGTCTGGGTCAGCGGCACGCTCGGCGATGCCGCCGCGGCGCTGGAGCAATGGCGTACCGGCGCAACGGGCGATGCGCGACTGCGTGCGCGCCTGGACCGGCCGACGCCGCGCGTCGCGCTGGGCCGTGCCCTGGCCGGGATCGCGCACGCCTGCATCGACCTGTCGGATGGCCTGCTGGCCGACCTCGCCCATGTCTGCCGCGCCAGTGGCAACGGCGCTGACGTCGATCTCGAATCGTTGCCGGCGTCCGACGCGCTGCAGGCGTTCGTGAACGAGGATGCGCGCCGATCGCTGCAGGTGGCCGGTGGCGACGATTACGAGCTGTGCTTCACTGCCCCATCCCAATCGCTGCTGGACGTACAGCGTGTCGCCGATTCGGTTGGCGTCGCGGTGAGCTGGGTCGGGCGCATCACGGCGAAAGAAGGCGTTCGACTCTTTGACGCCGATGCGATCGAATGGCAGCCGCCCAGCAAGGGCTACGAGCACTTCAGCTGACCGTTCACGCGTCCGGCAACAATTTCCCCGGATTCAATATTCCGTCCGGATCGAATGCCGCCTTCACTGCACGCATCATCGCCAGCGTTGGCGCATCGATCGCCTGCGACATGAACTCGCGCTTGGCCAGGCCGATGCCGTGCTCACCCGACAGTGTTCCGCCGAGCGACAGGGTCAGCGCGAACACGCGCCCCATCGCCGCATGCGCGCGTTCGTTCTGCGACGGATCGGCGGGGTCGTAGAGCAGGTTCACGTGCAAGTTGCCGTTGCCGGCATGGCCGAAGCAGACGATCGGCAGCGAGAACTCGCGCGACAGTGCCTGCACGCCATCCACCAGCTGGGGAATCCGCGACACCGGCACCACGACGTCCTCGTTGATCTTGCCGGGCGCCAGCGTGCGCAATGAAGGCGAGAGCGCCTTGCGCGCGGCCCACAACTTCTCGCGCGCGGCATCGTCGGCGGCATCGTCGATCGAGATCAGCCCATCGCCTTCGGCGGCACGCATCAGTGCTTCGATGTCGTGCGGCAGCGTTTCGCTGTCGCCGTCGGCCTCGACCATCAGCAACGCGCCGGCATCGTGCGGAAGGTCCGCGCCGCCGACGTCGCGTGCCAGGCGGACCGCGTCCGCGTCCATGAACTCCAGCATCGACGGCGTCAGCGGCTGCGCCATCAGTCGCGCAACGGCCTTTGCCGCGCTGGATACGTCGCGGTAGATGGCCCGTAACGCGCGGCGCGACTTCGGTGCCGGCGTCAGGCGCAGGCTGGCCTCGACGATCAGCGCCAGTGTCCCCTCGCTGCCGACGAGCAGGCGTTGCAGGTCGTAACCGGTCGCGCCCTTTGTGGTCGCGGTGCCGCAATGGATCAGCTCGCCGGTGCCGGTGACGGCGGTGAGTGCCAGCACGTTGTCGCGGCTGGCACCGTACTTCACCGCGCGCGGACCGCCGGCGTTGCAGGCGAGGTTTCCACCAATCGAGCTGTAACCGGCGCTGGTCGGGTCGGGTGGCCAGAACAAACCGTGCGGCTTCAGTGCCGCCTGCAGGTCGCCGTTGAGCACACCGGGTTCAACCACCGCGCAACGATCGCCGGGCCGGATGTCGATGATGCGGTTCATCCGCTCGAACGAGACCACCACGCCGCCGGCCACTGGCACCGCAGCGCCGGTGGTGTTGGTGCCGCGCCCGCGCGCGACCACGGCCACACCGTGCGCCCGACACACACGAACCAGCGCGACCACCTGCTCGCGCGTCGTTGGCAGCGCGACCGCATCGGGCAGCGACTGTCTTCGCGAATTGTCGTAGGCGTAGGCCAGCCGCTCGCTGGAATCGCTGCGCCAGCCGTCGCCGAGCAGCGCGGCCATCTCGGCGTGAAGTCCGGGCGGGGGAATGTTCATCGCTGCGCAGGATAACGCGTCGCTCCACGTGCGGCAGGTCCCGCACCTGGTACCGATGGAGTCAGTTCTTCGGCTTGCCCCTGCCGCCGGCCTTGATCAGCGCAAGCTCCGCGGGCAACCGATGCTGCAACTGCGCCAGCAGTTCGCGCGCGGCCAAGCCGCTGTTCGGCTTGCCGTCCAGCCACAGGGCGCCGACTTCGGTGGCCAGACCCTTGCGCTGGCCGTCAGCCACCAGCGCCCGGGTGAGGATGATGAAACGCTCGCCCCGGTATCGCACGGTGTAGATGCCGAGCATCTGCGCGCGCGCCTCAAAGGTGACGCCATCGAGCCGGATCAGGATCTGGCCCACCGCATTCCAGGTGTCGAGCATTCCGGCCGCTATCGTGAACTCGCCGCGGCCGGCGTCCACCGCCTTGTCGGTTTCGGATTGCGTCGGTTGCTGCGGCGGTGGCTCGACCTTCGGTGGTGTGGCGCTGCAGCCTGCGACGACCAGCACCACGGTGGCAACGACGGTCCTCATCGCACGCCCCCTTGGCATGGGTCAACTCACTTTGCGGCGGCCGCGGCGTCCGTTGGTACTTCCTTCCAGCTGCTGTCGGGGTCGAAGCGCGTCATCGCTTCGGCGAGCTTCTCGCTTTCGGGCCCCATGTCCTTTTCGAACACTTCGCCCTCGTGGCTGATCATGAAGCTCATCACGCCGGTGTCGGCGTACTTGGCCGGCCACGCCACGAGTGCGAATCCGCGGCTCATGTTGTCGCCAAGCATGTAGTCGTACTCGCCGCCCGGAGCCGACGGGCCTTGCGCGGTCAGGATCCGGTACTTGTAGCCCTGCCATTCGCCGTCGGGCGTGTCGTCGCCGAACAAAGGGCCCAGCGGGCTGTCGTCGAGGCCGTCCTGCGCAGGCCAGTAAAGGCCATCGTGCAGGCCATCGCTGCTGAGGAACTGCTGCGCGTATTCGGGCACACCGTCGCCGTCGCGGTCGATGGCGGCATAGTCCATCTGCGCATCGTGGTAGGCGAGGGCGGCCTGGACCGCGGCCAGTTCGTTGCGGCCAATCCGGCGTGCGCGGATCTCGGGCTCACCGGCCTTGACGTTGAAGGTCCAGCCGGCAGGCTTCTTCTCAAGCGGGATCGGCAGGGTCCAGGTGTCCTTGCCGACGGAGAGGATCGCGCGGCCCGGAGCAGGCGTCTGGAACGCGTGCTTCTCGCGATAACGCACGAGGAACGCGTCGACATCGCTGCGCTCGACGCTGCCACGCGGCACGAAGGTCTCCCAGTCGGGCCCGAGGATGGCGCCAAGGCGTGGCTCGTCGACCTTCGTCGTGCCCAGTGCGGCCACCAGTGCCTGCACGGCGGCCTCCTGTGTCGGGAATGCCTCCTGCGCAGTGGCCAGGGGAGCGATCAGCGCCAGGCAGGCCAGCGCGAACAAGCGAACGGCGGTGATCATCGTCGTCTCCTCTCAGCGTCGCCGTGCGCCGCCCGAGCGCGACGGCGGGCGCGACGGGCGTTGCATCTGGCGACCGCCACCACGTGCACTCGACGGTCGTTGCGAAGCGGAATAGCTGCCATGCCCGCGATTGGCCGAGGCGCGCGACTGGCCGGGGTTGCCGGCGCCGGAGAACGCGTTGTTCTGGCTGCCGCGATTGCCCTGGTACTGCTGGCGGGTGCCCTGCCGGGCCTGTGCGTTGCGCTGCGAATCGGCGCGGCCCGCGCCTGCGTTCTGGCGTGCTGTTGCCGCGTCGCGTCCGCCTGCCTGCTGGCGGTTCATCTGCTGCGATGCCTGGCCGGCGCGATCGCGCGCCTCACGATTGCTCGCCGCGGGTGATTCGAATCCGCGTTGCGACATCGACTGGCGTGCGCGTTCGCGGTCGGCGGCGCGGGCAGGGTCGTGACCGCGGAAGTTATCGCGCTGCCCGGCGCCGTCCTTCTGCCGGCCAAACTGCTCGCGGCTTGCGCGGTCACGGTAGGGCACGCCATCGCGGTTGGCCGCGTTGTGGCGCCAGGTGTTGTCGCCCCGATTGATCTGGCGATTGCTGTTGATGTTGTTGTAGCGATCGACATTGATGTCGATGTCGCCGTGACCCCAGTTGAAGTTGCCCCACAACGACGCGGTGATCGCCACGCCGGTGCCGAACGCCAGCCCAGCCCACAGTGCGCCGCCGGGGTAGTAATACGGCGACGGTGGGTAGTAGTAGGGCGGATACGACGGATAGGGCCACGTGCCGTAGACCGTGGTGGAGTTGTACGCCGGGACATACACGACCTGCGGGTCGGCCGGTTCAATGATGATGGTCGACGCCGCCGGCGCGACCGTCGTGGTGCTGCCCGCGGCCGGTTCGGTGGTCACCTTCTGCTGATCGGTCGACTTCAGGTTGCCGGCGGCCTGCGCCTGTCGGCGAAGCCGTTGCACCGAGTCCATGACGGCATCGGGCTGGGCCAGGAACGCATCGCCCATCCGCTGCACCCAGGCCGGGTCCTTGCCGAGCTGGTCGAGGACCTGCGGGAATGCGACCAGCGATTGCACGCTCGGGTCCCACGACTGGCTGCCCACCTGGCGGACGGCGTCATCGCCCTTGGCATCGGGATGCGCCTTCGACCACTTCACCGCATCGGCCACGTCGCCGGGATAGGTGGATGCCATCAGCACCTGCGCGAGCAGGGAATCGGGATACAGCGCCAACGGCGCCATCATCTGGTCGAGCTGCTCGGCGCTGAACGCGTCCGACTGCGCCGATGACGCGGCGGGCGTCGCGGGCGCGGAGGCCTGGGGGGCGGCGCCAGCCGTTGCCACGAACAGCACGGCAGCGAGCGGCAGGTGACGTGCAAAAATGCGCATCGGAATTCTCCAATCGCAAGACGTCCGGGTTCGCAGCCGGCCCTGGTGGACGGCAGGTTGGGGCGCTTCGGCGGCCATCATAGGCCCCGCGCAATCGCCGCCGTTCACATGGTGAACACGGTCGCCCATCCGCCTGGGCGGGTTCGCTGGCGGCTGCCGCGAGTGGTTCGTCAGGGCGCCGCGGATGGCGGAGCCCTGACGGTGTCCGACGCGTCGGCTGATCTACTCGCCCAGTCCGACGTTCATTTCGACGCGCCGGTTCTTCGCCTGGTTCTGCGGCGTGTCGTTGGCGACGATCGGGTTCTTCGGGCCGTACCAGAACAGCACCATCCGCGAATGGTCGATGCCGTGCTTCTCGGTCAGGTAGCGACCAACCATCTGGGCGCGATCACGCGAGAGGCGCTCGTTGTAGTCGCGGGTGCCGACGTTGTCGGTGTACCCGGCGATGACGGCATAAGACTTTGGTTTGTCCTTCATGAACTCCGCCACCTTGTCGAGCTCGGCCTTGTCCTTGTCGGCGAGGGCGGTCTCGTTGAAGGCGAAGTTGATGTTGTCCACCTTCAGTCCGACGATCTTGGTGTCGGTGGTGGTGACAACCTGCTCGGTAACCTTCACGTCGTACAGCGCGCCGCTCGTGTACTCGGGATGGTTGAAGAAGTCAGCCAGTGGAATCACTCGCGAGCACGCATTGAGGGTCGCGACATCCTGCGCCAGCGTTACTTCCCTTGCCGGCTTGGCGCTGCTGACGACGTAGAAGCAGACGTCGTACTCCTTGGCCAGCCGCTTGGCGATCTCGGCGGGATTCTGTCCGGTGTATTCACCGTCCCAGAACACGAACACCGCGGTACGTCCCGTCAGCGGCTTGAGGATTCCCTCCAGCTTTTCCAGGCCGGTGTTGAGTGGCGTGATGCCGCTGCCCTTGCTGCGCACGCCATCGAGCGCCGCATCGACCTTCGCGCGGTCATACGGCTGCACCGGATAGTTGTCCTGCCAGCCGGTGTAGGTGTAGATGCCGACGTTGTAGCCAAGATCCGGGAAATAGGAATTCCGGCTCTTGAGCTCGTTCTTCACTACCTGCACGACCGGCGTGCCCGTGTCGCCGAACTTGCGGTTGGTCGAGGACGATGTGTCGAGAAGGAATATGGCGTTGTCGGCCACCTTTTCCAGCTGATCCTTCTTGACCACGTTGTTGATGATGTCTTCCTTGGTGATGATCTCGACGGCCGGAACATCCGGCGCGATGAAGCCACCCATTACCCCGAGCAAAACCCCCGTCAAGACGTGCGACTTGTGTTTCATCACAACACTCCAAACCGCCGGCCCACGCCCGCGAGGTCTGGGACAGTGGGCCCGCGCACGTTCAGGTTCTGTATAGCTGAGTCGTCAGGTGCCTATTCAGCAAATCCATTCCGACCAACGGTGTCCGGTCGCGTTGCAAAACGTATCACTGACGAAACCCTGCTACACAAACTGACGAAAGGACCAGACGGCTGACACATCCAAGGTACGTTGCAGTGGTGTCATGGCTCCCACTCGAATGGAGAACGACATGAAGAAGCTGCAGCTGGCCACCGCACTGATGGTGCTCCTGACCGGCGCCTCACTGGCCGCCGGACACGCCGCCGGACCCGGTGGCATCAAACGTCATGAAGCACTGCGCCACGATCTGGATCAGGCAGGGCGCGAACTGGTCCAGGTTCGCGTGGATTTCGCCCCTGGCGCGGCATTCGGACTGCACACGCATCCGGGCGTCGAAGTGGCCTACGTGCTCGAAGGCACGCTCGAGTACTCGTTCGAAGGCAAGCCGCCCGTGACCCTGAAAGCCGGCCAGTCGCTGTACATCCCGGCGGGCGAGGCGCACGCGGCGCGTAACGTCGGCAACGACAACGCCGCGGAGCTGGCGACGTATCTGGTCGAGAAGGGCAAGCCGATCGTCGTGCCGAAATCGACGACGCCTTGAGACCTGCGTCGTCGACCAGGTGCGTACAGATCAACTTTCCGGGATGGTTGCAGCAGCGAAGGGTGCGAGCACCGTCCAGCCAAGGTTCGCGTACAGGTTGCGGCCGTCGCCTGTCGCGACCAGAAGCTGCGGAGTGGCGAGGGATTTTCGCGCGGATCCAAGCGCGTTCATCACTGCGACACCGAATCCTTTCCGTCGGTGATCCTGCGCCGTTTCGATTCGATCGTAGATGAAGGCATCTGCGGTCTGTGCCGCACATCCGGTCGCCGCCAGGTCGCCATCGGGCGCGATGATGCTGGCCCGGATGACGGCACCGGCCTGATGCAACTCCATCCGGTAGCCATCCGGCAACGCCCTTGTTTCGACGGCTGCCGCGGTCGCCATCATGAAATAGTTCGCTGGCTGAATCTCCCAGCGAGCCGGCAGCTCGCTTCGCAGCTCCTCGTCGGTGCCGCACAGCTTCAAGTAATGGCGAGGCGCGGTGATGTCATGTGCGATCTCGCGCAACCCATCGCACTGGCGGGGGAATACCCAGCGTTTCACTTCCTTCTCCGAGTGGGTGTCCACCCGGAAGCCGCCGCGGTCGTGGACCGGGGGCGGGGAGCCGCGAGCGATGGAATGCGCCGCCTGCCAGGCGAAAAGGAGTTCTGGATCGACGCAGGATTCGGTCATGGATCAGCAATCATCCGCACGAAATGCGTCGCGAAGCCAGTTGAGCTTCGGCGCGGTGGGGTCGCCCTGGGCTTCGACAACATCAAAACGGCAAGCGCCATCCGCGTAGCGCCGGTTCCTGGCGAGAAAGACCATCGCCGCACGCACCAGTTTGCGGCGCTTGTGGACATCGATCGAACCGGCGCCGCCACCAAAGCGCGCGCTGCGCCGGTAACGCACTTCGACGAACACCAGCGTGGCGCCGTCGATCATCACCAGGTCGAGTTCGCCGATGCGGTAGTTCGCATTGCTGGCCACTTCGCGCAGGCCGGCATCGATCAGGTATCGGCGCGCGGCGGCTTCGACCGCCGCGCCCCGGGAGCGGGCGTCAGCGCTGGGCGGCATTGCTCAGCGGCGTGGCGACACCGGCACTGAACGTCGACCACGCCGGCGTGCGCAGGACATTGCCGAAGCCGTCCAGGCGCAGCGTGCCGGTCGCACCATCGATGCGGGCATCGGCGCCGGTGGCCAGTCGCTGCAGGTAGGCAGTGATCTGCCAGGCGTCGTAACCGAACGCGAACAGGCGCGCTGCCGGTCCCTTGGCACTCGACAGCTGTGCGCCGACGTTGCTCGCGGGCGGGAGCCCGGCAACGCCACGCGTGGTCCATACGTCGCTCGGGAAGACGATGCCGTCGAGGATGCGGTCCTCCTCCGGCTTGCCGGTGCCCGACAGGATCTGCGAGGTTGCAACGCGCGGCTTGCCGGCGAGGCCGGCCAACGCCAGCTTCGGCATCAGCGTGCGCGCATTGCTGCCCTTGATGGCGAGGAACACCGCATCCACGCCCGGGGCCTTCTGTGCATACGGACCGAGGTCGGCGATGCCTTCGCTGACGACGTCGGTGACTTCACCGCCTCGCTCGACCAGGCGCTCGCGCAGGCTGGCAACAGCGCGTTGCTGCGAGTCGTCGCTGCCGCCGATCACCAGGATCCGGCGCGCGCCGCGGCCAAGGAAGTATTCGGCGGCAGCGATGCCTTCGTCTTCCGGCGACAGCGAGAAGCTGGCGTTGCCATTGATCGGCGAGACGTCGCCGCGATTGAGGGCGAGCACCGGGACCGGCAGCGAGGCCTTGCCGAACAGCGCGTTGACTTCGTCGCGGCCGAGCGGACCGATGACGAAATCGTTGCCTTCGGCGGCGGCCATGTCGTAGGCGGCCAGCGCGCCACCGGTGGTGCCGGCGGTGTCGTAGAAGCTGATGTCGGGGCGACGGCGGGTTTCACCGTAGTAGCCGGCCAGCAGTCCGTCGCGCACCGGCGTGGCCGGCACTGCGAGCGTGCCCGACATCGGCAGGAGCACCGCCAGCTTCACGGGCGGGCGGTAGCCATCGCTGTCGGCCGGCGGGCGATTGCCGGCGTCGAAGTGCCATGCGCTGCGGTCGAACGGGCGCGGCAGCGGCAGGCCGCGACGCAGCAGGGCCTGGCCGACATAGTTGTAGAGCGGGTCACCGGCGGCCAGGGCCGCGGCTTCTTGCGTCAGCGTGGGGTTGTCGAGTTGCGCCAGCAGGCGCTCGATCTGGCGGTCATTGGCGGTGCGCGCCGGTCCGACCAGGGCGGCACCGTTCCGGGCCAGTTCCCCGGCCTGCATGATCGTCGCGTTGCGGCTGGCCTGGGACGTCGTGCCGGTATGGGTAACCGTGGCGCAACCGCCAAGCATCGCGGTGCTGATCGCCGCGGCGAAGATCCATTTCATCGCCCATCGATTCGAAGCTGGGATCATCGGCATGCATTCGCCGCGACGCGGCGTTCCTGAGGGACCGGTTAGGATTCTACCCGGCCCCACCGCAGACGCACGATGCCTACGCCACAAGCAGCAAATCTCCCACCTCCGGGTACCCTCCATGTCGTCGCGACGCCCATCGGCAACCTCGGCGATCTGTCCGCGCGGGCATTGGAGACGCTCAAGACGGTGAGCGCGATCTGCGCCGAGGACACGCGCCATACGCGCCAGTTGCTGGCGCATTTCGGCCTCGAGCGCCCGTTGCTGGCGTTGCATCAGCACAACGAGGAGGCGCAGGCGGCGCAGCTGGTGGCGCGCCTGCGTGCCGGTGAATCGCTCGCGCTGGTGTCGGATGCGGGTACGCCGCTGGTGAGCGATCCGGGCTTTCGACTGGTCCGCGCGGCGCGCGCGGCCGGGATCCGGGTGTCTCCGGTGCCGGGGGCCTGCGCGGCAATCGCGGCATTGAGTGTCGCCGGTGTACCCAGCGATCGTTTCGTCTTCGAAGGCTTCCTGCCGGCCAAGGGCTCGGCCCGGCGGGAACGGCTGTCGCGCCTGGCAGGCGAGCCGCGCACGCTCATCTTCTATGAGTCGGCGCACCGCATCGAGGAGTCGCTGGAAGACCTGGCCTCGGCGTTTGGCGAGGCGCGCGTGGCGGTGGTCGGCCGTGAGCTGACCAAGCTGTTCGAGACCGTGCTGGATGGAACCCTGGGCGAGTTGAAGGCGCGCGTGGCGGCCGATCCCAACCAGCGCAAGGGCGAGTTCGTCGTGATCGTCGAAGGCGCCTGCGACGATGCCGACGCCAGCATCGCCGAGGGCCGGCGCCTCTACGCCAAGCTCAGCGAGCACCTGAAGCCCTCCCAGGCAGCCAAGCTCGCCGCCGAGCTGAGCGGCGCGCCGCGCAAGGCGCTGTACAACTCTGACGAAGGCTGAGGCTGGGGTGCGTTGGGCTCGCGGGGGCGCATGTCTCCGGTGGAGCGCCGTCCGCCGGGCCGGGGATTGCGCAGCCCCTTAATCAGCCATCCATGGCCGATGCGGGGCGCGGGCCATCCATGGCCCGCTGCTGCGCAATCCCCGACCCGCCGGACGACGCTTCGGCAATTCATTTCCCGGTATTCGTTGTGCGCGCAGCGGGCAGTCGCGCATGACACGCAACAGCCCCCTTTAGTAAAGGGGGCGCCGCGGCAGCGGCAGGGAATTGGAGGCCATTCGGTCGGGGCCCGAAGTTTGCGCAGCAAACTTTGGGGGTATTCACTGCGAAGGCAGTAGAATCACCACCGGCGGAGTCGGCCAGGCAGTCGCGTCATCCTTTCGGGGGTGCCGAGGAAAGTCCGGGCTCCACAGGGCACGGTGCCAGGTAACGCCTGGGCGGCGCAAGCCGACGGAAAGTGCAACAGAGAGCAGACCGCCGAACGGCGT
>DATDBI010000134.1:0-13981 GCA_036524915.1 Lysobacter sp. | reverse complement strand
GGTTGGGTTGCGGGACGCCAGGGCGGGATGCGTCCAGCCAGGGGCGGTCGCGGCTATCTGACCACATTGTAGGAGCGGCGGACGCCCGCTCCGGAAATAAGCCCCCGGCATGAGCGCATAACGCAGTTTCCTTTCATATGGGCGCTGGCGGGGCCTAGCCTGCAATGGTCCCCGCCGCCCAGTCCCATGCCGATGTCGGCTTCTCCAGCCAGCCCGCTTGCCAGCACCTTCCTCGGATCTCCCCTGTCCGAGGAGCGGCTGGTCGCACTTGCGCACGTCACCGACGGGCTCGATGCGAACGGCCTGTGGTGGCTGTCGGGCTATGCCGCCGGGTTGGCCAGCAGCACCGCCACGACGGTGCCGGCGACCGCCCTCCCGGCCGCAGAAGCCCAGGCGGCGGGGCGCCTGACCATCGTCTACGGCAGCCAGACGGGCAACGCCAAGCGGCTGGCCGAGCAGCTCGCGCGTCAGGCGGAGACCGCCGGCCTGCCGGTGCGACTGCTGCGCGCCGACGCCTACCCGACCCGCGAGCTGAAGGACGAGCGCAACCTGTACCTGGTCATCAGCACGCAGGGCGATGGCGACCCGCCCGACGATGCGCGCGCCCTCGTGGAGTTCATCGCCGGCAAGCGTGTGCCGCAGCTCAAGCAGCTGCGCTATGCCGTGCTCGGCCTGGGCGACTCCAGCTACCCGCAGTTCTGCGCGATCGGGCAGAAGCTCGACGAGCGCCTGGCTGAACTGGGCGCCACCCGGCTGCTGCCGCGCGGCGATGCCGACCTGGACATCGAGACGATCGCCACCCCCTGGCTGGCGCAGGCGCTGGGCAAGGCGAAGGACGCGCTGAAGCCGTCCACGCCGCTGGCAACGGTGACACCGCTGCGGCCGCTACCGGCCGCTCCCGTGCACGGTCGCGAATCCCCGTTCCCCGCCGAACTCCTGCTCAACCAGCGCCTGGTCAGTCGCGCCAGCAGCGTGGGTCGCCCCGGGCCGGACAAGGACGTGCGCCACATCGAGCTGTCGCTGGAAGGCTCGGGCCTGCACTACGAGCCCGGCGACGCGCTCGGCCTGTGGCCGTCGAACCCGCCGGCCCTGGTCGATGCGGTGCTGTCGACGCTGCAGCTCGATGGCAACGACGACGTCAGCCACGGCGGCGTGACGCAGCCCCTGCGGCAGTGGCTGGGTGACAAGCGCGAACTGACCCGTCTGGCGCGTCCGTTTGTCGCCAGCCTTGCCGCGCAGGCGCGCAGCGACGAGCTCAACGGCCTGCTGGCACCAGGCCAGCAGGCGCAACTGGCCCGCCTGCTCGGCGAGCAGCAGGTGATCGATCTGCTCGCGCAGTACCGCGCCGACTGGAGCGGCGAAGAGCTGGTCGCGGCGCTGCGTCCGCTGACGCCGCGCCTGTACTCGATCGCCTCCAGCCAGAAGCAGGTCGGCGACGAGGTCCACCTGACCGTCGCCCATGTCGAGTACGACAACGGCCACGGCACGCGTTGGGGCGCGGCATCGCACCAGCTCGCCGCCAGCGCCGAGGGTGCGCGACTGCCGGTGTTCATCGAGCACAACGATCGCTTCCGCCTGCCAGCCGACGCCTCGCGTGACGTGATCATGATCGGCCCCGGCACCGGCGTCGCGCCGTTCCGCGGCTTCCTGCAGGAGCGCGCCGCGATCGATGCCACGGGCCGCAACTGGCTGCTGTTCGGCAACCCGCACTTCCGCACGGACTTCCTCTACCAGGTCGAATGGCAGCAGGCACTCAAGGATGGCCGCCTGCAGCGGCTCGACCTGGCCTTCTCGCGCGACCAGGAACACAAGGTCTACGTACAGCACCGGCTGCGCGAGCAGGGTCGTGAGCTGTACGACTGGCTCGAAAGTGGCGCGCATCTGTACGTCTGCGGCGACGCCACGCGCATGGCGCGTGACGTGCATGCGGCGCTGCTCGAAGCGATCGCCGTGCACGGCGGCAAGTCCGCCGAGGACGCCAACGACTACCTCAACCACCTGCAGCAGCAGGGCCGCTACGCAAGAGACGTGTACTGAGAAGGCATGAACCTGGAAGGCATGAACTGATGAGCAACCACTCGGTCGAGGACATCAAGCACGAGAGCGCCCGTCTGCGCGGGTCGCTGCTGGCGTCGCTCGCCAACCCGGTCACCGGCGCGCTCGCCGAAGACGACCAGACCTTGATCAAGTACCACGGCAGCTACCAGCAGGACGACCGCGACATCCGCGAAGAGCGCCGCGTCGCCAAGCTCGAGCCGGCCTACAGCTTCATGATCCGCACACGCACGCCCGGTGGCGTGGTGACACCGGCGCAGTGGCTTGGGCTGGATGCGATCGCGACCCGCTTTGCCGAGCGCGGCCTGCGCATCACCACGCGCCAGGCCTTCCAGTTCCATGGCGTGATCAAGACCGAACTGAAATCGACGATGCAGGCGATCAACGCCGCGCTCATCGACACCCTGGCGGCCTGCGGCGACGTCAATCGCAACGTCGCCGTCGCCGCCAACCCGCAGCTTTCGCGCGCGCACGCGGCCGTGCACGCCCAGGCGGCGGCACTGTCGGAGCACCTGCTGCCCAACACCCGTGCCTACTACGAGATCTGGCTGGACGAGGAGCGCGTGGCCGGCAGCGGCAGCGAGGACGAGCCGGTGTACGGCCCGACCTACCTGCCGCGCAAGTTCAAGATCGGCTTCGCGATCCCGCCCTTCAATGACGTCGATGTGTTCGCCCAGGACCTGGGCTTCATCGCCGTCCTCGACGATGACGGCACGCTCGCCGGCTACAACGTCAGCATCGGCGGCGGCATGGGCGCGACCCACGGCGACCCGGAGACCTACCCGCGCATTGGCGACGTCATCGGCTTCCTCACTCCCGACCAGGTCATCGCCATCGCCGTGGCCGTGGTCACCGCCCAGCGCGACTTCGGCAACCGCAACGTGCGCAAGCGCGCGCGCCTGAAGTACACCATCGACGACCACGGCCTGGAGTGGTTCAAGGCCGAAGTCGAGCGTCGCGCAGGATTCACGCTGCTGCCCGCGCGTGCGTTTTCGTTCGCGCACAACGGCGACCGTTTTGGCTGGGTCGAAGGCGAGGACGGACGCGCGCACCTGACGCTGCGGACCGTGGCAGGTCGCATCTGGGACCAGGAAGGCGTCGCCCACCTCAGCGGACTGCGCGAGATCGCGCGCGTGCTGGAGCAGTCGGCGAACGATGCCGAGTTCCGCCTGACGCCCAACCAGAACCTGGTGATCGCCGGCGTGCCGGCCGCCCTGCGCACGCGCATCGACGCGCTGGCAAGCCAGTACTGGCTGGACGGCTACCGCACGGCCAGCCCCCTGCAGCGCAACGCCCTGGCCTGCGTCGCACTGCCGACCTGCGGCTTGGCGATGGCCGAGGCGGAGCGCTACCTGCCCGAACTGACCGGCAAGGTGCAAACGCTGCTCGAAGGCCATGACCTCCACGACGCACCGATCCACCTGCGCATCAGCGGCTGCCCGAACGGGTGCTCGCGGCCGTACCTGGGCGAGATCGCCCTCGTCGGCAAGGCGCCCGGCCGCTACAACCTGATGCTGGGTGCCGACCACCGCGGCCAGCGCCTGAACACCCTGTACCGCGAGAACATCGCCGAGGCACAGATCCTCGCCGAGCTGGACCCTCTTTTTGCGCGCTATGCCGGCGAACGCCAGGCCGATGAAGGCTTCGGCGATTTCCTCGTCCGCACGGCCGTGATTGCACCCCCCAGGCCCCCGATTCCTTTGCATCTGCGTAGCGAGAACGTGGCATGAGCACGCCCCCCGATCCGATCACCGCCGCCGAATCGCCACAGGCGCTGGCGGAACTCAATCGCTGGCTCGGCCAGCACAGCGCGGCAGAACGCGTGGTCTGGGCGCTGGAAAACACCGCCGGCACGCATGCGCTGTCATCCAGCTTTGGCGCGCAGGCAGCAGTGTCGCTGCACCTGGCCACGCAACAGCAGCCCGACATGCCGGTGATCCTGATCGACACCGGCTACCTGTTCCCCGAGACCTACCGCTTCGTCGACCAGCTGGGCGAGCGTCTTGGCCTGAACCTCAAGGTCTACCGCCCCCAGATCGGCATCGCCTGGATGGAGGCGCGTTTGGGCAAGCTCTGGGAAGACGGCCTGGACGGCATCGAACGCTACAACCGCATGCGCAAGGTCGAACCGATGCAGCGCGCGCTCAACGAACTGGGTGTGCGCACCTGGATCGCCGGACTTCGTCGCAGCCAGGCGCGTACGCGCGCCAACATCGACTTCCTCGAGCTGCGCGACGGACGCTGGAAGCTGCACCCGATTGCCGACTGGAGCGACCGCGAAGTCTGGCAGTACCTGCAGCAGCACGATCTGCCCTACCACCCGCTCTGGCACCAGGGCTACGTTTCGATCGGCGACATCCACACGACGCGACCGCTGGAGGCCGGAATGAACGAGGAAGACACGCGTTTTTTCGGCCTGAAGCGTGAGTGCGGCCTGCATTTCGACAGCGAGCCGAATGCGGCCTGAGACGAAGTCCCGGCGGGCCGGGACTTCGGTGCGCTTGCGCTACGAACGCACTGCTTACTCCTGGGGCACGACGCCCAGGTAGCTACCGGCGGCAGCAACCGTGGCCCAGACGTTGGGTTCGCGCTTGAACGAGCGATCGAACAGCGCTTCGGCGGTCTTGCGATCGCCCTGCATCAGGTAGTACGCCCCCACCTCGGCAATGCCACCGCTGTCCTTGGGCTTCTCGCTGACATAGCGATCGAACAGCGCCTTGGCCCGCTCCCACTCGCCGGCTTCGCGATAGACGCGCGCGATGCGGAACAGGTCGCTCGGCTCGGGTTCGTCGGCCAGCACTTCATCGAAGATCGCCTGCCCGGCCGGCTTGGAGCCGCTGAGGTAATAGACACGGCCCACCGCGATCCGTTCCCAGCTACCGCCGTCGGCCTGCACCCTGGCGAGCTGCAGCATGGCCTGGGCCGCCTCCTGGTTGGACTTGTCGCCATACGGCCACGGTTCTGCCTTGTGCGCGACAAAGCCGACGGCAACGCCGGATGCGAACAGGCCGGAGGTGATGACTACGGACGCAAAGATGGAACGCAGTTGCATGGACGGTTTCCCCTTGATGGACGAGCTATCCGACGCCGGCGACCGATAGCGGGTGCGGTTGTGCCGCAACCTCAGGTCGATGCGTCTCCCCGTCGCCAGCATAGGCATGCAGGGGCGTGCCGTCGATCAACTGGCCAACGCCGTCCTCAGGTCGTGATCGGCTGGCTCAGCTCGCGCCAGGCCGGCGCTTGCGGCCAGCGTGGCTCCAAGTTGCCTTCGAGCACACGGCGCAGGTCGCGCCGATCGAGCTGCGGTGCGATGCCATGCATCAGTGCCAATGCGTACTCGCGCAGCACGCGGGCGCGCGGGATCACGGCCCAGGTGATGCACTCCGGCAGCGCGTCGGGTGCGGGCAGTGCCTTGAGATCGGTATCGCGCGCACCGACCGCCATCTCCGCCAGCACGCCGACGCCCAGGCCGGCGCGCACGTAGGTCTTGATCAGGTCGGCGTCGCGCGCGGTCATCGCCAGTTGCGGTTCCAGGCCGGCGGCGGCGAACGTGCGATGCAACGAAGACTCGGGCCGCGTCGACGACTCGTAGCTGACCAGCGGATGCGCGGCCAGCTCGGCCAGTGTCGGCGCGCGGTCGAGCGCCGCCAGCGGATGGTTGAGCGGCACCAGCACCACGCGTCGCCAGCGATACAGCGGCACCGCGACACCGCCCTCGGGTTCGCCGCCGGCGGTGCTGATCACGGCCAGGTCGGCTTCGCCCCGCGCGAGCTGCTCGAGCACTTCGCCGTCGGCCGCCGCCTGCAGGTGCACGCTGACCTGCGGAAACTCGCGCTTCACCGCGGCGATGACTTCGGGCAGGACGAACCGGGCCTGGGTGTGGGTGGTGGCCAGCACCAGGCGGCCGCTGTGCTGGCCGCGTTCATTGGCGGAATAGGCGCGGATGTTGCTCGCTTCTTCGAGAATGCGGCGCGCGTGCATCAGCACCCGCTCGCCCGCCGGCGCGATCGACTCCAGGCTGCGGCCCTTGCGGGTGAACAGCTGGAAGCCAAGCTCGTCCTCCAGCTGCTTGAGCTGTTTGGACAGGCCCGGCTGGGTGGCGTGGACGCGCTCGGCGGCCAGGGTGATGTTGAGCCCCGAATCGGCGATGGCGACGAGATAGCGAAGCTGGGTGAGGGTCATGGCGAAGCGAACCTGAGAGGGGACGTTGCGGGCGCTGCCTGCGACCGGCAGCGCATCGGATCGTCCATATATCGCTTGATACGAATAAAGGGATGGACTGAAATTACCCTGCCCCGGCGCGCCTGTCCAGCGCCCGGGCACTCATTCCGAAACGACATACCGCCAGATGGCCGCGTCATTTCCGCCACCGGGCGCCCGTGGGTAGGTTCACGGTATCGCCGCTCCATCCCTCGATCGACATCATGGCCAGCCCACTGTTTCCTGTATTTGCCGACCTGCGCGGCCGTGACGTGCTGGTGGTTGGCGGCGGCACCGTGGCCCAGCGCAAGGCCGAGGCGCTGCTCGATGCCGGTGCGCGCGTCCGCCTGGGCGCCCCGGCGCTGAACGGGCCGCTGGCGCGCCACGTCGCCGATGGCCGGATCGAGCATCTCCCGGGGCTGTTCCAGGCAGACTGGCTGGACGGCGCATGGCTCGTCATCGCCGCGACCGATGACGACAGCGTCAACCGCGCGGTGGCCGAAGCAGGCGAGTCGCGCCGCGTCTGGGTCAACGTGGTCGACGATGCGCAGGCATCGAGCGTGCATATCCCCGCGCGGATCGAGCGCGGCCCGCTGCAGATCGCGATCTCGAGCGGTGGTGGCGCGCCCATGCTGGCCCGTCACCTGCGCGAGAAGCTGGAATCGGAACTCGACGAATCGGTGGGCGCGCTCGCCGAGCTGCTGGGCCGTGAGCGCGCGCGCATCCGCGCACGATTCCCCCAGACCGGCCAGCGCCGGCGCTTCTTCGATCGATTGCTGGCCGGCCCGCTTCCGCGCCTGCTGCGCCAACGCCAACGGCTTGCGGCCGAGCGTGAGTTCAGTGCCGCGCTGGCCGAGGGCAATGAGCCGGGCGCGCGCGGCTCGGTGGCGCTGGTCGGCGCCGGCCCCGGCGATCCGGGCCTGCTGACCTTGCGCGCGCTGCGCGTACTCAACGAAGCCGATGTGATCCTGCACGACCGCCTGGTCAGTGCCGAAGTGCTGCAGCTGGTGCGGCGCGACGCCCAACGCATCGAAGTCGGCAAGCAGGCCGGCAACCATCACACCACCCAGGCCCAGATCCATGCGCTGATGCTGGAGCACGCGCGTGCGGGCAAGCGCGTGGTGCGGCTCAAGGGCGGCGACCCGTTCGTGTTCGGACGCGGTGGCGAGGAACTGGAAGTGCTGCGTGCGGACGGCATCGATTTCGAGGTCGTACCCGGCATCACCGCCGCACTGGCGTGCGCGGCCTATGCCGGGGTGCCGCTGACCCATCGCGACCACGCGCAATCGGTGCGCCTGGTGACCGCACACTGCAAGGAATCGCTGGATACGCTCGACTGGCAATCGCTGGCGCTCGAGCGGCAGACCTTGGCGGTGTACATGGGCGTGGCCGGGCTGGACGGCCTGCGTGATCGCCTGATCGCCCACGGCCGCGCACCGACCACGCCGTTCGCGCTGATCGAGAACGGCTCGCGGCCGGAGCAGCGCGTGGTGGTCGGCACGTTGGCCGATCTTGCCGAACGTGCGCGGCAGCACGACGTGCAATCGCCAGCGCTGCTGATCATCGGCGAAGTCGCCGCACTGGCTGGAAAGCTGCACTGGTTCGGCGCAACGCCGCTGGGCGAACCGGCGCTGGCACTGGCTGCCTGACGCAACGCGCCCATCGCCCTCCTCCCCACAGTTTCGTCCGGAGCACACCCATGGCCCTCTACGACAGCATCCTCGACACCATCGGCAGCACGCCGATCGTCCGCCTCCACCGCATTGCACCGGCGCACGTCACGCTCTACGCCAAGGTCGAATCCTTCAACCCCGGTGGCTCAGTGAAGGACCGCCTCGCGCTGGCCATCGTGCTCGATGCCGAGCGCAAGGGCCTGCTCAAACCGGGGCAGACCATCGTCGAGGCGACCTCGGGCAATACCGGCATCGCGCTGGCACTCGTTGCCGCGGCCCGCGGGTATCCGTTCGTGGCGGTGATGACCGAAACCTTCTCGGTCGAACGCCGCAAGCTGATGCGTGCCTATGGCGCGAAGGTGATCCTGACGCCGGCGGCCGAACGCGGCAGCGGCATGGTCCGCAAGGCGGCCGAGCTGGCGGAGAAACACGGCTGGTTCCTCGCGCGGCAGTTCGAGAACGAGGCCAACCCGGCCTACCACCGCAGCACCACCGGTCCGGAGATCCTGCGCGACTTCGCCGGCAAGCGCCTGGACTATTTCGTCAGTGGCTGGGGCACCGGCGGCACGATCACCGGAGCCGGCGAAGTGCTCAAGCTGGCGCGGCCGGAGCTGAAGATCATCGCCAGCGAGCCCGCCGGTGCGGCGTTGCTGTCAGGCAATGTGTGGCAGCCACACAAGATCCAGGGCTGGACGCCGGACTTCCTGCCCGCGGTGCTCAGCCGCACCATCGCCGACGAAGTGCTGCCGGTCGACGACGTGCTGGCGCGCGACACCGCCCGGCGCCTGGCCGCGGAAGAAGGCGTGTTCGTCGGCATCTCGGCCGGTGCGACCATCGCCGCCGCGCTGAAAGTGGCCGAAGGTGCGCCGGAGGGTTCGGTACTGCTGGCCGTGCTGCCCGATACCGGCGAGCGCTATCTGTCGACGTTCCTGTTCGAGGGCGTGGCCGAAGGCTCGGACGACGAATGGCTGGAGTCGCTGGCGGGCAAGGAGGCCGTAGCGGCCTGACCCCCTCTCCCGCCGCCTGTCGCGGCGGCCTGCATTCCCCCGCGCGCAGCGTCCCGTTACGCTGTGCGCATGCGGCTTTCGCCGCCCGGAGAATGCATGACCGCAGCACCCGCCTCACCCGATCGCGAGGCCGCGCGCCTGGCCTGGGCTCGTGCCGCGAGCGGCGATCCCGATCTTTCGCTGCAACGCGCTTCGGTCGACGCCGGCTTCCGCAGCTACTGGCGCGCGAACACCGCGGCGGGCACCCGCATCGTCATGGATTCGCCGCCCGATCTGGAGGACGTCCGCCCCTGGCTGCGCATGCGCACGCTGCTGGAAACAGGCGGCGTGCGCGTACCTGACGTCCTCGTCGCGGACGAAGCGTCCGGATTCGCGCTGATGGAAGACCTCGGCGGCCCGACACTCGCCAAGGTCATTGACGACGTCACCGCCGACGCCCACTTCGAGGCCGCGATCACGCAGCTGCTGAAGCTGCAGGCGATCGCGCCATCGCCCGGGATGGGCGAGTTTGGCGAGGCGCTGCTGCAGCGCGATGCGGGACTGTTCGAGGAGTGGTTCCTTCGCCGCCACCTCGGCATCGCGCTTGACTGCGGCGACGCTGAACAACTGCAACAGGTGCAGC
This sequence comes from Lysobacter sp., assembly GCA_036524915.1. Classification (GTDB taxonomy): domain Bacteria; phylum Pseudomonadota; class Gammaproteobacteria; order Xanthomonadales; family Xanthomonadaceae; genus Lysobacter_J. Next base: position 4,424 of record DATDBI010000134.1, on the reverse strand, counting down.
GCCGGTTGATGGACAACGCACTGTCGCAACCGCGCGTGTTGACCCATCGCGACTACATGCCGCGCAACCTGATGCCGGTGCCCGATGGCCCGGCCGTGCTCGACTTCCAGGACTGCGTGATCGGCCCGGTCGCCTATGACCCGGTGAGCCTGTTCAAGGACGCGTTCCTGAGCTGGCCGTTGCAGCGTGTGGACGACTGGCTGGCGCGCTATCACGCGCGTGCCGTGGACGCCGGCCTGCCGGTGCCGCCATTGCCGCAATTCCGCCGCGATGCCGACTGGCTCGGCATCCAGCGCCATCTGAAGATCCTGGGCATCTTCGCCCGCCTGCACCATCGCGATGGCAAGTCGCACTACATCGACGACGCGCCGCGCTTCATCGCCTACCTCGACGAAGTGCTGCCGCGATACCCGGAGCTGGCACCCTTGCGCGCATTGCTCGACACGCGCATCCGTCCGGTGATGGCGGAGGCCCGGGCATGAGTGCGGTACCCATGAAGGCACTGATCTTCGCCGCCGGTCTGGGCGAACGCATGCGCCCGTTGACCAACCACACACCCAAGCCGTTGCTGGTCGCTGGCGGCAAGCCGCTGATCGTCTGGCACCTGGAGAAGCTCGCTGCCGCCGGCATTCGCGACGTCGTGATCAACACCAGTTGGCTGGCCGAGCAGTTTCCGAAGGCGCTGGGCGACGGCGCGCGTTGGGGACTGCGCCTGCACTATTCCTACGAAGGCACCACGCCACTGGAAACCGGCGGCGGCATGCTGCACGCGTTGCCGCTGTTGCGTGATGGCAGTGACGACAACCGCGCGTTCGTACTGGTGAATGGCGACGTGTGGACCGACTTCGACTTTGCCCGACTGCCGCGTGATGTCGACGGCGATGCGCATCTGGTCCTGGTCGACAACCCGATCCAGCATCCGCGTGGCGACTTCACCCTTGACGAGCAATCCGGGCGCCTTTCGTTTGGCGACGGCCTGCACGGCGCGACGCCGCCCGCTGGAAATGGCCGGGTGCGAAAAACATACGCGGGCCTGGGCCTCTATCGTCCGTCGGTTCTGGATCGCTGGCGCGATGTAATCGGCAACGTGACAGGTGCTGACGAGATACCGCCTCGATTCAAGCTACCGCCACTGCTGCAGGCCGCCATGTCCGCCGGACGCGTGAGCGGCGAGCATCACCGCGGCCGCTGGACCGATGTCGGCACGCCGGAGCGGTTGGCGTTGCTGGACAAGGAACTGGGCGGCTAGGCGCCGTCTCAGCTGCCCAGCGTCTGCCGCAAAAACGGCACGGTGATCCGCCGCTGCGCCGCCAGTGAGGCGCGATCGAGGCGGTCCAGCAACGCCGTCAGCCCGCCCAGATCGCGGCCGACGCGTTTCAGCAGCCAGTCCAGCGCAGTTTCCTCCAGCACCAGCCCGCGTCGCTGCGCTCGCTGGCGCAGCACTTCGCGACGGCCTTCATCGTCGAGCGGCGCCAGCGTGATCCGCGTGCACTGCCCCAGGCGCGAGCGCAGGTCGGGCAGTCCCAGGCCGATGGCATCGGGGATGTCCCGCGCGGCGTACACCAGGGCCACATCCGCCGCACGGGCGCGGTTGTGTGCGTCGAACAGCGCGATCTCGTCCTCGCGGTTGCCGGCGATGACTTCGAGTCCGTCGATCGCGATCAGGTCGTTGCCTTCGAGCGCTTCCAGCGCGTCACGCAGGCGCCCGGCTGCAGCCTGCAACGGCAGGTACGCCGCGCGGCGACCGGCAGCTTCGGCGGCGGCGCAGGTGGCCAGCAGCAGATGGGTCTTGCCGACACCCGAAGGGCCGGCGAGGTAGACATTGTCGGTGCGCGCCGCAGCGACACCTGACGCCAGCGCATGCAGCTGCTCCACGGTCCCGGCGGGCGCCTGGACAAACGTATCAAGACGCTGGTCGGGCGGATAACGCAACGCCAGCGGCAACTGCGGGATGCTCACTTGGGGGCTCTCAATGAATCGCTCGCTCACTCTTGCCTGTCGTCCAGCGACGGCGCGAGGTGCGGGTCGGCCAACGGATCGGCCTGGCCTACATACAACCGGCTATGTCGATACCGCTCCTGCGCGTAGCGCAGCAGCACGTTCACCACCGCCGCCACCGGCAACGCCAGCAGCATGCCGAGGAAGCCGAACAGCTGGCCGCCGGCGAGCACCGCGAAGATCACCGCCACCGGGTGCAGGCCGATGCGGTCGCCGACGAGTTTGGGCGTGAGCACGTAGCTCTCGATCACCTGGCCGATGCCGAACACCGCCAGCACGCCGGCAACGTGCTGCCAGTCGCCGTACTGCACCAGGGCGGCGATCACGCCCAGGATGATGCCGCTGGCCGGGCCGAGATACGGCACGAAGGTCAGCAGGCCGGCGATGAGGCCGATCAGGATGCCCAGGTCCAGGCCGACCGCCCACAGGCCCAGGCCGTACATCACGCCCAGCACCAGCATCACCAGGAACTGGCCGCGCAGGAACGCGCCAAGCACGTCGCTGGATTCGCGCGCCAGGCGCTCGACGGTGGGCAGGTGATTGCGTGGGATCAACGATGCGACGCGCTCGACCAGCAGGTCCCAGTCGCGCAGGAAGAAGAATGCGATCACCGGCAGCAGTGCGATGTTGGCCACCATCGCCAGCACCGCCGAACCCGAGCGCGACAGGTACCCCAGCATCGTCGTGGCGATGCCACCGGCCTGGTCCCAGTTGTCGCGGATCAGCTGGGCGATGTGGGTGAAGTCGAGCGAATCGGTGATTTCAAACCCCGTGCGGCGCTCGACCCAGGGCAGCGCCGTCAGCATCAGCCACTCGCGGTAGCGCGGCAGCGAGGCAACCAGCGTGGTGAGCTGCCGCTCGATCAGCGGCACCAGCAACAGCAGCGCCGCCAGCACGATCAGCGCCATCAGCGAGAACACGATTGCAACGGCAGTATTGCGCGAGCGACCTGCGCGCTCGAGCCGGTCGACCAGCGGGTCGCCCAGCCAGGCCAGGATCAGGGCAAACGCGAACGGCGACAGGATCGGCGCCAGCAGCCACACCAGCCAGCACACGCCCAGGCCGAGCGCAGTCCATTGCAGCCGGCGCAGGAACAGCGCGATCTCGTCCAGTGATTGCGTTTGCATGGGTGTCGTTGGTCCTTATCGCAGCCGGTAGACCGGCGGCTGTCCTTCGAGGCCTTCCATCACCTCGATCACGTCATCGCGCGCCAGCACGCGGTTGAAGCCAGGCAGGCCACTGACCAGTTCCAGCTCGTATTCCAGGCCCAGCGGCGTCGCCCGCATCGGCGTCATGCGGCGCACGACCGACACCTTCTGCAGGTAGCCGGCGAGGCGGATGAAGTCGTCGCTGCTGTCGATGCCGGTGAAGGTCACGCGGTAGCTGCCCGGCTGGCCGGCGGTGGCGCGCTTGGCGTAGCGCTTCATCAGCGCATCGGCGGCGCCGTCGGCGCCACTGGCCATCAGCTGGCGCGGATCGGTGCCGGTCTGCGACCAGGTGGACAGCACCTTGCCGCCGTCGACGAAGGTCCAGTCGGCCTTCCAGCCGGCGGTGTCGCGATAGAGCTTGCCGATCAGCTGCATCGGCGGGCTGTAGCGGGCCGAGGCCCGGGCCACGGCGGCGCTGTCGCCGCGCCAGATCGCGCCAACGGCGGCCTGCTCGGCGGCGTTGCCGGTGGGCAGGCCAAGCTTGTAGCCGCGCTCGGTGGCGCGGTTCAGGGCCGGACGGGCCGCATTCACCTGCGGCAGGCCGACCAGGCGCGGGCCGCTGCCGTCGTCGATCGCCAGCCACAGGACCGGCTTGGGCCGCGGCTGCGGCCAGACCGGGATACCGAGGGTATTGGCCAGCTCGTTGACGGCCTCCTCGTCGTAGCGGACCACCAGGGTGGTGCGGAAGCTCGGCGCGCCGGTCGGGCCCAGGCCCTCGTCCTGGCGGTAGTCGTAGCTTTCGACGTAGGTCTTGGCCTGGCGCAGCTCCTGGCCCACGCCCGGGCGCGAGGCCGCGCCGCGATCGCCGGAGAGCTTGCCCAGCACCAGGGCCAGACCACGGGCAAAGGCGGTGTTGCGCTCGCCTTCACCCTGTCCGTTGACCTGCACCTCGGTGGCGTAGATGCCCTCGGCGCGCGCCCGGTCGCCTTCCACGCGTTGCGCCATGGCGCCGAAACTCGCCAGCAGCAGGGTCAGCGCCAGTCCGGTGGCCAGACCGGCCGCCCGGGTCACGTCCATGACCTTGGCGCGGACTTTCGTTTGGATCTTCATGCGGCCCAGCATGCCTGTTGAGCCGCCTGCAGAGCGTGTTCCCGTGCCAATTGCCCGAACCATCGCTATCCCTGGTGGTGCGTGATGAGCCGAAATGGTGCCGTAGTGGCGTCGGAACGTCCATTCGCGAGCGTCACGACTGGTAAAATCGCCGCTTCATATCCCGCG
>DATDBI010000133.1:0-17653 GCA_036524915.1 Lysobacter sp. | reverse complement strand
ACGGCCATGCAACAGATCGAATTCGAACTCGACCGCGACCACGTCGAACTCAACCAGCTGCTCAAGCTGGTCGGACTGTGCGACAGCGGCGGCGCCGGAAAAGCCATCGTCGCCAGCGGTGCGGTCAGCGTCGACGGCACGGTCGAACTGCGCAAAACGTGCAAGATCCACGCCGGCCAGGTCGTCACGATCGACGACGTCGAGATCCACGTGGTCGACGCGGCCTGAGCCGTCAGGCCAGCGCCGAGAATATCTTCGCCAGCAGCTCGTTGATCGGCATCGTCATCAGCACGACCGGCAGCATCGGCAGTGCCGACGCGATGACGAACCGGATGAGGATGAAGCGCTGCAGCGGGATGGTCGCCATGTTGCTGACCGTGGCGTAGACGCCGGTCAGGTCGCACAGCGCCGACGAGTCACCTGCTTCGAGGATCGGCGATGCGCCACCGCGGGCGCGACCGAGCCATTTATCCTCGAAGCCTTCCGCGCAATCGGTGCCCAGCGCACCGTAGGCCAGCAGGCTGGTGCGCTTGAGCGTCGCCAGGCGCGGCGTCAACAGCAGCAGCGGCGTCGCCATCAGGACCACGGCGAGCACGATGTAGCCGCCCATGACGAAACGCAGGTTCTTGAGCGCCACGCCGAAGTACTGGATGTCCATCGCCAGGGTGCCGGCCAGGGTGATGCCACCGACCAGCGGCAGCACCAGGAATGCGGTCTGCGCGTAACCCAGGAAGGCGAGCCCGCCACGGCCGTCAGGATGGGCGGCGTGCAGGTCGAGCCTGAAGCGGGAGAAGCGGAACAACAGCACCGTCCACAGCAGCAGTCGCCACATCCACAACAGGACCAGGAAACGCAGCACCGGCATGGCCACCCACTGCAGCCAGATCGCGCCGAAACTCATCGCGTCGGCATGGCCCCGCCAGTCACTGATCGCGTCGGCCAGGCCAAGCACAGGAATCACGTAGGTCGCTCCGACCGAGCCCACAAACAGCAGCAGCTCCGGCGTGTTGGCGTCACGCCAGCGCCGCATCTGCGCGAGCACGCCCTCGAAACGCTCGCGGCCCGTCTCGTCGACGAGGCCCTGCAGGTGCTTGATCGCCCGCCACAGCCGGTCGTCGGCCATCGGCGCGGCTAGGATCAGCAGCGGCACGGCGATCACGAACCGTGCCCAGATCGAGTAGTCGTGCAGCAGCGGGATGGTGACACCGCCGACGAGGGTGCGGTCCAGCGCCGCCCCGACCACCATCGGACCCACGATGAAGAGCAGCAGGAACAACGCGACCAGCGGCGCGGTCGGCCGGTTGGCCCGGTCCAGGCCACTGGCCTGCGAGATGCGGTACACAGGACCGCCACGCAGCAGCGAATAACGCACGTCGCTCATGTGCCTGACCCCATCGCGTCCGACCCTGCAGGCGTCTGTACCTGCGTGCGCGGGCATCGTGCCGCGTGCGATGTGATGACCGGGCTCACGCCCGGCCGCGGTCAGCTGTCGCCTGCGTGCGGCGGCGGCGTTTCCTGCGAAACACCATCAGGCTGCTTGCCACCCGGGACCAGCGCCGTTCCCGGGTCGAATTCCGACAGGGGGCTCTCGGCCGGGCACGCCTGGTCGGGGAATCCGTAATCCTTGCGCAGGTTCAGGCCGCAGGTGTTGAGCGCGTCCAGGTCGGTGTTGGGCGATTTGCAGCGCTTGTCGAACGCACGCACGAACGAATCGCGGCGGCTGACGAAATCCTCGCCGCACTTGCGCATCAGGCGCAGGCGGTCGAGATCGTCCTGGGCCGGGTTGACCCCGTCGAGACCATACAGCTCCAGCTCCTCCACGGTCAGCAGGCGCAGGCCCCGGTTGGGCACGGCCATCATCAGGTCGGCAACCGCCGTGGCCGCACCGTTGCGCTCCAGATAGTCACGCACGCGCTCATAGACAACGCGCAGCTCGGCATTGAGTTCGGCGCGGGTGGTCGCCGTCGAGCTCATGCGGATGATGCGATGGATGCCGACCTGGCCGGCGATCATGCGGGTGTCGCCGGCACTGAGGATGAACACGCAGGCGCTGTGGCAGATCGCGCCCTCGCGCACCCATATGGTCCAGCGCGACTCGGCGATGAAGTCGCCGGCCTTGATCGCGTCCTCGACCTGGCCTCCGGCCGAGTCGACATCGAGCACCCGCTTGTGGATGCCCAGCTCATCGGCGACATGGGTGACGCGCTCGACCAGCGAACCGAACTCAGCGGTGATCTTGCCCTTGTAGCGCAGGCGGGCAACGCCGCGCTCCACGCACGGTTGCAGCGCTTCGCGGATGCCGTCCCGGTCGAACTTCGCCAGCACGTTGCCATCGCCCAGCGACGCGTAGTCCAGCTCGCAGCTGATGGAAGCATCGCCGGAGGTCAGCTCCAGCGGTGACCAGTCGATCGGCGCGGCCCCACTTTTGACCTTGCCTGATTCGCGCACGCTGGTCTTGGCCTTGCGCGGCGACTCCGGCTGCGCGGGCGGCAGCTTGACCGGCGCGGTACTGATCGCACCGCCGTCCTGGGGGCTGCTGACCTCTTCGATGACCATGGCCTGGGTCACTGGCTCTTCGCGCTGGCAGGCGGCCAGGACAAGGCACAGCAGCAGCGGCCCGGAGTACTTGAGCATGTGTCGCAAGGAATTCCCGCTCGTATCAATGATGAATGCGCGCAACAAAGTTACACGCATACCCAAGAATACGATGCCCGGGCTGACTGTCGGCCTAGCGCGTGGCGGCCGCCCCTGGTGCACTTCGCTTACCCGGCTTCGCGGCCGCGGTGGATCTTGAAACCAGACGAAGACCGGGCCTCGACGTGCTGGAGCGTTGTCCGCCGGGCCGGGGAATGCTCCGCAGCGGGCCATGGATGGCCCGCGCCCCGCATCGGCCAGGATGGCTGACTAAGGGGCGGAGCATTCCCCGGCCCGGCGGACGACGCCCCTCCGCAGCCCGCGCACCCACACCTGCAACCCTCGCCCGGAAGACCGCTATCGCCGGTCTCCACTCCTTCGTCCACCGAAGCGCCTGGAAAGCGCCTCACCCAGGAGCTGTTGCGGCGACACAACCGATGCCGCCGACGGCGAACCCGACGGCGTGCCCAGCAGCACCGCCTCGAGCACGAAGATCTCGCCATCGAAATCGACCAGGTACACCTGGCCCGACGCATCGGCGTTGATGCTGACAATGTTGGTGAGCGCGCCGGCGTCCGGCGTGAAGTCGCCATTGCGCAACGTGAACTCATTCGCCTGCAGCGTCGTGCCCGGCACCAGCCGCGAGATCGGCAACGACCAGATATTGGGACGAACGAAGTCGGCGAAAATGTACTCGCCCAGCAACGACTCGACCGTCCCGCGATACACGACGCCGCCGGTCACCGAACTGCCATTGACCGGCCCCGTGCCGTGCGAGTACTGCGCCACTGGCGGCGTCATCCCCGTGGTCGGACCGCCGCGGAAAGGCACCGTGCCTTCCAGGACCGGCCAGCCAAAATTGGCGCCCCCATCGCCGGGACGCATCAGATCGATTTCCTCGACCGCGCCTTGCCCGACATCGCCGATCAACAGGTTGCCCGTCTGCGAATCGAAGTTATTGCGGAACGGATTGCGCAGCCCGTACGCCCACACTTCCGGCGCACCGCCAGAGGCGACGAAGGGATTACCCGCCGGGATCGCATAGTCGCGATCAAGATCGGAGGGAAACGCATCACTGGCCGGATCCACACGCAGGATCTTGCCCAGCAGCGTGCTGATGTTCTGCCCGTTGTTGTCCGGATCGCCCGAGCCACCGCCATCGCCAATGGCGATGTAGAGCATGCGATCGGGGCCGAACGCGATCCAGCCGCCGTTATGGTTGTTGCGCGCGTGCGGCACACGCAGGATCGCATCGCCGCTGGCAGGATCGGCGCGGTTGAGGTCACCGGACACCGTCAGGTATCGACGCACTTCGATCGTGCCGTCGGGCGCCGTCACGAAGATGTAGAAGCGCCCGCTGGTGAAGAAGTCCGGGGCCGTCGCGAATCCGAGCAGACCGCGCTCGCCATCGATCGAAATCGTTCCGCTGATATCGAGGAACGGCGCCGCCGTCAGCGCGCCGTTGGCGGTCATGATGCGGATGCGCCCCTCACGTTCGACCACGAACAGGCGCCCGCTGCTGTCGGGCACCGGCGCGATGAAGATCGGGAAGTTGAGTCCGCTCGCCACTCGACGCACCCGGAAGTTGGCACCGAGGGCGTTGGTGACCGTGACTGCCAGTGACTGGGTCACGCTGACGATGCCGTCGCTGGCGGCGATGGTGACCAGGTAGATGTTGTCGCCGTTGGCGTCGACAGGATTCTCGAAATCCGGCGCCGTGACAAATGACAGCCCGCCGCTCGCGGTGATGCGCAGGCGCGTCTGGTCCGCACCACCGGCCAGCGAAAACGTGATCGGATTGTTGTCGGGATCGGTGGCCGTGGCCGTGTAGAACACCGACGTGGTGTCTTCCGGCACCGTCGCGGCGACACCCGAAGTGAAAACCGGAGGCCGGTTTGCTGGCGCAGGCGGCGGGCTTACCCCGGCACGGGGACCGCCACCGCCACCGCCGCAGGCGGCCAGTACCGCCGCAAACACCATTGCCCACATCGGGGCCACCCATCCCCGCGATGCGCTTCGTCCGGTCTGCATCATGGCGTTGCTCCTTGGCACCCGCGACGGACCGCAATGGTCCGACGACGGGGCGGCGCCGAAAAGGCTGGCAGAAGGCGTGCCGCCCGGATGTGAAGGCGCGCTTCACCACTGCCGGGCGGTCGCGTCGTCCGACCTGCGGCGGCCGCGCTCGGCGTTTGACCCATCACGTCCCGCAGGAGTGCTGCCATGAATCCCTCAGTGTCGCGCCGCCAGTTCCTGGCCCTCCCCGCCGCCGCCGGCGCTGTCGCGCTCCTCCCCGGCAGCCTGCTGGGCGCACTCGCGCGCGAGACGCCTGCCGTGCCCGATCTGTCGGACTGGAGCCGCATCCGCGCGCAGTTCGCGCTCGATCCGGCCTATGCCCACTTCGCCAGTTTCTTCATCGCCAGCCACCCGGCACCGGTACGCGACGCGATCGAGGCATACCGTCGTTCCATCGACCAGAATCCCTTCCTGGTGATCGAACAGGGCCTGTTCGAAGACGATGCGCACAACGTCCCGATGCAGGTGCAAAAGACCATTGCGACCTACCTGGGCGGCGAGCCCGACCAGGTCTGCCTGACCCGCAGCACCACCGAAAGCCTCGCGCTGGTCTACCACGGGTTGCCACTCAAAGCCGGCGACGAGGTCCTCACCACCGTCCACGATCACTACTCGCACCACGAGTCCATCCGCCTGGCCTGCGAACGCTCCGGCGCCGGCATGCGCAGGATCAACTTGTTCGACGATGCGGCCAAGGCCAGCACCGACCAGCTGGTCGAACGCCTCCTGCAGGGCGTGAAGCCCAATACCCGCGTGGTCGGCCTGACCTGGGTCCACTCCAGCACCGGCATCCGCTTGCCGATCAGGCAGCTCGCCGCCGCGCTCAAGGCCAGGCATCCCGATGTGCTGCTGGTGGTCGACGGCGTGCACGGCATCGGCGCCGCCGACGAGACCATCGCCACGATGGGCGCCGACTACTTCTGCGCCGGTTGCCACAAATGGATGTTCGCACCGCGCGGCACCGCGCTGGTCTGGGCGAAAGCGGAAAACTGGGCACGACTGCGCCCGACTGTCCCGACCTTCAGCGAACTGGAGTCCTACAACGCCTGGGCCGAGAACCGGGACCTGAAGACGCCCGTCAACGCTGCGCGCATGAGCCCCGGCGGCTTCCATGCCTACGAGCACCAGTGGGCGATGGCCGCCGCGTTCCAGATGCACCAGGCGATGGGGCGACCGCGCGTCGCCGCCCGCATCTCCAGCCTCAACGACCAGCTCAAGAAGAACCTCGCCCAGGACCGCAGGATCACGATCCACACGCCGATGTCGGCCGACCTGTCGGCCGGCCTGGTCGCCTTCGAGATCGACGGCATGAAGACCGACGACGTGGTCAAGCGACTGCTCGAGCGCAAGATCATCGCCAGCAGCAGCCCCTACGCCGTCAGTTACCCGCGGCTGGCACCGAGCCTGGTCAACACGCCCGAGGAAGTGGACCGCGCTGCGCGGGCGGTGCACGAACTCGCGTCGTGAACATCGCCTCCTGAACTCTCCCTAGACTCCCCACAACGCGCGCGCTTCTTCTGCGATCACCTTGGGAAACTCCTCGGGGAAGAACAGCTTGGCGCCTTCGATGCGGCGCAGGCCGCGCGAGTTGCTGAAGCTGCGTTCCAGGTGCTCGGCACCGCGCTCGGAGAAGATGGTGTCGCCGGTGCCCCAGAGGATCCGCGTCGGGCCTTCGAACCTGGCCAGGGTCGGGCCGATGCCGTGCAGCCAGTTGCGGTCCAGACCGATCGCATAGGCGTGGGTGCGATCGGCGTGGCGGACCAGCGGACCGAGGTAGGTGTCCACCGCCTCGTCGGTCGGGTGCGAGGGATAGGTGAACGTCTGCCCGCCCAGTCCCTCGGCCGAACGCGCAAGCGTCTTGTCGGCCAGCCACGGGGCCAGCCATTCGTCGACGAAGCGGCCCTGCTTCGCCAGCTCCAGCACCGGCAGCAGCGCCGGCGGCGGGCACTCGATTTCCGAATCGCAGTTGGTCAGCAGCAGCGTGCGCACCCGCTGCGGGTAGCGCGCAAGGAACAGCTGCGCGGCCTGGCCGCCGCTGTCGTTGGCGATCAGGTCGACGCTGTCGATACCGAGGCGATCGAGCAGGTCGGCCAGCATCGCCACCTGCGCATCGGGCGCGACGCTCTGACCCGGCGCGACTTCGGTGTTGCCCAGGCCGAGGAAGTCCGGTGCGATGCAGCGGCGGTACGGCGACAGGCGCTGCAACGCGCCGCGCCACTGGTAGCCGTTGAGCGGGAACCCATGCAGGAACAGCGCCGCCTGGCCGCTGCCGCGTTCGGCATAGGCGATGTTGCCGAACGGTGTCTTCATGAAGCGGCTGGCGGCGCGGAACGCGGCTGCTGCGATGGCGTCGTCACCGGCCGCCGCGGCGCCGGCGGTACCGGCCGACGACTGCATGCCCAGCGCCGAAGCACATCCGCCCAGCACGCCCGCTGCCAGGGTACCCATTGCCATTGCGAGGAACTGCCTGCGAATCATGGTCGTCATCTCCACGGGGACACCCCCGTCGTTGACGCAAATGATTGGACCGGGAGGGCATGGGATCAACGAAGTGCCAGGTCATGACGTCATGACCTTCGAGGTCATGGAACTCGTGGCAGGGCGCCCGTATGCTGCGGCCGTGAACAATCTCGCCCACTCCCCGTCACGGCCCCAGGTAGGCGCCCTGCTGCGCGAATGGCGCGCGGCGCGGCGCCTGAGCCAGCTCGACCTCGCACTGGATGCGGGCATCTCGCCACGCCACCTCAGTTGCGTAGAAACCGGCAAGGCGCAGCCCAGCCGCGACGTGGTCACGCGACTGGCCGACGCCCTCGACATGCCGCTGCGCGAGCGCAATGCGCTGCTGGTCGCGGCCGGCTTCGCCCCGCGCTATCCGGAAACCGCGCTGGCGACACCGGAGCTGGCGCAGGTGCGGCGCGCGATCGAGTTCATCCTCGCCCAGCAGGAGCCCTACCCGGCCTTCGTCCTCAACCGTCGCTGGGATGTGTTGATGGCCAACGAGGCGGCCATGCGGGTCAACGGTTTCGTGATGCGCGGCCGTGCCAGTGCGCACCGCAACATGATCCGGCAGATCTTCGATCCGGCGGACCTGCGCGCGGCGGTGGCGAACTGGGACGAGGTCGCGCACGACCTGATCCACCACCTCCACGCCGAGGTGGCGGCCGCGCCATCGGATCTCGCCGCGCGCCAGCTGCTGGACGACGTGCTGGCCTACCCCGGCGTGCCCGCGCGCTGGCGCATGCGCGATCTCGACACGGCGCCTGCGCCACTGCTCACCACCGTGCTGCAGCGCGATGACCACCAGCTGCGCTTCTTCTCCACAATTACCACCTTCGGCACGCCGCGCGACGTGACCCTGGATGAATTGCGGATCGAATGCTGCTTCCCGGTCGACGAGGCCACCACGCAACTGTGCCGGGAACTGGCCGCCAATCCCCAGGCATAGGAGCGAGCTTGCTCCTACAGGGTGTCGGCCTGCCGCAACGACCAGAAGCCGATGTCGCGACGATCGCGATAGCCGCCCAGTTCGTACAGCTGTTTGGCGCGCTGGTTCTCATGGGCGACGTGCAGGAACGGGGTTCGCCCGCGATCAAGCACGTCGTTGCTCAACCACGCCAGCAGATGGCGCGCATAGCCGCGACCATTGAAATCCGGATGCGTGCAGACGGCACTTATCTCCTGGAACTCGTCCATGCCCATGCGCTCGCCGATGATCGCGGCCAAGCGGCCGTCCTGGTAGATGCCGAAATAACGTCCCAGGTCCATCGTGTGCGGCCGGAAGTAATGCGGGTACACCAGTGCCGTCAGTTCCAGCACGTCGTGGCGATGGGCCTCGCCCAATTCCAGGATGGGCGGCCCCTCGACCTCGGCCATGTGCTGCGTGCATTCCATCTGCGCCAGCATCGCCAGCTTCTCCAGGCGCCAGCCATCGGGCACTGCCGGGGTCACCGCGAGCAGCAGCACGGTATCCCCGGCTGGAACCAGCTGCGTCAGCGCGGCACCGGCATCTACACCGTCGGTGGCGACTCCCAGGAACGGCGCAACCTGCGCCGGATAGCGGGCAACATCGCCGCTGCGCAGCGACAGTGCGCGATGGCGACTGCGCAGCGATTCCCAGATCGGATTGTCGAGGACGTGATCGGCCATGCGCGAATGCAACCAGAGTTCAACATCTCCGGCAACCCCGCAGCCCGATCAACCCGAGCGCACCCGGCATTCCCAACACCCAGCCACACCCCTCACGACGAAATCACCGGGGCCCTGCGCCGCCTGCCACCCTCGCGCAGCGCGCTCCTGAACTGGGTCGCATTGGTCCCGCTCTTGGCGCGGAACGCCCGGGCGAAGCTGCAGGCGTTGTCGAAGCCGCAGGACTCGGCGATCTCGGTGATGTCCATCGAAGTGGTCTCGAGCAGGTCGTAGGCACGTTCGATGCGCAGGCGCGAGGCCGCAGTCTGCACGCTCTCGCCGTAGAGCTCGTGGAACGACTTCGACAGGTACCACAGCGAGTAGTTGCTGATCGCCATGATCTCGCTCATCCGGACCATGCGGTGGGCGTTGCCTTCCAGGTACAGGCGCGCCCGCTGCAGGCGGTTGAACAGCCGCCGCTTGCGCGTGCGCGAGTGCCCCGGGCAATGGCCGAGGGCGGCCACATGACGGGCCTGCACGGCGGACATGTGCAGGATCAGTGGTCGCAGCGCGCGCACCAGCGTGCGGTCGGCGACGCTTTCGTGCGCCTGCAGTACGCGCACCGCGCCGTGCCACAGGCGCAGCGCCAGCACCCGGTCGCGCCGCGACATGGTGCCCTTGCCGACAAACAGGTAGGCATCGTGCAGCAGCGGCATCAGATCCGGCGGCACCAGCAGGGCCAGGGTCAGGCCGTTGTGGTCGGCCTGCACCTCCGGGACCGATTCTGCGTCGAGCGCGAGCCACGCTCCGGTGCGCAACCGGAACACGCCCTCGGCCGCTTCGACGCGGGCGCTGCCGCGGATCTGAATCCACAACGAGAACGACGGCCGCGCCAGCTTCACGCTGCCCAGCCGTGACACGCCGGCCCAGCACACCCGCGCCGGGCAATCAGCACCGATCTCGCGGAACTGGCCCTCATGGGCCCACACGCGGTGCGGCGACAGCAAGGCCGACGTGCCCTCCGCAGCGCGCGGAACCTCGACGTCGGCGTGGGCGTGGGCATACATCGACATCCGCGAACTGGCCATGGCACTCCTCCGTGTGGGGGGTGCCTCGATTTGCCGATCTTGCGGTTCAGATGTCCTGCCGTTGTGCGGATTTCTTGCTGAAATCGCGGTATCGGATTCCTGAAGGAGTTCCGAAACCGCTGCGGCGCCTTGCGCGCGTCAGTGCGCGGCCACTTGCGGCAGTCGTGCCCAGCCAATGTCGCTGGCGTCCTGGGTGCTGTACGAGTAGTAGAGCCAGCCGTTGCCGGCGTCGTAGCTGACTCCGGTCAGTTCGCCCCCGCGCGGGTCCAGGCAGGGGCCGCCGCGGCTCCCGGCCGGCGCCTCGACGGCGATCCAGCGCACATTGCAGCCGTCACCGGCTCCCACGATCCAGCTGCCGCGATCGGTGGTCACCAGGCGCCGGCTCTGAACGTAGAAGCCGGCATTCGGCATCAGCCGGGGCAGCGTGCCGCCGGCATCGGCATGCAGGTCGTCGAGCAATCGCGGCCCATCCAGCGCCAGGCCGGCCTGCCACAACCCCCAGGAGGCATTGCGGAAGAACACCACCCGCCGTCCGGCCGGATCGAAACGCGCGACCGCGACATCATCCAGGCTGGACAATGCCTGCAACTCGTCGCCGCGCCGCTGGTACAGGGTCAGCCCGAGCCGCCCGGCACCGCGATCGGACACCACCAGCAACTGCCCCGGCTCGGCCAGGTAGGCGCCGTAGGTCGGCCTCCCCTGTGGCAGTGCGAGCTTCCGCGCCGCGCCGGTGGCCGGCGTGATTTCGTACAGCGCCTCGTTGTCGCCATCGGCGCCGATCATCAGCACGGTCCGGCCATCGGCCGACCACGCTGCGGGGTGGCGCGGGAACGGAACGAAGTTCTCGATGGGCCGCAGCGAAGTGGCGCGTCCGATTTCGCCCCACCACAGACGCACGTCGCCGGTTCGATCGGAGACGAACACGATCTGGCGGCCATCGGGCGAAACCGACGGCAGCAGCTCGGTGCCGGAGGAAGGAAACACCGGCTCCGGCGCTGCAGCGGCAGCCCCCTGCGCGGGAATGCGCACGCGGTACAGCGACGTCGGCGCCTCCTCGATCACGAACGCGACCGAGGGGTCCTTCAGCGCGACGCTCGGAAAGCGTGCGTTGCCGATGCCCAGCTCGGTGATGCGCCGCGACTGCACCTCCACGCGCAGCAGCGCCGCCTCCTGGCCGCGGTAGGCGGAAAAGACGATGGCGCTGCTGTCGGGCGACCAGGCCAGGCCAAACAGGTTGGACTCGATCCGGGTCAACCGTTCGGGTTGGCCGCCCGTCGCCGGCATCAGCCACAAGTCGCCACGCGAGACATTGCGCTGGAACGCGATCCAGCGACCGTCGGGCGAAACCACCGGAGACAGGTCGATGTCGCTGGCGGCATGCGTGTACTCGAGCTTGCGCGAGGCGCCTCTGGCGATGTCGAACAGCTCGATCGCGTTGACGCCTGCCAGCCCCGCATTGCTGGCTCCGAGGATCAGCTGCTGGCCGTCGGGGTGCCAACTGAACCTGCGCAGCCGGTCGGCTTCGCAATTGCCCACTGGATGCGGCTCGCCGCCGGCGGACGCCATCAGCATCAGGTGGCAACTGGAACGTCCGGCGGCATCGCGACGCACACGATAGAACGCGATCTGGCGACCGTCCGGCGACCACGCCGCCATCACGTCCTGCTCGCCACCGGCCGGATGGGTCAGCGCGCGCGGTTCCACCGGCGCCGTCGTCTGCAGCATCAGCGACGTCCGCCCGATACCGGCTTCGTCGACGTAGGCGCTGTACACGACTTGCGAACCGTCAGGCGAGAGGCTCGGCGCGAACTCCATGCCCGGCGCGGACGTGATCTTCAGGAACGGCGGATCGACTCCGGCGGCACCGCCGGCAACTTTCTGCGCGCGTTCGCGGTCGGCGCCAATCGCCAGCCACAGAGCGAAGCCCAGTGCCGCCAGCGCCGCGATGGTGCCGGCGATACGCAGTGCCGGACGCGAACGTGTACTTGCGAGCACCTGCGCGGCAGGCGTCTGCACCGGCTCGGGCGCTGCATCCGCCTCAGGCAGGTCAAGCCATTGCACCGGCGCCAGCAAGCGGTAGCCGTGCTTGGCGATGGTTTCGATGTACGGCTCGTCGCTGCCGAATGCCTTGCGCAACTGCGCCACGGCCTGGGTCACGACATCATCGCCCGGCAGCGTGTCCGGCCATACGGTTTCCAGCAGCGTCTCTCGGCTGACGACCTTGCCAGCATGATCGATCAGCACCAGCAGCAGGTCGATCGCCTTGAGGCTGATGCGCTGCGGCGCAGCACCGGCTGTGGCGGAGGCGGCGGTTATTTCGCGCGCAGCCACATCGACGATGCTGTCGCCCACGCGCACGCGTTGGGATGGCAACGACTGCAACATGCTTTGGTGCTGTTTTGGCATTGCGCGCCAGAACCGTAGTGAACGAGTCCTGGCAGGATTCTAGATCAACTTCGCCTGCACAACGGGGCCGATCGCGGCAATGGGAAAGGCACGCGCCCTTCCCCGCGCCGGTCCGCGAGCGGCCAACCGCAGTCCTGCTAGAACTTCTGGTTGTAGGTCATGTAGAAGAATCGTCCTCCGATCTCGTAGGCCGGGTCGATGCTGTTGGCGAACGCGGTGATCGCAATCGGCGGGTCGCGGTCGAAGGCGTTGTTCACGCCGAGCGTCACCCTCGCGTTCCATGGCGCGTTCCAGAACACCGTCAGGTCGTTGTAGGTCGCGCTGGGGATGTTGTTCTCGGGCCGTGCGGCGGAGCCGTCGGGAAGAAGGTCCGGATCGTCGCCGTCCAGGTCGGTGAATCGGTTGGGATCCGAGCACAGGCGCTCGACCTGCGCTGCCGGTACGTTCGGGGTGCCAACGCACAGCTCGTCCTGTGGCGAGTAGTAGCGCACGTACCAGGTCGCGCCGTAGTCGCCCTTCTCCCAGCGCACCGACAGGTTCGAACGGATCCGCCAGTTGTTGGTGAAGGTCGAACCGAAGTACTCGCCGACATTGTTGCCGGACTCGCCATTGAGCTGGTCCTGCGAGAACACGCCGTCGCCGTTGACGTCCACGAACAGCTCGCTGGTATAGGCCGTGTCCCAGGTGAAGGCGAACTTGCCCCAGGCGGTTTCCGGCAGCCGGTAGCTGACGGTGAAGTCATAGCCTTCGGTCTTGATCGTGCCGATGTTGCTGGGGATCGACAGCAGGTCGCTGACCTGGCCGGACGACGTCCGGGTGATCAGCGCGCACGCTCCGGCGGTGCCGTTGCGATAGCAGTTGTCGAGGATCGCCTGCCCGGTCTGCAGGAAGATGGCGTCGTCGATCTCCACCTGCCACCAGTCCAGCGAGACATCCAGCCCTTGCACGTAACCCGGGCTGTAGACGAAACCGAGCGTCTTGGACGTCGACAGCTCCGGCTGCAGATCGGGATTGCCGCCGACGGTGATGCGAATCTGCGGATTGTTCTGGTTGTATTGCGGGATGCCGGCGCAACCGCCGGGGATGTCGTTGTTGGGCGTGCCCTGCAGGCTGCCTGCGCACGGGTCGGTGATCGCCGGGAACGAATCGGCCTGGCCGGCGAAAAGTTCGGCGATCGACGGCGCGCGGAATCCTTCCGACCAGTTGCCGCGGATCATCAGGTCTTCGATGGGCTTCCAGCGGAAGCCGAACTTGCTGTTGAGGGTGTCGCCGAAGTTGCTGTAGTCGGAGTAGCGCGTGGCCAGGCTGAAATCGAGCAGTCGCGCGAACGGGACGTCCACCAGCACCGGTATCGCCAGCTCCAGGTAGGCCTCGTCGAGCGAATAACCGCCGCGGGTCGCCGTGCGTGCGTTGCCGGTGGTGTCGCCGGAGTTGATCAGCCCGTCGGGTTCGTCGTAGCCGAACTCGGTGCGGTGTTCCAGTCCAAAGGAGAACCCGAACGCCCCGCCGGGCAGGTCGAACAGATCGCCGCCGACGTTGGCGTAGTAGGTCTTTTGCTTGTAGTAGAACTCGTCGTGGGCGGTGAAGGTGGCGTAGTCGATCATGTCCTGGGTCAGCGTTCCGGCGCCGCCGAGCAGGTTCATCGGCACGCAGCTGTCGATGACCGTGCTGGCATCGCCTGGGACGCTGACGCAAATCGGCGTGCCGGTGGCGTCGAGCATCGACGGACCGATCGCATTGACGACCTTGCTGATCTGGAACAGGCCGTTGGTGGTGTTGTTGGCCTTGTTGTCGCCGTAAAAGTAGCCGGCCTCCCAGTCGAAGAAGCGCTCGCCGACGTCGAAGGTTCCCTCGAGGGAGCCGTCGAAGGCGAACGTGCGCACGTCCTGGTTGAACGAGCGGCCGCCGGTCTCGGCCATGCGCCGGAAGATCTCGTTGACGTCGCGCCCGTACGGGTTGTAGATGCTGTCGGCGCTGATGAACTCCGGATCGCCGGAACTGGCGTCGAAGGCCAGCGGCACCGCTGCGAGCAGCTGCTCGGACTTGCGCTGGTTATAGGTGATGGTGGTCTTGAAGCGGAAGCGGTCGGTGATCTCCAGCGTGCCGCTGCCGAACAGGGAGACGCGTTCCTGCGGGGTGATCAGGTAGTTGTCCGGGGCGAAGTTGTAGTTGTCGGCCAGCCCTGCGTTCTGGCGATAGCCGGGGCCGACGCCCGGGGTCGGTATGAAGAAACCGTAGTCGTCATTGGGCTGCGTGAAGAACGGGCCCGGGTCGTCCGCATCGACCGGCGGGCGGAAGAACGAGAAGTTGCCATCCGGCGGCGAGAAGCTGCCGCCGGTGCCGGGAATCGCGCCGTACACCGGCACGGCAGATTGCGGGCGGTCGCCTGCCATCACCGGCTCCTCCTTCACGTAGCCGATGCCGAGCATCGTCGACCAGCGCTCGGAGTTGGAGCCGATCAGCACGTCGTACGACTGGCGGAAACCGTCGCCCTTGTCGTATTGGCCCAGGTAGGCGTTGGCTTCGGCGCCGTCGAAGTCCTTGCGCAGGATCACGTTGACGACGCCGGCGATGGCGTCGGAACCGTAGATGGTGGAGGCGCCGTCCTTGAGCACCTCGATGCGCTCGACGGCGGCGGTCGGGATCGTATTGAGGTCGACCGCACCGCCCAGTCCGGTGCCGCCGACCCAGCGCCGGCCGTTGACCAGCACCAGTGTGCGGTTGGATCCCAGGTTGCGCAGCGACACCCGGGTTTCGCCGTTGCCGGCATTGTTGAACGCGGAGTTGAGGGTGGAACCGTTGGCGGTGATGTTCTGGATCACATCGCCGATCGAAGTCAGGCCCTGCGCCTGGATCTCGTCGCGATTTAGGCTGAAGATCGGTTGCGAGGTCTCGATGTCGGCGCGCTTGATGCGCGAGCCGGTGACTTCGATCCTGTCGAGCGTGGTCGTCGTGTCTTCAGCGGCCGCAGTGGCCGGCGCTTCCTGTGCACCGGCCAGCGCCGGCAGCAGGGCAAGCGCCAGGGCACGGCCCAGGGCAAGCGTGATGCTGGCCGACAGCGGCGCGCGCCGCAGTGTGGGTCGCGATTGGCAGGGAATCATGGTGGACCTCCGCGTTGCGTTCTGGGCGAATTAACTGCCCGTTAACGCTAAGCGTTGGTGCCATGGGCGCGCCTACCCGCGGTTGGGGAGGGTTTGTACCTGTGTTGGTATCGCCCCCTCTCCCTGGCCGTCGGCTTTACACCATCGGCAGCTTCAGCCCCTGTTCCTTCGCGCACGCCTTGGCGATGTCGTAGCCCGCATCGGCGTGGCGCATCACGCCGGTGCCCGGGTCGTTCCAGAGCACGCGCGCGATGCGCTTGTCGGCTTCCTCGCTGCCGTCGCACACGATCACGACGCCAGAATGCTGCGAGTAGCCCATGCCGACGCCACCGCCGTGGTGCAGCGACACCCAGGTCGCGCCGCCGGCGACATTGAGCATCGCGTTGAGCAGCGGCCAGTCGCTGACCGCATCGCTGCCGTCCTTCATCGCCTCGGTCTCGCGATTGGGCGAAGCCACCGAACCGGCGTCGAGATGGTCGCGGCCAATCACCACGGGCGCCTTCAGTTCGCCGTTGCGCACCATCTCGTTGAACGCCAGGCCGAGCTTGTGGCGCAGCCCCAGGCCGACCCAGCAGATGCGTGCGGGCAGGCCCTGGAAGCTGATGCGTTCGCGCGCCATGTCGAGCCAGCGATGCAGGTGGGCATCGTCCGGGATCAGTTCCTTGACCTTGGCATCGGTCTTGTAGATGTCCTCCGGGTCGCCGCTGAGCGCGACCCAGCGGAACGGGCCGACACCGCGGCAGAACAGCGGACGCACGTACGCCGGGACGAAGCCCGGGAAGTCGAACGCGTTCTCGCAGCCTTCGTCCTTGGCCATCTGGCGGATGTTGTTGCCGTAGTCGAACACCGGGATGCCCATGTCCTCGAAGGCAAGCATCGCTTCGACGTGCACGCGCATCGACTGCTTGGCGGCGGCGCCGACGCGGCCCGGATCCTGCGTCTGCATGCGCTGCCACTGCTCCACGGACCAGCCGATCGGCAGGTAGCCATGGATCGGATCGTGGGCGCTGGTCTGGTCGGTGACCGCATCCGGACGAACACCACGGCGCACCAGCTCCGGCAGGATCTCGGCGGCGTTGCCCAGCAGCGCGATCGACTTCGCCTCGCCGACTTCGCAGTATTTCTCGATGCGCGCCAGCGCGTCGTCGAGGTCACTGGCCTGCTCGTCGACGTAGCGCGTGCGCAGACGCATGTCGATGCGGCTCTGCTGGCATTCGATGTTGAGGCTGCAGGCCCCGGCCAGCGATGCCGCCAGCGGCTGCGCGCCGCCCATGCCGCCCAGTCCCGCGGTCAGGATCCACTTGCCCTTGAGGCTACCGCCGTAGTGCTGGCGACCCATCTCGACAAAGGTCTCGTAGGTGCCCTGGACGATGCCCTGGCTGCCGATGTAGATCCAGCTGCCGGCGGTCATCTGGCCGTACATGGCCAGGCCTTTGGCGTCGAGTTCGTTGAAGTGCTCCCAGCTCGCCCAGTGTGGCACCAGGTTGGAGTTGGCGATCAGCACGCGCGGGGCGTTGCTGTGGGTCTTGAACACGCCGACCGGCTTGCCGGATTGCACCAGCAGGGTCTCGTCGTCGTTCAGGTTGGTCAGGCTTTCAACAATCTTGTCGTAGCATTCCCAGTTACGTGCCGCACGACCGATACCACCGTAAACCACCAGTTCTTTAGGGTTCTCGGCGACTTCCGGGTCGAGGTTGTTCATCAGCATGCGCAGCGGCGCTTCGGTCAGCCAGCTCTTGGCGGTCAGCTTGTTACCGCGGGCAGCGCGGATTTCAACGTCACGAAATTTAGTCACGAAAAGAACTCCTCAGCAATCAATCCAAAAACCAACCCAGGCAGTGGGCGAGCAAGCCAATGGGCATCAGTGCACACCGGCAAATCAGTGGACGATGGTTGAGTCCTCGTGACTCATACGCATACGTCTTTACTTGTACATACAAGCATATGCAATCAAGCGGCCAACTTCTTGGATAGGCATTCAAGAAAAATCCTGAAAGGGCTGGAGGGCGCCTGGAACAAGGGTTCTGGCGCAGATGAAAATTTACCGGAGGATTTTTGTGGCGAGGGAGTTTTGTTACTTGAGCGTGGTTTTGCGCCACGCTGGGGCGTTCGGTAACAAAGTGGTGCGCAATGGGGAACGTTTAAAAGCGAAAGATCGCAGCCTTCGGAAACTCCTACATTGGGATGTGGTACATCCTGCAGGAGCTGCCTAAGGCTGCGATCTTT
>DATDBI010000132.1:0-1268 GCA_036524915.1 Lysobacter sp. | reverse complement strand
CTTCTCCCATCGAGTTTCCCGATCACCATCGTGGACAGTCTCCTGAAGCAGTTCTCCCAGTCCTCCCAGCTCGGCGCCAATGCCGCTTTCGTCGAGGACCTGTACGAGCAGTACCTGGTTTCCCCCGACAGTGTCGACCCGAAGTGGAAGGCGTACTTCGACGGATTCAAGGGCCGCGAAGCCGGTGACGTGCCGCATTCGGTCGTCATCGACACCATCGCCCAGGCCGGCCGCCAGGCTGCCCGCGGGGTGGTCTCCGTGGCCGCCGGTGCAGGCGACGAGCGCGAACGCGAAGTCGGCCGCCTGATCACGGCGTACCGGTCGCGTGGCCACCTCGGTGCCGACATCGACCCGCTTGGCCTGTGGCAGAAGCCCGAAGCTCCGGACCTGGAGCTGGGTTTCCACCACCTGACCAACAACGACCTCAAGGCCGAGTTCAGCACCGGCGGCGTCGGTGGCAACGAGCGGATGAAGCTGGGCGACCTGCTTGCGCTGCTCAAGGCCACCTACACCGGCCCGATTGGTGCCGAGTTCATGCACATCTCCGACTCCGAACAACGGCGTTGGCTGTATGAGCGCCTGGAAAAGGCCGGTGGCAAGTTCGGCCGCACCGCCGAAGACAAGAAGCGCATCCTCGAGCGCCTCACCGCCGCCGATGGCCTGGAACGCTACCTGGGCACCAAGTACGTCGGCCAGAAGCGCTTCTCGCTGGAAGGCGGCGATGCGCTGATCCCGTTGATGGACTCCACCGTGCGCCGTGCCGGCGAACAGGGCGCCAAGGACGTGGTCATCGGCATGGCCCACCGTGGCCGCCTCAACGTGCTGATCAACACCCTCGGCAAGCCGCCGCGCCACCTGTTCGACGAGTTCGAAGGCAAGTTCGAGCACGTCCACAGCGACCTGGCGCACCAGGGCGACGTGAAGTACCACATGGGCTTCTCGGCCGACGTCGCCACTCCGGGCGGCCCGGTCCACCTGGCGCTGGCATTCAATCCGTCGCACCTGGAAATCGTCGACCCGGTCGTGGTCGGCAGCGTGCGTTCGCGCCAGACCCGGCGCGGGGACAAGGGCAACCAGCAGGTCCTGCCGATCCTGATCCACGGCGACGCTGCATTCGCAGGCCAGGGCGTGGTGATGGAGCTGTTCCAGATGTCGCAGGCACGCGGTTTCCGCGTCGGCGGCACGGTCCACATCGTCATCAACAACCAGGTCGGCTTCACCACCAGCGCCGTCCAGGACGCGCGCTCGACCATGTACTGCACCGACGT
>DATDBI010000130.1:0-5541 GCA_036524915.1 Lysobacter sp. | reverse complement strand
CATGCGCCACCAGAAAGCCGGCCGTAAGTTCAGCCGCACCAGTGCCCATCGCGATGCCATGTTCACCAACATGGCCGCCTCGCTGATCAAGCACGGCCTCATCCGTACCACCCTGCCGAAGGCCAAGGAGCTGCGTCGCGTTGCCGAGCCGCTCATCACCCTTGGCAAGGTCGATGGCGTTGCCAATCGTCGTCTTGCCTTCTCGCGCCTGCGCGACAAGGAAGCCGTCGGCACGCTGTTCACCACCCTGGGGCCGCGTTACCAGTCCCGCCCGGGCGGCTACCTGCGCATCCTCAAGTGCGGTTTCCGCGCTGGCGACAATGCGCCGATGGCCTACGTCGAGCTGGTTGACCGTCCGGACGCCGCCACGGAGTAATTCGTCGCGCAAGGCGTCTCTCAAAACCCCGGCCCAGTGCCGGGGTTTTGTTTTTTGCGTTGAAGGGTGGATTGGCTGCGGCGAGCCGGGTAGCTGCCGTCGGGCATCGCCGTTAAGCTTGCCGGCATGACAAACCCCATCCTGCGCGGCACGTTCCGCACCCAGTTCCTGCTCGGATTTCTCGCCTGCGCCGGCCTGTTGGGCTTCGCGTTCTACCTCCAGCTCCGCGGTGGCCTCGAGCCTTGCCCGCTGTGCATCTTCCAGCGCGTGGCCTTCTTCGTGATGGGGCTGGTCTTCCTGGTCGGCGCACTGCATGCGCCCAGGGGCGCGGGCGGTCGCCGCGGCTATGGCGTGGCGGCGTTGCTGGCGGCACTGGGCGGCATCGCCGTCGCTGGCAACCACGTCCGCCTTCAGCACCTGCCGCCGGACCAGGTGCCTTCCTGCGGCCCGGGCCTGGACTACATGCTCGAGGCGATGCCGATCACGGGCGTGATCCGGAAGGTCATGACCGGCTCGGGCGAATGCGCCAATGTCGACTGGTCCTTCCTCGGGTTGTCGATGCCGACCTGGAGCCTGGTCTGGTTCGTGCTGCTGGCCTTGTGGGCCGGCCATGCAGCGTTCCGCCGCCGCTAGGCCACTGTTGCCGCTGTAACGGTTGCAGGGCGCCTGACTAGCGCCCATAGTGGTTCGCCGCATTGCAGCATTCCGTGTCATGCCGACGTCAGATCGCAACCTCCGTGCCGTGAACCTGCCCACCGACTGGAACCCGCAGTCCTGGCGCAACCGTACTGCGATGCAGTTGCCGCAGTATCCAGACGCGGCCGCACTCGAGTCGGCGCTGTCGGAGTTGCGCGACCTGCCTCCGCTGGTGACGTCGTGGGAGATCCTCTCGCTCAAGCAGCAGCTGGCCGAAGCCCAGGAGGGCAAGCGGTTCCTGCTGCAGGGCGGTGATTGCGCCGAGAGTTTCTCCGCGTGCAGTTCCGGCGTGATCTCCAACCGCCTCAAGGTGCTGCTGCAGATGAGCCTGGTGCTCGTCCACGGCATGCGCAAGCCGGTGGTGCGCGTGGGTCGTTTCGCTGGCCAGTACGCCAAGCCGCGTTCCACCGACACCGAAACAATCGGTGACGTGACGTTGCCGAGCTACCGCGGCGACATGGTCAATGCGCCGGAGTTCAACGCTGCCGCTCGCGCGCCGGATCCGCGCCGCATGATCAAGGCACATGCGCGCTCGGCGATGACGATGAATTTCGTCCGCGCCCTGATCGACGGCGGTTTCGCCGACCTGCACCACCCCGAATACTGGAACCTCAGCTGGGTCGGCCACTCCGAGCTCGCCGACGAATACCGTCGCATGGTCAACGCGATCGGTGACGCGGTGCGCTTCATGGAGACGCTGTCGGGCTCGGAGGTGCACAACCTCAACCGCGTCGACTTCTACACGTCGCACGAAGCCCTGCTGTTGCCGTACGAAGAGTCGCTGACGCGGCAAGTGCCGCGCCATTGGGGCTGGTTCAACCTGAGCACCCATTACCCGTGGATCGGCATGCGTACCGCGGCGGTCGATGGCGCCCACGCCGAGTACTTCCGCGGCATCCGCAATCCGATCGCGCTGAAGGTGGGTCCGTCGGTCACGCAGGAACAACTGCTGCGCACGATCGACCTGCTCAATCCCGAAGACGAGCCGGGTCGCCTGACCTTCATCCACCGCATGGGCGCGACCGGCATCGCCGAGAAGCTGCCGCCGCTGCTGGATGCGGTGCGGCGCGACGGCCGTCGCGTGCTGTGGGTGTGCGACCCGATGCACGGCAACACCGAGAGCACCAGCAACGGTTACAAGACGCGCCGCTTCCGCAACATCCGCAGCGAGCTGGAGCAGGCGTTCGAACTGCACGCCGCGGCCGGCACGCGTCTGGGTGGTGTGCACCTCGAGCTTACGGGCGAGGACGTCACCGAATGCCTGGGTGGTGCGCGCGAGCTCACCGAGAGCGATCTCGAGCGGGCGTACATGTCCACGGTCGATCCGCGCCTGAACTACGAGCAGGCGCTTGAGATCGCGATGTTGATCGTGCGCAAGCAGGCGCAGATCGCGGCGCCGGCGTAACCCTCTGCCTGGCCGCGTTCGCGGCCTGTCCCTCTCCCACAAGGGGAGAGGGGGTGTCATGGAGTTCCGCGCTCTATCCTTCTCCCCTCGTGGGAGAAGGTGCCCGAAGGGCGGAGGAGGGGGGCTCTGGGCTTCGGGCCTCAGCCCTTGCTGGTTCCGATCGCGGCGGTCGCCAGGAACTTCGGTGCCTTTCGCGCCTTCGTCTTCTGCTCGAACGCGTACGCCAGCTCGATCAGGCGCGGTTCGCTCCACGCCGGCCCCATGAAGACGATGCCAATCGGCAGGCCGAAGCTGTCGCCCATCGGTACGGTGATGCTTGGCGTGCCCGCGACCGCGGCGGCGCCGTAGCCTTCGCCGAGGAAGTGGTCGCCGTTGACCGGGTCGATCAGCCAGGCCGGTGCGGTGGCCGGTGCGATCACGGCGTCGAGATTGCCCGCGGTCAACGTGGCCTCCAGTCCTTCGGCACCGGCGAGACGGCGTGCCTTGCTGCGCGCCTCGATGTAGCCGATCTCGTCCAGCGCGCCCTTGGCCTGCGCACGCTCGAACAGTTCCTGGCCGAAGTAGGGCATTTCCTTGCCGGCATTCTTGCGGTTGTATTCGATCAGCCCCGCCAGCGACGTTACCTGCGCGCCGCTGTGCGAGAGGTATCCGTCGATGCCGTGCTTGAACTCGTACAGCAGCACGTCCATTTCCGGCTCGCTCCAGCTGCCATCACCGGCGATTTCGACGTCGACGACTTCGGCACCGGCCTTGCGCATGGCCTCGATGCTGCGCTCCAGCGCGGCGTCGGCATCCGGGTGGAAGCCCATCGCCTTGCGCAGGACCCCGATGCGCGCGCCGCGCAGGCCGTCGGCATTGAGGCGGGCGTGGTAATCGAACATCGCGCGGCCGGTGCTTTCGGCGGTCGCCTGATCGGCGTCGTCGCGGCCAACCATCGCCGACAGCAGCACCGCCGCGTCGGCGACGCTGCGTGCCATCGGGCCGGCCGTGTCCTGGCTGTGCGAAATCGGAATGATGCCGCTACGGCTTACCAGGCCGACGGTCGGCTTGATGCCGACCAGGCCGGCGACCGATGCCGGGCAGATGATGCTGCCGTCGGTTTCGGTGCCAATGGCGGCCGCGGCCAGGCTGGCGGCAATGGCGCTGCCGCTGCCGGAGCTGGAACCGCACGGCGATCGATCGAGCGCGTACGGGTTGCGCGTCTGCCCACCGCGCGCACTCCAGCCGGAGCTGGATCGCGATGAGCGGAAGTTGGCCCATTCGCTCAAGTTGGTCTTGCCCAGGATCACCGCGCCGGCTTCGCGCAGTCGCGCCACCACGAAGGCATCGGTGCGCGGATGGTGGGAGGCGAGGGCAAGCGAGCCGGCCGAGTTCACCATCGGCGTGGCGTCGATGTTGTCCTTGAGCAGGATCGGCACGCCGTGCAGCGGGCCGCGGACGCGGCCGGCCTTGCGCTCGGCGTCGCGTGCGTCGGCTTCCTTGAGCGCGTCCGGATTGGTCTCGATCACCGCGTTGAGGCGCGGGCCGGCATCGTCGATGGCGGCGATCTGGTCGAGATAGGCCTGGGTCAGCGCATGGCTGCTGAGTTCGCCGCGCTCCATTCGCGCCTGCAGTTCGGCAATGCCGACCTCAGCGAAGGCGAACCCCTTGGCGGCGGGCGCCGGGCTGGCATTGGCAGTAGCGACAGCCGCCACTGGCTGCGACGGAGCAGGCTCCGCGGCACGCTGGCAGGCAGGCAGCAAGGCGAACAACGTCGCCACGGACAACGTCTTCAGTACAGGCAAAGAGCGCATTGCGATTCCCCGGTCGCGGATGGCCGTCGCCGAGCATACGCGAAACTGAACCGCCGCCAACCCCTATTGGCGTCGCTTGACCAGGTCGCGTGCCAGCACTGCGACGACGATCAAGTTGACGGCCAGGACCGCCCACGACGTCCAGCCCGGATGGTGGTACACGGCGTACAGGTCGAGGGGCAGGTAGATCGCGGCGCTGATGCAGCCCAGCCATGAGGCCCAGGCCTTGGCCCGCCACAGTCCCCACGCCTCGAGCATGCGCAGCAGGCCGTAGGCAAACACCACCGCTGCGGCGAGGTGCACGCCGTCCGGGTTGATGACCCGGTTCAACCAGGCGAGTGCGCCTTCATTGGGATCGAGCTGGAATCGGGTGATCAGCTCGTGCAGCCAGCGCAGCAGTGGCGCCGGCCCCAAAAGCTCGAGGCCGCTGGCTGCCAGCAGTGCCAGCAGACCTTTGGCGGCCTCGAATATCGCGATGACATGGAGACCCGGATGCGCGTGCGGATCCGGGTTGTAGTGCTGGGCGTCGGTCATGTTGGCGAGTCGACGCCCAGTACTGGTGCTGCGTGGATCAGGCCGCGCGCGAGGCGCGCTTGCGGTCCGACTCGCTCAGGTGCTTCTTGCGCAGGCGGATTTCCTTCGGGGTGACTTCAACCAGCTCGTCGTCCTCGATGAAGTCCAGGGCCTGCTCCAGCGAGTACTTGATCGCCGGGGTCAGCTTGATCGCGTCGTCCTTGCCCGAGGCGCGCATGTTGGTCAGCGGCTTGGGCTTGATGGCGTTGACCGTGAGGTCATTGTCCTTGGAGTGGATACCGATCAGCTGGCCCTCGTACACCTGGTCGCCTTCGGCGGCGAACAGACGGCCGCGCTCTTCCAGCGGTCCGAGCGAGTAGGCCGGGGTGGCGCCGGCGGCATTGGCGATCATCACGCCATTCTGGCGCTTGGCGATCGCGCCGGTTTCCTTCGGACCGTAATGGTCGAACACGTGGAACAGCAGGCCCGAGCCCTGGGTCAGGGTGCGGAACTCGTTCTGGAAACCGATCAGGCCACGGGCCGGGATCATGTAATCAAGGCGCACGCGACCCTTGCCGTCGGACTCCATGTTCTTCAGCTGGCCCTTGCGGACGCCCAGCTTTTCCATGACGCCGCCCTGGTGCTGCTCTTCGATGTCGACCACCAGCTGCTCGACCGGCTCCATCATCTGGCCGTCGATCTGCTTGATGATGACTTCCGGGCGCGAAACGGCCAGCTCGAAGCCTTCGCGGCGCATG
>DATDBI010000129.1:0-7893 GCA_036524915.1 Lysobacter sp. | reverse complement strand
CGGAAGTGAAACGCACATGCGCCGATGGTAGTGTGGCTTAAGCCATGCAAGAGTAGGTCATCGCCAGGGGCTTTACCCCAAAACCCCCAGCCGAAAGGTTGGGGGTTTTTCTTTGAGCGACCAGAAAGTTAATAACCCCGAGTACCCGCATTAACTCCAGACACGGCCGGGGCGGGGGGTAGCAGCCAGATTGCTGGCGATCGCCCGGGGACAATTCACCCGGGTAGTAGCGGGCCCGCAAGGCCCGCCAGTAGCCGCCCAGTTACAGCAGCGTCGGCGGCTCACCGCCAATGATCACCACATCGGCGGGGCGGCGGGCAAAAAGACCGACGCTGACCACGCCCGGGATCTGGTTGATCGCCTGCTCCAGGGCGACCGGATCGACGATGGCCAGTCCGTGGATATCGAGGATCACGTTGCCGTTGTCGGTGACCACGCCATTGCCCGCGGCGTCCTGCCGCCAGACCGGCTGGCCACGGGTCATCGCCAGGATCTCGCGGGCCACGAGGCTGCGCGCCATGGGAATCACCTCGACCGGCAGCGGGAACTTGCCCAGCACATCGACGCGCTTGCTGGGATCGATGATGCAGATGAACTTCTGGCTGGCCTCGGCGATGATCTTCTCGCGCGTCAGCGCGGCACCGCCGCCCTTGATCAGGCGTTTGTGCGGATCGCACTCGTCGGCGCCGTCCACATACAACGACAGCGGACCGGTCGCATTGAGGTCGAGTACCTCGATTCCGTGCGCGCGCAGGCGCTGGGTGCTTTGTTCCGAGCTCGAAACCGCGCCCTTGATCCGGTCCTGGACGCGGGCCAGCGCGTCGATGAAGAAGGCGACCGTGGAGCCGGTGCCGACGCCGACGATCATGCCGTCCTCGACGTACTCGATGGCTTTTTCGCCTGCCAGGCGCTTGGCTTCGCTCATGGTTTCAACTCTTTGGGATCGGGTGTTTCATTCCACTGCCATCGCGAGCGCCGGTGGATCATTCCAGTGACAGCAGGTACTTCCACTGCGCCGCCTGGACCGGGAATACCGACAGGCGATTGCCCTTGCGGATCAGCGCGAAATCCTCGCCGAGCTTGTCGGCGTGCTGCTTGATCTCTTCCAGGGCGATGGTGCGCTTGAGCTTGCGATCGAAGCCGACGTCGACCAGGAACCAGCGCGGTTGCTCGCGCGTGCTCTTCGGATCGAAATAGTCGGACTTGGAATCGAACTGGGTCTCGTCCGGGTACGCCTTGCTCGCCACGGTGGCGACGCCGACGATGCCCGGAACCTCGGTATTGGAGTGGTAGAACAACACGCCATCGCCGACCTGCATGCCATCGCGCATGAAATTGCGCGCCTGGTAGTTGCGCACGCCGTTCCATGGCTCGGTGCCGACCCGCTTGAGGTCATCGATGGAGAAGGCGTCCGGTTCGGACTTCATCAGCCAGTAGCGGCGGCGTGCGGTCATGCGGGGGCCCTGCTGCTGCAGTCGATGGTCGTCGATCCGGTGCATACCGCGTCGAGGGCGACGTCCCAGTCGGCGCGATCGAGGCTGTCGACGCGTTGCGTGTCGAATGCCGCCCCGACCAGCCACGGCGGCGCGGGGCGCTGGTGGCGGAAAGAGAAGCTGCGATCGTACCAGCCGCCGCCCATGCCAAGCCTGTGGCCGCGCTCGTCAAACGCCACCAGCGGGGTCACCACCAGGCTCATCTGTTCAGGCTCGAGCAGCGAACTGGGGGCCACGTCGGGCTCGGGAATGCCGTGGCGGTTGCTGACGAGCGGGTCGCCCGGGCGCCAGGGCGCGAAGCGCAGGCGGCCGTCCTCGTGCAACACCGGAAGGCAGTACACGCACTCGCGCGGCAGCCGCAGTTGCCAGACGTGCAGGGCGATCTCGCCGTCGGTGGCCCAGTAGCCGGATACGTACCCGGAAGCGGGCGCGAAAGGCAGTGCCAGCAGCTGCGCGGCCACGCGTTCAGCAGCGGCGATGCGGTCACCGGCGCTCAGGGCGCGGCGGCGGTCGCGAAGTTCGCGGCGTAGCGCCGCGCGGTCAGCCGTCATGCGGCGCTCGATCCTTTGCTGCGGCAGGCGCGGACGCCGACCGTGTGGGACAGGACAACTGGAGGCAGGGATAAACAGGGACAGGATAAAAAAGATCGGGCGCGAAGTCGCGCCCGATCTGGAGGGCGACGCCCGCGGAGCGGTTGCCCCGGCGATCGCCACCGATGAATGAGTAGTCCTCCGCCGATGGCGATGCCTGCGAAACGACCTTGAACCCGGGGTTCAAGTGGGAACGCTTGGATGCCTTCGGGCTTCCCGCTACGAGGCGGACCTGCACTCCGGGCCTCCGTCGCGCCCCCGGTGTCGTCAATAAGGGACAAGGCGAATGTTTGCGCACGCTGTCGCGTACAGCAGAGGACGTTCGCGAAGTATAGCGCGCAGCCTGTGAAGTGCGTGCCCGCTCGTCGGTATGGGGGTGGAACGGTTCAGTGCATGCGTGCGAATGCGCACTGATCCTG
Source organism: Lysobacter sp. (assembly GCA_036524915.1). Taxonomy (GTDB): domain Bacteria; phylum Pseudomonadota; class Gammaproteobacteria; order Xanthomonadales; family Xanthomonadaceae; genus Lysobacter_J. The sequence continues at coordinate 5,391 of DATDBI010000129.1, read as the reverse complement.
CCGCGGTGATTCAGCGTGCAGGCAGATCGAACAGATCGTCGAGGCGGCGATGCAGGTCGGTCAGCGTGCGCGAGAATTCGCGATCGCGACTCGCATGCTCGTTGCGCAGCTGCTGCAGGTCGTGGGCAAGATTCAAAGCAGCCAGCACAGCGACGCGATCGAGCGCGGCCATGCGGTTGTTGCCGCGGATCTCACGCATCTTCGCATCGAGCAGTTTGGCGGCCGACAGCAGGCTGTCACGCTCGTCGGGTTCGCAGCCGACGGTGTATTCGCGATCGAGCAGGCGGATGCTGACCGGTTCATTGGCGCTGCTCAAGTGTGCTGCTCCAGCGACTTCAATCGCGCGATCATCGCCTCGACGCGGGCGCGAGCCTGTTCGTTCTTGGCAAGCAGCGTCGAGCGCTCGCCCATCAGCTGTTCCTGTTGCTGGCGCAGGCTGCGGTTCTCCTCGCCCAGCCGGCGCGAGCGCTCGGCGAGCTGCTCGACCCGGTCGGCCAGCGACTTGAGTTGGGCGAGAAGTTCGGCTTGGTCCATGTCGCGCACGATAGCAGGGCGCGGGGGGCGGTCAAGGGCGGCCGTCCGACAACGCGACCCCGGTTCACGCAAGGACGGCCCGGATCAGCCCCGGCCGGATCAGCCCGGCGAGCTGACCGTGCCCACCGTGCCGGTGCCAGAGGGCACCGATTGCGGGGTCCATGCGCGGATGAAGGCCAGGCAGTCCGCCGCTTCCAGCGGTCTGGCCAGCCAGTAGCCCTGGATCTCGTCGCAACCGCGACCACGCAGGAACTGCATCTGCGCTTCGGTTTCCACGCCTTCGGCGATCACCGTCAGTCCCAGTGAGTGCGCCATCGCGATGACCGTGGTGGTGATCGCCTCGTCATCGGCGTCGCGGGTCAGGTCGCCGATGAACTCCTTGTCGATCTTGAGCGTGTTGATCGGCAGTCGCTTGAGGTAGGCCAGCGACGAGTAACCGGTGCCGAAGTCGTCGATCGCCAGGCCGACGCCGAGCGAGCGCAGCGCGTCCAGCGTGGCCGAGGTCTGCCCGGCGTTGGCCATGATCACGCTCTCGGTCAGCTCCAGCTGCAGCATCTCCGGCGGCACGCCGCTTTCGACCAGGGCACGCGCGACCTGCTTGGGCAGGTTGCCGCGCAACAGTTGCAGCGCGGACACGTTTACCGCCATCGTCAGCTGGTCCAGGCCATTGTGGCGCCAGCGCTTGAGCACGCCGCAGGCTTCGCGCAGTGCCCACTCGCCGATGTCGAGGATCAGGCCGCTCTCTTCGGCAAGCGGGATGAACTGCGCCGGCGAGATGTCGCCGAGCTCGAAACTGCGCCAGCGCAACAGCGCCTCCACGCCGGTGATGCGCGACTGGTCCAGCGACAGCTTGGGCTGGAACACCAGGCGCAGTTCGTTGCGGTCGAGCACGCCGCGCAGTGCGGCGGAGATGGTCGCGCGGCCGCGGATCTCCACGTCCATCACTTCGGTGTAGCGCATGAAGGTGCGGCGACCGGCGGCCTTGGCCTGGTACATCGCGGTGTCGGCATGCTTGAGCAGGTCGGTCGGCACCAGCGCGTGGTCCGGGTACAGGCTGATGCCGATGGAAGGCGAGATCACCACGTCGTGGCGCTGGTCGATGTCCAGTGGCGTTTCGAATGCGACCAGCACGTCGCGCGCGACCTGCTCGGCCTGCTCTACCTGCTCAAGGTTTTCCAGCAACACGGTGAACTCGTCGCCGCCGAGGCGGGCGACGGTGTGCTGCGGTCCGACCGCCTGCTGCAGTCGGATCGCGGCGGCGCGCAGGATGCGGTCGCCCGCGGCGTGGCCGAGCGAATCGTTGATGTCCTTGAAGCGATCCAGGTCGAGGAACAGCATCGCGATGCGACTGCCGTGGCGGCGCGCACGCACGATCGCGCGCGACAGGCGCTCTGACAGCAACGCGCGGTTGGGCAGGCTGGTCAGGGTGTCGTAGTTGGCGAGGTAGCGCAGTTCCTGTTCGGCGCGCTTCTGGTCGGTGATGTCGCCGAGCACGGCGACGTAGTGGCCGTGCTGGCCCCCGGAGTCGAGTACTTCGCTGCCCTGGAACCAGCACAGGAATTCGTCGCCGTTCTTGCGCTGCTGCCAGATCTCGCCGGACCAGCGACCGTTGCGGCGCAGCTCGCTGCGCACGTGCTGGTAGAAGGCCGGGTCGTGCTGGTCGCTGTCGAGCAGGCGCGTCGGTCGGCCAATCACTTCCGTGTCGGCATATCCGGTCATCCGGGTGAAGGCGGGATTGACCGAGACGAACTGGAACTCGCGGTCGAACACCGCGACCGCCTCGATCATGCTGTTGAGCACTTGGCCGGCGATCAGGCGATCACGCTCGGCGCTGCGGTTGGCGGTGATGTCGCGGGCGGTGCCGGCCACGCGCAGGGCGCGACCGCTGGCGCTGCGCTCGACGACACGTCCGCGTGCGCGCATCCACACCCATTTGTTGTCCTCGCGCACGCGGTGCTCGGACAGGAACAGGGCCGCCTCGCCGCGCAGATGGCGCTTGAGGTGTTCCACTGCCTGCGGCTGGTCTTCGGGATGGATCTGCAGGTTGGAGTCGACCAGCGTCTGCACGCCCAGGTCGGGGGTCAGGCCCGCCTGGTCGTCGGCACGGGTGCGGCGCAGCACGCGACTGTCGAGGTCGTAGTCCCAGAACTGCTCGCCCGATGCCCACAGCGCCAGCTTCAGGCGTTCGTCGCGCTCGCGGATCTGGGCGAAGTAGCCGCGCTCGCGGCGGCGGTCGCGGTGGCGGCGCCAGGCCAGCACCAGCACCAGCGCCAGAGCGGCAAGCACGGCACCGGCGATGACCAGCGGATGCCGCCAGAGCGGCGGCGCGATACGCACCGGGATCTGCAGCGTCTCTTCGTTCCAGACACCGTCGCGGTTGGTGGCCTGGGCGAGGAAGGTATAGCTGCCTGCGGGCAGGCGCGTGTAAGTGATGTCCTGCTGATCGCCGTTGTCGATCCAGTCCTTGTCGAAACCGTCCATGCGGTAGCGATAGCGGATGCCGGCGGCGGGCGCGAAATCGAGCGAACCGATGCGCAGGCGCAGCAGGCCGGCGGCGTCGGGCAGCTCGAGCTGCGTCGGCTGCCACAACGCACGCGGTTCGGCGGTCGCCTCGTTGCCGACCCAGGCACCGAGCAGTTTCAGCGGCGCGGAGTAGTGCGAATCGACGATACGGGTCGGGTCGAAGAGGTTGAGGCCGCGGACGCCGCCGAAGGCGATGCGGCCATCGTTGAGCTGCGCCATCGAGCCGCCGTGGAACTCCAGGTCCTGCAGGCCGTCGGCGAGGCCGAAGCTGCGGGTGCGTTCGCTGCCGATGTCGAAGCTGATGATGCCCGCCTGTGTGCTCAGCCACAGCCGGCCGGCCGGACCTTCGGCAATGGCGAACACCACCGGCACCATGTTGCTGTTGAGCGTGCCTGTGAGCGGATGGGCAAAGCTGACGCTGCCGTCGGCGCCTTCGACCACGCGGCTGAGGCCGGCATGCGTGCCTACCCAGAGCGTGCCGTCGCGGGCCAGGTGCAGGGCGCGCACGCGATTGCCGGGCAGGCTGGCGGCGTCGTCGCTGGCGTGGCGGAAATGACGCATGCGGCCCGTGCCGGGATCGAGCACATCGAGGCCGTCGCCGGTGCCGATCCAGACGTGGCCGTGACGGTCTTCGGCGATCGCGTGCACGACCGGATAGCTCAGGCTGTTGGGGTCGTTCTCGCGATAGGGGTAATGGCTGAGCTTGCCGCTGTCGGGTGCGTAGTGGAACGCGCCGTTGCCGCTGCTGCCGATCCACAGCGAACGGTCGCGTGCCACCGCCAGCGAGCGCAGTGGCTGGCGCTCCAGCCCCGGGATATCGAGCGCGCGCGCCTGCCGGCGTAGCGGATCGAGCCGGTAGGGGCCCGCATCGGTGGCCACCCAGAGTTCACCCGGGTCGGCCGGAGCGAACGCCGTCACGCGCCGCGAGGTCGGCTCGTCGGTCAGCAAAGCGGTCAGGTCGTCGAAGCGGTCTTCCGCCGGCGCATAGCGCAGCAGGCGTGCGTTGTCGGTGCCGAGCCAGAGCGCGCCGTCCTGGGCCTGGGCGACGGTGCGGATGCTGTCGGCGGCTGCCGGGCTGTGCGAAGAGCGCGGATGCTCCAGGTTGAATACGTAGCGGAAACGCGTGCCGCGCGGATCCGCCACCGCGACGCCGCGGAACTGGCCGCCCACCCAGAGCATGCCGCCGCGGTCGACCAGCATGGCGTTGACGGCATCGTCGGGAAGGCTGGCCTCGATGCCGGGCTCCTCGTGGACCTCCACCTGCGAGCCGCTGGCCGGATCGAAGCGGCGCAGGCCATAGCCATAGACCGACAGCCACAACTGGTGGTCCGGGGTCTGCACGATCGCCCGGATCATGGTGGCGGCCGGATCCTGCGACGACGGCGGCGACAGTGGCCAGGCGCGGACCAGATCGCGACCGTTGCTGTGCAACCGGTACAGGCCATCGCTCCGCCCCACCCACAGCTGGCCGGCCTGGTCCTGAAGCAGCGACAGCACCGGTTCCTGCGGGCCGATGCGCTGGACCGAGCCGGTCGGGTCGATGCGGTGCAGCCCGAGTGGGCCGCCGTACCAGGCCATGCCGTCACGGGTCGCCAGCAGCGTCTGCCGGGCCGGGGCACCGGACGCCTGGGACTGCAGCGACAGGACGGTGTGGCGCGTGCCGCTGTCAGGATTCAGGCGTTCCAGGCCGGCTGCGGTGCCGACCCAGAGCTCGCCGCGATAGGGCAGCACCGCCACCACCTGGCGGTGGGGGTGGGAGGGCGCCGACGCGGAATAGCGGCGGATCTTGCCGTTGCCCAGGTCAAGCCGGCTCAGGTATTCGGAATAGGTGCCCACCCACAGTGCGCGGCCGCCATCGAGCGCGAGCGCGGTGATGTTGCTGTCGGGCAGGCTGTCCGGATCGCGCGGGTTGTGCCGGTAGGGCAGGTAGCGCTGGCCGTCGTAGCGGTGCAGGCCGCCCTGGGTGGCGACCCAGACGAAGCCCTGCTGGTCCTGGACCATGGCCGTGACGGTGTTCTGGGTGAGGCCGCGATCGCTGCCCAGGCGCGAGAAATAGAAGTCCCGGGTCGCTGCGGCTGCCGGCGTAGTCAGCAATGCCAGTGTCAGTGCAAGCGCCAGACCCGGCCCGGCAAGCCGGACGAGCCACGTAGGGAAGCTGCAGGCTGGGGAGGGCGGACGCACGGACACCCGGGGTTTGAGTATTGCAGCGCGCAGTGTAGGCAAGCGTTCACTCCGGCAACAAGACGCGGCTGCATTGCTACACTCTCCCGACTCCCCCGAGCCTTGTCCCGTGTCCGAAATTGAACTGCCCGACCTGACCGCCATCGAGGCCGA
>DATDBI010000128.1:0-16932 GCA_036524915.1 Lysobacter sp. | reverse complement strand
GTGGCGAACCCGAAGCACCTGATCGTCACCATCTCGCAGTCGGGCGAAACGCTCGACACGATGGAAGCGCTGAAGTACGCCAAGTCGCTCGGCCACGACAAGAGCCTGTCGATCTGCAACGTGCCCGAGAGCGCGATCCCGCGTGCCAGCAAACTGGTCTACTACACCCGCGCCGGTGCGGAGATCGGTGTGGCCTCGACCAAGGCCTTCACCACCCAGCTGGTGGCGCTGTTCACCTTGACCGCGGTGCTGGCCAAGCTGCAGGGGCGTTTGTCGGCCGAGCAGGAATCGGACTACCTGGAAGCGCTGCGGCACCTGCCGGGCAGCGTCCAGCACGCACTCAACCTGGAACCGCAGATCGTCAGCTGGGCCGAGCGTTTCGCGCCGCGCCAGCATGCGTTGTTCCTGGGCCGTGGCGTGCATTACCCGATCGCGCTGGAAGGCGCGCTCAAGCTCAAGGAAATCTCCTACATCCACGCCGAGGCGTATCCGGCCGGCGAGCTGAAGCACGGCCCGCTGGCGCTGGTGGACGCGACGATGCCGGTGGTGGTGATCGCACCGAACGACAGCCTGCTGGAGAAGGTGAAGTCGAACATGCAGGAAGTGCGCGCACGCGGTGGTGAGCTGTTCGTGTTCACCGACGAGGACAGCCAGTTCGGTTCGTCCGATGGCGTGCACGTGATCCGCGCACCGCGCCACGTTGGCGTGCTGTCGCCGGTGGTGCACGCGATACCGGTGCAGTTGCTGGCCTATCACGCGGCGCTGGCGCGCGGCACAGATGTCGACAAACCGCGCAATCTGGCCAAGTCGGTGACGGTGGAGTAAGCGGAGGCGACGATGCAACGTGTCACCGGTATCGGCGGAGTTTTCTTCAAGTCGGCGGACCCGAAAGCGCTTGGCGCCTGGTACCGCGATCACCTTGGTCTGGATGTCTCCGACTGGGGTGGGGCGGTATTCCAGTGGGGCGGCCCGGACAATGCACCCGGCATGACCATCTGGAGTCCCTTCGCCCAGGACACCAGCTACATGGAGCCCAGTACCGCGTCCTTCATGATCAACTTCCGCGTTGCCGACCTGGACGGTCTGCTTGCCGCGCTGCGTGCCGAAGGCTGCAACGTCGTCGACAAGACTGAAACCTCCGAGCAGGGAAAGTTTGGCTGGGTAATCGATCCGGAAGGCAACAAGGTGGAGCTCTGGCAGCCGCCAGCGGGGCAGTAGACGCGTCCCGAGCGCCGGTTTAGCTTGCCTTCCCGTGCTGACTGGCAGATTCTGCTGGCGTCACCTTCTACATGCCGGCTGAGAGCCGAAGCGGCAGTAGCCGCTTCATGGCGCACCAGACGGATGAACAATGCGGCTTGCCGATTTCATTGAGATCAATGCCTTGTCGATAGTCGACGGCGCAGAAGCGTTCGCCGCGACACAGGCTCCGCTTGGCATCCATCTGGATACCGCCGCGCTTCGCGACCATATCCCCGAGATCCTGCAGGCGGTCGTGCTCGATCTGCGAACCTTCCAGGGCGCAGAAGCGCAACAGGTAAAGTCGGAAGGTCGGGCTGTCCGCCTGGCCGGACCGCCATCGGCTGCCAGATCCCATGGGCGCCTTCGCGCGAAGGGCGGATTCAATGTCGACCAGATGGTGGCCGAGTACCGTGCCCTGCGAGCGGCGGTTCTCCGCCTCTGGTTTGCCGATCATCCGCTGACGCACGACGCCGTCGAGGACATCGTCCGGTTCAACGAGGCCATCGACCAGGCGGTGGCCGAATCGGTGGCCGACTTCTCGACGGAAGCCGAGTCGTGGCGCCAGGTTTTTCTCGGTTTGCTGGGCCACGACCTGCGTGGTCCGCTCAGCGTCATCGTGACCACGTCCGAACTGATGTCGCGGATGACACAGGATGTCCCCTTCACCGAGCACACCAACCGCATCATTCGCAGCGGCAAGCGAATGAGCAAGCTGCTGGACGATCTCCTCGACTACAGCCGCACGGCACTGGGCCAGGGCATCCGGATCAACCGGACGGAAGCTGACCTGCAGGAGGCACTGGGCGAAGAGATCGACTTGCTCAGGGCAATGTACCCAACCGTGAAGATCCACTTCGACGCGACGGGAAACGTGCGAGGCAGCTTTGATGCTTCACGGATTCGTGAGGCACTCAGCAATCTGGTGACCAACGCCGCGAAGTACGGCGATCAGCAATCGGACATCGTTGTTGCTCTCTCGGGCGACGACGAGGAAGTCATGCTGGTGGTGCGCAACAGCGGTGCCGTCCTTCCACCCGAGTCATTGGGTGCACTGTTCGAACCCCTTCAGAGGGGGCCGATTGCGGCGAACAGTGGCGATGAGGCGAGCCTGGGACTGGGCTTGTTCATCGTGCGGGAGATCGCCAGAGCGCACGGCGGGGAGGTGACTGTCAGCTCGCTGGCGGGCACAACGTCGTTCACCATGCGTTTGCCGCGGGGCCTGGGCTAGGCGAACCGGGGGCATGCTCAGGTCTGCTCGGCCATCGACGCGTGCCATTCTTTGCGCTCCGCAATGCTCGCCGCCCAGTGCGCCCGGACCGCTTCGTTGAAGTCCTGCCAACGCTCCTCCGGGAAGAAGATCCGCGCGCCGGCAAACTCGACGCGCCGCCTCGTTCCGGGGATCGCCTGCGCCAGCCAGTGCGACCATTCGAGCGGGAAGTAGATGTCGTCGGTGCCCCATGCGATCAGCGTCGGCGCCTGCAGTTGCCTCAGGCCGTCTTCAATGGCGAGCGTGTGGCGACAGTCGAAGGCGTTGACGAACCGTTCCAGGTCGCGTGTGCGATGCTCGGTGGCGACGAAGGGCCGCAGGTACGCTTCGATGGTGGCGTCGGCCACCGCATCCGGTCGCTCGTAAGCCGGCGCAAGTGCAGACCGGTAGACCGCCTTGTCGCCCAGCATGGCCTGCAGCGTGTCCGCCAGTCCACCCGCGGCCACCATGTCCACGAACGGCTTGAAGGCGTCCGGCGGCCAGTTGTCGTGGGCGTCGCAGTTGCTGAGCACCAGGCTGCGCAGTCGCGACGGGTACAGCGCCGCGAAGATCTGGCAGATGCCGCCGCCGCTGTCGTTGCCGACCAGGTCCACCTGGTCGATGGCGAGCGCATCGAGGAACTGCGCCAGCATGTGCGCGTTGGCCGTCACCGAGACGTCCTGGTCGGAATCGATGCGGGTGTGGCCGTGGCCAAGCAGGTCGAGCGCGACGCATCGCCTGGCATCGCCGAGCGCGGCGAGCTGGTGCCGCCAGAGGTAGCCGTTGAGCAGTACGCCGTGAACGAACAGGGCAACGGGACCGTCGCCCTGTTCGACGTAGCTGATGCGCCCGGACGGCGTCGACACCTCTTTACGGGCGCCGAAGAAATCACCCGGAGTCACGATTGCACCCCGGCCTCGCGCAACTTCTCCGCACATTCCTCGCAGCAGACTTCGACGGTGCGGCCGCCGATCGTCACGGTGCATTGTCGTCGAGCTCGCAATCGCAAGCGGCGCAGGTCTTCTCGGTCATGACACGTCTCCCATGCAGGCCCGCAGATCGGGCAAGCACAGCAGACCACCGCGGGACGCCGGGGGCTGTCGAAAAATTTAGCGCTTTGCCGCGGGCGCGTTAACCGGTCTTGCTCAGCGCCGATTGCCTGAACGCGGTCGGCGAACGCCCGTAAGTCTGCTTGAACGCCGCCGTGAAGTGACTGTGGCTGGAGAACCCCAGGTCGAGTGCCAGCGCCGACATGTCGTGGTAGTCGGCGACCAGGTCGAGTGCGCGCGCCAGGCGCAGGCGCAGGTGATAGCGATACAGCGGCACGCCTTCGACCTGCTGGAAGCTCTGCGTCAGGTACACGGGCGATCCGCCGATCTCGTCGGCAATCTCGGCCAGGCTCCAGCGCCGGGTCAGGTCACCGGCCAGCAACACCTTGACACGGTCGACCAGTCGCCGCCGCGCAGGCGTCGCGCCGGTTTCGCGTGTCGTGCGCGGCCCGAGGCTCCGGCAGACCAGTGTCAACGCGAGACTCTCGGCCTCCAGTGGCTCGATGCTGCCGCTGCGCAGGCTGTGTCGCAACAACGCCACCAGTGCCTGTGCACGCGGATCGATCCGCAGGGATTGGCAGCGGAAGCCGAACTGATCACGCGCCGCCGTCAGCGCCGCAGGGGTCAGTTCGCGCAACAGTGGCTGCGAGACTTCGAGCACCAGGCTGTCGTCTCCACCGGTCACCGGATGACTGACCTGGTAAGCCTCGCCCGCATTGAAGAACAACACATGGTTTGCATCGGCCACCGACTGGTCACCGCCGACGTGGCGCATGTAGACGCCGCGATACGGAAACACCAGATGGGTCGCGCGAGTGCATTCCTCCGCGCTGCGATGGCGGCAGGTACCCGCGCAGCGCACGTTCTTCACCGCCACGGTGGCGGCGTCGAGCAGGCGGCTGACCTCGAAATCGGGCATTGCGATGGGCAACCCGGCACGGTGACGGTGCAAGGGTAGCCGATGCCGGCCTCTGCGGTGTCTGGTGCACGTCAAGGCCGCATCCGGCGGGCGGGAAACCGCATCCCGCGTCGCGGGACCTGCGTGCCGGCGATCCGCCGCCGGCACGGAGCCTGGCTCAACTGCGGAAGTACGCGAGCAGATCGGGGTTGATCACGTCCGCGTGCGTCGTGCACATGCCATGCGGATAGCCCTTGTAGACCTTCAGCGTCGCGTTGCGCAGCAGCTTGGCCGACAGCAGCGCAGAATCGGCGATCGGCACGATCTGGTCGTCGTCGCCGTGCATGACCAGCGTCGGAACCTGGATGCGCTTGAGGTCTTCGGTGAAGTCGGTTTCCGAGAATGCCGCGACGCAGTCGTACTGTGCCTTGGCGCCGCCCATCATGGCTTGGCGCCACCAGTTCATCCGCACCGGTTCGGACAGCGGCGCGCCGGGCCGGTTGAAGCCATAGAACGGAATCGGGAAGTCCCAGTAGAAGCCCGCGCGATTGGCGGCGAACTGCTTGCGCATGCCGTCGAACACATCGCGCGGAATACCGCCGGGATTGGCCGCCGTCTTGAGCATCAACGGCGGTACCGCGCCGATGAGCACGAGCTTGGCGACGCGTCCCTCGCCATGGCGGGCGACATAGTGCGCCGCTTCGCCGCCACCGGTCGAGTGGCCAACGTGGATGACATCGCGCAGGTCCAGATGCGACACCAGCGCGGCGACGTCCGCGGCGTAGGTGTCCATGTCGTTGCCCGTCGCGGTCTGGGTCGAGCGGCCATGGCCACGGCGATCGTGGGCAATGACGCGATAACCCTGTTCGAGGAAGAACAGCATCTGCGTGTCCCAGTCGTCGCTGGACAGGGGCCAGCCATGATGGAAAACGATCGGCTGACCGGTGCCCCAATCCTTGTAGTAGATCTCGGTGCCGTCTTTGGTGGTGATCGATTTCATGTCGGGATGCCTCGTGGGGGTTGTTGAGGAGCGGCTCGGCGCAGCCCGCGTGGCCGAGAGGGGAAGGGCGGCCATGACCACGGCCCCCAGGCTCGTTGCGAGCAGCTGGCGACGGGTCGGGTCGACCGGGAGGACAGCGGCGTTGGGAATGGCGTCGTCGTCGAGAGTCGGCTTGCGCATCTGGAGTGTTCTCTGTGGGGGCGCGGGATGTAACGGTGCGGGGTTTCTTCCCGACGCCACCATAGAAAGCAATACGGTCCGACGGTAGGCACGGGCGCGGGCGCACTCTGTTGATCGCGGTGCACCAATGGCTGGCATCGGATCGATGCGCGCATTGATGCTGCTCGGGCAACACGGTGCTCCCGGCGCGGGTGCTACCGGGCGGCGAGAGCGCTGCCTAGCATCAGGCCATCGCGTCACGACCAGCCGAACCGCAACGGTTCACCAACCCAGCGAGCATTGCCATGGCCTCGACCAACCGCAGCAGCACTCCCATGCGCGTTCTCGCCGGCACGCATGTCCCCGACACGCCGCTGGTGGCGGCCGCGATCGCGTACGCGCGGGCGCACAGTGATGACTATCTGTTCAATCACGCCATGCGGTCGTGGTTGTTCGCCACCGTGATCGCGGAACAGAAAGGCGAACCCTACGATGCCGAGGTGCTGGCCGTTTCAGCGATCCTGCACGACATCGGGCTGACGGACGCTGCCGGCAGCGCGCTCCGGTTCGAGGTCGAAGGCGCCAATGTGGCGCGTGCGTTCGCGCGTGAACACGACCTCGATGCGCGCCGGACCCAGCTGATCTGGGACAGCATCGCGCTCAACTCGACGCCGTCGATCTGCCTGCACAAGGAGCTCGAGGCGGCGCTGTGCGTGCTCGGCGTGGCACTGGACTGGGGCGGGCTCGGCTTCGACAGCGTGCCGGCCGGGCAGGTCGCTGCGATCGTCGCCGAGTTCCCGCGCCTGCAATTCAAGCAGGGTTTCACGCAGGCGGTGTGCGGCATCTGCGAGCGCCACCCGGACACCACCTACGACAACTTCGCGCGCGATTTCGGTGAGCGGTTTGTGGCCGGCTATCGGGCGCCGTCGATGGTCGACGTGCTCCAGGGCGCGCCGTTCGAGGAATAGCCGGCCGTCTCAGTCGAGCGCCGACGACTCGTTGGCGGCAATGCGGCGAAGCTTCTCCGGATTGCGCTGCACATAGATCTGGGTGATGCGCTCGCCGTCGGTGTCGTAGGACTGGGCTGACTCCAGCACGCCATTGAAGTACCGCAGCACACCCAGCCGGCCATTGATCAACGCGAGCCTGATTTCCAGCTCGTCCCTTCGACGCAGCGTGCAGGCGAACAGAAGCTGGGCGATGCGATCTCCGCCGACCATCGGCTTGGGGAAGCTGGTAACGAACCCGCCGCCGTCGCCGACCAGCGTGGCGGACTCCGCCATCATTTCCTTCATGGCCTTGAAGTCCGCATTGGTCCAGGCCTCGGCGAAACGCCGCAGCAGCTGCTGGTGCGCCGCGGACGAAACGATGTAGCGTGGCCGCTCCTCGCGCAGCTGGCTCTTGGCGCGATGCACGATCTGGCGGCACGCGGCCTCGCTCTTGTCGAGCGTCGCGGCGATTTCGGAATAATCTGCATCGAGCACTTCGCGCATCAGGAACGCGGCGCGTGCCTCCGGTGCCAGCCGCTCCAGGACCATCAGGAAAGCGATGGACAGATCGCTCGACGCTTCCTGCAGTTCTTCCGGAGTGGTGGGCCCCTCGGTGAGGACCGGCTCGGGCAACCAGATGCCTATGTAATGTTCGCGATCGGTGCGCGCCTTGCGCAGCCGATCGATGGAGCGCCGGGTGGTGGTGGTGACCAGCCAGGCCTCCGGATCGACGACTTCGTCCGGTCCGGTGTTGTGCCAGCCCAGCCACACATCCTGGACGACATCCTCCGCCTCGGCGAGGGAGCCCAGCATGCGATAAGCCACGCCCAGCAGCCGGGGCTGCAGGCGGGTGAAGATGTCGGTGGCGCCTTCCATACCACTCAAGGACGGATCACGAGGCCCGATTGTGACGTGCCAGGTGTTCTGCCGGGGTGGAGGCTGCCCTCAGGGGACGGGAATCAGTGCCGGTGCGCCGGCGTCCTTGAGTAAAAACACGAGGAACTTCGCGGGTTTGTCGCCGCTGGCGTTGCGGCCGACGGTATGCACGTCGGCCGGCCCCTCGTGGAAGCCCTGCCCGGGCATCAGCGTGACTTCCTTGCCACCTTTCACGCCCATCACGATCGAGCCTTCAAGCACGTAGATGAATCCGTGCGCGTCGTGGCGGTGGACCGGGTCGGCACCGCCGGGCGGATACTCGACGGTGATCACCAGTACTTCCTTGCCCGGGTACTCGGGCAGTGCCTGGGTCATGACCGGGGTAACGACGGGGGGAGGGGCATCGCTACCGTGCAGGCCATGGGCCCCGACACTGCCCGAGGACAACAGTGCGAACAACAGTGCGGCCACGCCCGGACCATGGTGAGTGCGCATCGCATGACTCCTGTGTTCGTGGGTCGATCAGGTGCCCGGGATCACCGCGGGCTTGCCGGCATCCTTGAGCATGAACACGACGAACTTCGCCGGCTTGTCATTGCTGGCATTGCGGCTGACGGTGTGGACGTCGCCGGGCGATTCGCTCCAGCTCTGCCCTGCCGTCAGCGTGACCTCCTTGCCACCCTGTACGGCCATCACCACGGACCCTTCGATCACGTAGACAAACGCGTGAGCGTCGTGGTGGTGGATCGGCGAGGATCCGCCCGGCGGATAGTCGACGGTGAGGATCAGGCCTTCCTTGCCCGGATAGTCGGGGAGGGCCTTGGTCATGATCGGCTTGACGACCGGAGCAGGCGCGTTGTGGCCTTGCTGGGCGTGACTTTGCTGGGCATGGACCGTCGCGGCGCCCGACAGCAGCAGCGCCGTCAGGGCCAGTGAACGATGGAAGCGCATGGGAACTCTCCTGTGCTGCAGCGTGTGGTTACGACAGGCCGGCCTTGTCCAGGCCATAGGCCTTGTCGGCGGTGCCCGGCTCGACGCGGAAGCCGACGTTGATGCGGTTCCAGGCGTTGATCGCCATCACGTTGTAGGTCAGGTCGACGATCTCCTTCTCCGACAGCTGCGTGCGCACGCGCTCGTAGAGATCGTCGGGCACGCCCTGCGGCGACAACTGCGTCAGCGCCTCCGTCCAGGCCAGGGCGGCGCGTTCACGCGGGATGAACAACTGCGATTCGCGCCATGCGGCGAGGTGATGCAGGCGCAGCGGACGCTCACCGTGGATGGTGGCCTCCTTGATGTGCATGTCCAGGCAGAACGCACAGCCGTTGAGCTGCGAAGCGCGGATGTTGATCAGATCGACGATCGACTGCTCGATCGACGACTTGTGGGTCAACAGGCTGAACTCGACGAACTTCTTGAGAAGTTCGGGGGATTGCTTCTGGTAATCGAGGCGTTGGCTCACGGGAGCGCTCCGTTGGTGAATGGGGGAGGGCGGAACGGCATGTCGCCATCGGCCTGGACGCCAATCTAGGCACGGGCGCCGCACACCGGTAGACCGTCCGCCGGACGCGCTGTGTTGAGTGCGGCGCACCAATGGGCTGTCACAACACGTTTGTCAGGTCGGCCTGTCACAGATGCCCTCGCTGGCGCGACCTTGATGCATGACGACAGCCACAGGAAGCCCACGCCATGCCATCGAAGGCTGATCGCGTCTGGTCCGAGTTCGTGACCGCACTGGATGGGCTGGCGCCGGATGTCCGCGCGGCTTTCCTGCTGCACGAGGTATTCGAAGCCAGTTACGACGAGATCGCCAGGCTGATCGGTGAGCCGGCCGACACCTGCCAGGCCCATGTCGAGTACGCCCGCGCGCATGCGCTGGCGTGCATGAAGCCACTGAACGACAAAACCAGGGTTCCCCCACCATGAACGCCCAGCCGCAGATGTCCGCCCCGCTTGTGCCAGATCGAAACGAACCGCTGACGTCCAGCTTCACCGCCAGTTACGCCGGTGTCGTCGCCTTCATCACGGTGGCCACCGAAGGCAGCTTCGCGCGCGCAGCCGATCGCCTCGGGGTTGGCCGTTCGGCGGTCAGCCGCAGCGTGCAGAAGCTGGAGGGCCAGGTCGGCGCGCGCTTGTTCTCGCGTACCACGCGCTCGACATCACTGACCGCCGAAGGCGAGTTGTTCTTCGAGAGCTGCCGTCCCGGCGTCGAGCGCATCCTGCAGGCGCTGGAAGAAATGCGCGACCTGCGCGACGGGCCGCCGCGCGGCCAGCTGCGCATCAGCGCGACCCACGGATTCGGCCGCAAGGTCATCGCACCGCTGATGGGGGAGTTCCATCTGCGTTACCCCGGCGTCGGCATCGAACTGCTGCTGGACGAGCGTACCCCGGACCTGGCCGTCGACCGCATCGACGTGGCCTTCCGCGATGGCCGCCTCGACGACAGCCAGGTGATCGCCAAGCAGCTGGTGCCGATGCAGATGCTTGTGTGCGCCTCGCCAGCCTACGCGGCCAGGCACGGGCTGCCGACGACGGTCGAGGAGATCGGATCGCACGCATGCATCAACCGCCGGCTTCCCAACGGGCGGATGGGCAGCTGGGATTTCAAGGTGGACGGCCGCCCGCAATCGATCACGCCGCAGGCCGACATCGTCGTCAACGACGGCGACCTCATGATGATGGCCGCACTCAACGGCGAAGGCCTGGCGCAGCTGCCTGCCTTCGAAGTCTGCGACGAAGTGCGCAAAGGCACGCTGGTCACCTGCCTGGCCCAGTTCGCACCCGACGACCGCGGCCACTACCTGTGCTACCTGAGCCGCCGGCAACTGCCCAAGCGCATTCGCGCCTTCATCGACTTCATCACCACACAGGTGCGCGCGCTGGACCTGGACTGCGCAACCACGACGACGGTTGCGCGGGCAGATGGCGTGCCCATGACTCCGGTCGACACGCAACGCAACGATGGCGCCCACGTCCGGCCCTGATGCGGGGCCCATTGGTGCGCGCGGGGAAACATCGTGCATCCGGCCCGGTGGCTTCTGCCTGCCGGGCCACGTTCCTAGCATCGCAATGCCACGACCGGTTCCTTCCCGGCAGGACGAAAAGGACACTCGGTAGCCATGAGCCAGTTGAAGCCACCACCGGTAAGTCTTCTCGACAAGTATCACGGTGAGGAAGCCGAAACGATCTACACCGGTCGCGTCAGGGTGACCGGAGGCGAAGCGGCGCATGGACGTGCGTCCGGCGTCGTCAGGTCTGACGACGGTGCGCTCGAAGTGAACCTGCGCCTGCCCGACGAACTCGGCGGCGCCGGCGGCGGAAGCAATCCGGAGCAGCTGCTCGCCGCTGGCTACGGCGCCTGCTTCCACGGCGTGCTGACGCTGCTGGCCATCCGCGCCGGCATCGAGCTGGTCGACGCCACCGTGGATACCGCCGTCACCTTCGCGCGCGACCCGGTGGATGGGTTGTTCCTGCTGTCGGCCGAGATTCGCGTCAACCTTCCCGGTCTCGATCGTGCGTGCGCCGCCGAACTGGTCCGCAATGCCGAGCGCATCTGCCCCTACGCCAAGATGTTCCGCGACGGCATCGACCACGTGGTTGCGCTTGCACCCCAACCGTCGCCGCCCGGCGACGTCGCCTCCTGACTGCCGCGCGCTCCTGGAGACATCGCCATGGCCCTGAAGGTCGTCCGCATCTACCCGAAGAACCGGCTGCTCGCCTGGATCGAGGACCGCCTGCCCGTGTCCTCGTTCGTGGCCGCGCACACGAGCCGCTACTACGCGCCGAAGAACCTCAACATCTGGTACCTGTGGGGCGCGCTGGCCGGGTTGACGCTGGTCAACCAGCTGGTCACCGGCATCTTCCTGGCGATGCATTTCAAGCCGTCGGCGAGCGAAGCGTTCGCTTCCGTCGAGTACATCATGCGCGACGTCGAGTGGGGCTGGCTGATCCGCTACATGCACTCCACCGGTGCCTCGCTGTTCTTCGTGGTCGTCTACCTGCACATGTTCCGCGCACTGCTGTACGGCTCGTTCAAGCGGCCGCGCGAGCTGGTGTGGGTGCTGGGCATGCTGATCTACCTGGTGCTCATGGCCGAGGCGTTCATGGGCTACGTGCTGCCCTGGGGGCAGATGTCGTTCTGGGGCGCGAAAGTCATCATCTCGTTGTTCGGGGCAATCCCGGTGGTCGGCGACAGCCTGCAGCAGTGGGTGATGGGCGACTACGTGCCCGCGGACGCGACGCTCAACCGTTTCTTCTCGCTGCACGTGATCGCGCTGCCGATCATCCTGTTGCTGCTGGTCACCGTGCACATCCTGGCGTTGCACGAGGTCAGTTCCAACAATCCTGACGGCATCGAGATCCACGACCACGAAGGGCCAGACGGCCTGCCGCTGGACGGCATCCCGTTCCATCCCTACTACTCGGTCGAGGACGTGCTGAGTGCCTCGGTATTCGTGCTGGTGGCGGCGTTTCTGATCTTCTTCGTCCCGACCGTGGGCGGCCTGTTCCTGGAGCACGACAACTTCACCGAAGCCAACCCGCTGGTCACCCCGGAGCACATCAAGCCGGTGTGGTACTTCACGCCGTACTACGCGATGTTGCGCGTGATCCCGCACAAGCTAAGCGGCGTGATCGTGATGGCCATGGCGATCGGCGTCCTGTTCCTGCTGCCCTGGCTGGACCGCGGCAAGGTCAAGTCGATCCGCTATCGCGGGCTCGGCTACAAGATCGCGCTGGGGTTGTTTGCCGTGTCGTTCGTCGTGCTCGGCGCCGTCGGCATCGGTGCGGTTGCGCAGCTGCTGCCGCACCTGCTCGGCGACGGTATCGATGTCAATTTCATCGAGAACTGGATCGGCCGCGTGCTGCTGGTCGTCTACTTCGGCTTCTTCGCATTCACCTGGGTGTACACCCGGTTCGGCTTCGAGCGCACGCGTCCGCTGCCGGAACGGGTGACGTAAGTCGCAGCGCCGCGCCCGCCACAGCCATCGCAGGAGAATCCCCATGCATACCGGCAAGTCATACAAGCTCCCCGAGTTCCTGTTGTGGACCCGTCGTTCGATCTATGTGCTGCTGCTTCTGAGCGTCGTTCCGGTGGTGCTGTACGAAGTCGTCGGGCTGACCTGGCTGGCGATTCCGTGGGGCGTGGTGTTCCTGCTCGGCGCGACGGTGGCGCTGTCGGCCGGCTTCAAGAACGTGCAGACCTACAACCGCACCCAGGACGCACAGCTGGTCTGGTCGCAGATCGCCAGCAGCAGCCGGATCTGGGGCGCGATGTGCCGCGACCTCGTCGCCGACCCGGTGCACGCGAGGGAGCTGATCAACCGGCACCTCGCCTGGCTGACCGCGCTGCGCCACCAGATGCGCGAGGTGAAGCCGTGGGAGAACGCAGACAAGCCCTACAACGCCGAGTACAAGCGCCTGTACACGGTTCCCGAGCGCGAGCGATCGCTCGAGTCGGAGCTGTCGCGCTACGTTGCGTGCGAAGAAGTGGCCCCGATCCTGAATTCACGCAGCAAGGCGTTGCAGGTGCTGGGCCTGCAGAGCAAGGCGACCAAGACGATGCTCGCTGACGGCCTGCTGACGATGAGCGCTTTCTCGGACCTGCAGAAGATGATCCGCGACTTCCAGGATCAGCAAGGGCGAAGCGAGCGCATCAAGAACTTCCCGTACCCGCGCCAGCACGCCTTCATCAATACCCTCTTCGTCAGGATCCTGTGCGTGCTGCTGCCGATCGGCATGATCGGCGAGTTCGAGCGGCTCAACGACGTGGTTGACGGCTGGGCGAAGGGCCACATGGTCTGGTTCGTGATTCCGCTCAGCCTGCTGATCTGCTGGATGTACACCTCGCTGGACCAGGTGGGCGAGAGCACCGAAAACCCGTTTGAAGGCGGCGCCAACGACGTTCCGATCAGCCAGATCTGCGAGGACGTCGAAAGCGACCTGCGCGAGATGCTGGGTGAGCCGCCGGTGTCCAGGGCCCCGAAGCTCGAGGGCGACATCGTGATGTAGCTGCTTCGTTCCGCTGCACGGACCGTCGGGCCGTGTCGCGTGGCGAGACCCTTGAACCACAGACCACCGGAGACAGACATGAAGATCGTAGTGATAGGCGGCACGGGCCTGATCGGCACCAAGCTGTGCAACAACCTGCGCGAGCTGGGTCACGAGGCCGTGCCCGCCGCTCCCAATACGGGCGTGAACACGATCACCGGAGAAGGCCTCAAGGAAGTGCTGCAGGGCGCCGACGTGGTCGTCGACGTGGCGAACTCGCCTTCGTTCGAGGAGAAGGCGGTGCTGGAATTCTTCCAGACGTCCGGTCGCAACCTGCTTGCTGCCGAAGCCGCGGCCGGGGTGAAGCACCACGTCGCGCTGTCGATCGTGGGCACCGACCGCAAGCCGGGCAACGCGTACTTCCGCGCAAAGCTGGCGCAGGAACAGCTGATCAAGGACTCGGGAATGCCGTACTCGATTCTGCGTGCCACGCAGTTCTTCGAGTTCCTCAATGCCATTGCCCACTCGGGCACCAAGGGCGAGGCCGTCCACATCTCGACGGCTGCGTTTCAGCCGCTGTCAGCCACCGATGTCGCCGCCGCGCTGGCCAAGGTGACCGTGGCGGAGCCGAAGAACCAGACGCTGGAAGTGGCCGGGCCCGAACGTCGCCCGATGGCGGACTTCGTGCGCGACTACCTCAAGTACTACCAGGAGCCGCGCGAGGTGGTCGCCGATGCGGCGGCGGAGTACTTCGGCGGGCCTATCAATGACAGCTCGCTGACGCCAGGTACGGACCCGATCATCGGTGCGGTGAGGTTCGAGGAGTGGCTGGAAACCTCGCCGCCGCCGCCGCGCTGAGTTGCCGCCACGGCCCTGATCCGCAGGAGTTCGCGCATGGATGAGAACCGTTCGCACAGCGCTGGCGGATCAGTTCGAGCAGATTGAGGCCATCGGTGATCTGGCCGCCGGGCATGTTGAAGTCGGTCAGGATCAGGTCGAAAGGCCGCTGTTCCAGCCCCTGCACCAGTTCGTCGGGGGATCCGGCTTCGGCCATGGGACCGAACTCGCCGCTGCGCTCGAGCAGCTCGCGCATGCCGCTGCGAACAATGGGATGGTCGTCGGCGATGATGATGCGAAGCGACATGGGATGTCCGTTTCCCTTGCTGCGCCATGAAGTCCATACCGCATGGCGATCGGCGAAGCCATCATCGGTAAAACTGCGTGCGCGATGGGTGAAGGTCGAGGGACGCGACGCACGACAATCGCAGCGTGCGTACTGTGCCGATCATGGCGACATGGGGGATCGTGGGGTGAGCGGGATGCGTCCGCTCCGTCTTCGGTCCTGCCTCCAGGAAGAACGGACCACGCACAGGCGCGGCCTTGCGGGCGTGCGCCACGACCAGCGAGCCCACCCGCCGGGCCTCGGGCAACGGGCGCCGACGCAGTCCACACTTCGGCCTATCCGGGGGCGCCGGCGCCGGCCATATAGCCCGAACGTCACTTGACGGGCCGCGGGCCCGCTGGCCACAGTCGCGGGGGGCCAAGCCTTCGTCTCTTGCCTGGTGCGGCAGTTGCTGCCGCGCGGGCCTTTCCGGGGAGTTACACAAGTGGATAGACGTTCATTCCTGTCGATGACCGGCGTAGGTGTTGCCGGCCTGATGCTGCCCTTCGGTCGTGCCATTGCCGCCGAGGCGCTGGTGGAGACGATCGACGTGGCCAAGAAGAAGGCGCTGGCCGACGCCGCACTGGGCGCCGCGACCGCCGCCGGCGCCTCGTACTGCGATGTGCGCATCGGCCGCTACCTGCGCCAGTTCGTGATCACGCGCGAGGACAAGGTCCAGAACGTGGTCAACACCGAATCCACCGGTATCGGCATCCGCGTGCTGGTCAACGGCGCCTGGGGCTTCGCCGCCACCAACGAACTGGGCAGCCAGGGCGTGGTCAAGGCCGCGCAGCAGGCCGTCGCGATTGCCCGCGCCAACGCCAAGCACCAGTCCACCCCGGTGCAACTGGCCAAGGCGCCGGGCGTCGGCGAGGTGTCGTGGAAGACGCCGATCCGCAAGAACTCGATGGAAGTGCCGCTCAAGGAAAAGGTCGACCTGCTGCTCGGCGTCAATGCCGCGGCGATCAACGCCGGTGGCAGTTTCGTCAACTCGATGCTGTTCCTGGTCAACGAGCAGAAGTACTTCGCCTCCACCGACGGCAGCTACATCGACCAGGACGTGCACCGCATCTGGGCGCCGATGACGGTCACCGCGATCGACAAGGCCACCGGCAAGTTCCGCACCCGCGACGGCCTGTCCTCGCCGATGGGCATGGGCTTCGAATACCTCGACGGCGCCGCCGCGGGCAAGGTTGTATCGCCCAACGGCGTGACCAACTACGGCCTGTCGTACGACATGATGGAAGACGCCATCGCCTCGGCCAAGCAGGCCAAGGCCAAGCTGACCGCACCGTCGGTCAAGCCGGGCAAGTACGACCTCGTGCTCGATCCGTCGCACACCTGGCTGGCCATCCATGAATCCATTGGTCACCCGCTCGAACTCGACCGCGTGCTCGGCTACGAAGCCAACTACGCCGGCACCAGCTTCGCGACGATGGACAAGCTCAAGGACAAGTTCAAGTACGGCTCCGACAACGTCACCGTGTTCGCCGACAAGACCCAGATCGGCAGCCTCGGCGCGGTCGGCTATGACGACGAGGGCGTCAAGACCAAGAAGTGGAACCTGATCAAGGACGGCACCCTGGTGGACTACCAGACCATCCGCGACCAGGCCCACATCCTCGGCAAGACCGAATCCGACGGTTGCTGCTACGCCGACTCGTGGTCGAGCGTGCAG
Organism: Lysobacter sp.; assembly: GCA_036524915.1. Taxonomy (GTDB): domain Bacteria; phylum Pseudomonadota; class Gammaproteobacteria; order Xanthomonadales; family Xanthomonadaceae; genus Lysobacter_J. Next base: position 651 of record DATDBI010000128.1, on the reverse strand, counting down.
TTCCAGCGCATGGCCAACGTCTCGCTGGCGCCGGGCAAGAACAAGCTCAGCGTCGCCGACATGATCAAGGACGTCGAGAACGGCATCTACATCATCGGCGACGGTTCGTTCTCGATCGACCAGCAGCGCTACAACGCCCAGTTTGGCGGGCAGCTGTTCTACGAGATCAAGAACGGCAAGATCACCCAGCAGATCGAGGACGTGGCCTACCAGATCCGCACGCCGGAATTCTGGAACGCCTGCGTTGCCGTCTGCGACGACAGCGATTACCGCCTCGGCGGCTCCTTCTTCGATGGCAAGGGACAGCCCGGCCAGGTGTCGGCGGTCTCGCACGGCTCGAGCACGGCGCGCTTCAACGGCATCAACGTCATCAATACCGCCCGTAACCTCGGCTGAGCCTGGAGACCCAAACAATGAGCATCTTCACCGAAGAACAGGCCAAGGCGATCCTCGACAAGGTCATCAAGCTGTCCAAGGCCGACCAGTGCACGGCGCAGCTTGAAGGTTCGATCGACGGCAACATCCGCTTCGCCCTGAACAACATCTCCACCAGCGGCATCGTCGACAACACCGAGCTGGCCGTCGAGGTCGCGTTCGGCAGCCGCGTCGGCACCGCCACCATCAACGAGTTCGACGACGCCGCGCTCGAGC